>NZ_JBSFTS010000003.1:0-425887 GCF_053591375.1 Streptomyces sp. NPDC003034
GGTACTGCAGGGGGGACCCTGTGGGAGAGTAGGACGCCGCCGAACTTTTATTGTGGGAAAGCCCCGCACCTTATGGTGCGGGGCTTTCCTGCGTTCCGGACCCGTGTGCGGTCTCCTGTAGGGTCAGGGTGCAGCGTTCGACATATCTACAGTCACAGTGGAGGCCCCCGGGTGGAGGTCCAGGAGACTCGGGTCCAGACTGACCGAATTTTCACCATTCCCAACATCCTGAGCATGGCGCGTCTCGCCGGCGTGCCGCTGTTCCTGTGGCTGATTCTGGAGGAGCACGACGGATGGGCCCTGGCCGTCCTCATGCTCAGCGGGATCAGTGACTACCTCGACGGCAAGCTCGCGCGGCGCTGGAATCAGATCAGCAGGCTCGGCCGCCTGCTGGATCCGGCCGCGGACCGGCTGTACATCCTGTCGACGCTCTTCGGGCTCACCTATCGCGAGCTCCTGCCGCTGTGGCTCACCGGCGCCCTGCTCGCCCGTGAACTGATGCTGCTGGTCATGGTGTGGATCCTGCGCCGCCACGGCTATCCGCCGCCGCAGGTGAACTTCCTCGGCAAGGCAGCCACCTTCAACCTCATGTACGCCTTTCCGCTCCTCCTGCTCAGTGACGGCTCAGGCTGGCTCGCCTGGACGGGGGCTGTTTTCGGATGGGCGTTCGCAGGTTGGGGTACAACCCTCTATTGGTGGGCAGGAGTGCTTTACGTGGTTCAAGTCCGTCGTCTCGTGAAGGCGGACACCACGGCCGATTGACCTCGCCACGGCGCCGGATGACGCGGAAGACTCGCCAAGTCACCGTCCGAGACGGGTGCGGTCGGCAAGACCGTCATCTCTCAAGGAGGACTCTTCCGACATGAAGGCCGTCGTGATGGCCGGTGGTGAAGGTACCCGCCTTCGCCCCATGACCTCAAGCATGCCGAAGCCGCTCCTGCCGGTGGCGAACCGGCCGATCATGGAGCATGTGCTCAGGCTGCTGAAACGGCACGGGCTCAACGAGACCGTGGTCACCGTCCAGTTCCTGGCGTCGCTCGTCAAGAACTACTTCGGTGACGGCGAGGAGCTCGGGATGGAGCTCACCTATGCCAACGAGGAGAAGCCACTCGGCACCGCCGGCAGCGTGAAGAACGCCGAGGAAGCCTTGAAGGATGACGCCTTCGTCGTTATTTCCGGCGATGCGCTCACCGACTTCGACCTCACCGATCTGATCCGCTTCCACAAGGAGAAGGGCGCACTGGTCACGGTGTGCCTCACGCGGGTGCCGAACCCCCTGGAATTCGGCATCACGATCGTGGACGAGGAAGGCAAGGTAGAACGCTTCCTGGAGAAGCCGACCTGGGGCCAGGTGTTCTCCGACACCGTCAACACCGGCATCTACGTCATGGAGCCCGAGGTCTTCGACTACGTGGACCCGGATGTCTCGGTGGACTGGTCCGGTGACGTCTTCCCGCAGCTCATGAAGGAAGGCCGGCCGATCTACGGCTACGTGGCCGAGGGCTACTGGGAGGACGTCGGCACGCACGAGAGCTACGTCAAGGCGCAGGCCGACGTGCTTGAGGGCAAGGTCCAGATCGAGATGGACGGCTTCGAGATCTCGCCCGGGGTGTGGATCGCCGAAGGGGCCGAGGTCAGCCCCGACGCGGTACTGCGCGGGCCCCTGTATATCGGGGACTACGCCAAGGTCGAGGCCGGCGCCGAGATCCGCGAGCACACGGTCATCGGCTCGAACGTCGTCGTCAAGAGCGGGGCCTTCCTGCACAAGGCCGTCGTACACGACAACGTGTACATCGGCCCCCACAGCAACCTGCGCGGCTGCGTCATCGGC
The DNA here is from genome assembly GCF_053591375.1 of Streptomyces sp. NPDC003034. Classification (NCBI taxonomy): domain Bacteria; kingdom Bacillati; phylum Actinomycetota; class Actinomycetes; order Kitasatosporales; family Streptomycetaceae; genus Streptomyces; species Streptomyces sp. NPDC003034. Next base: position 1,832 of record NZ_JBSFTS010000003.1, read on the forward strand.
AGGAACACCGACATCATGCGGGCCGCGCGGATCGAGGACGGCGCCGTCATCGGTGACGAGTGCCTCGTCGGCGAGGAATCCATCGTTCAGGGGAACGTGCGCGTCTACCCCTTCAAGACGATCGAGGCCGGTGCGTTCGTCAACACGTCGGTCATCTGGGAGTCCCGCGGACAGGCTCATCTGTTCGGTGCCCGGGGGGTGTCCGGCATCCTGAACGTCGAGATCACCCCCGAGCTGGTCGTGCGGCTGGCCGGTGCCTATGCGACGACCCTGAAGAAGGGCGCGACCGTCACGACGGCGCGTGACCACTCCAGGGGTGCGAGAGCGCTCAAGCGGGCCGTGATCTCGGCGCTGCAAGCCAGCGCGATCAACGTCCGCGACCTGGAGAACGTGCCGCTGCCGGTGGCGCGGCAGCAGACCGCGCGCGGCAGCGCCGGCGGGATCATGCTGCGGACCTCGCCCGGAGTGCCGGATTCCGTCGACATCATGTTCCTGGACGAGCGCGGGGCGGACCTCTCGCAGGGGCAGCAGCGCAAGCTCGACCGCGTGTACGCGCGGCAGGAGTACCGCCGGGCCTTCCCGGGGGAGATCGGCGACCTGCAGTTCCCGTCGAGCGTCTTCGACTCGTACACCGGCTCGCTGCTGCGGCGGGTGGACATCACCGGAATCAGCGCGGCCGGGCTCAAGGTCGTCGTGGACGCCTCCAACGGCAGCGCCGGTCTCGTACTGCCCAGCCTCCTGGGCCGGCTCGGCGTGGACGCCCTCACCATCAATCCGGGGCTCGACGAGACCAGGCCGACGGAAACCGCCGAGTCGCGGCGGGCCGGGCTGGTGCGGCTCGGAGAGATCGTGGCCTCGGCGCGGGCGGCCTTCGGGGTGCGCTTCGACCCGGTGGGCGAGCGGATCTCCCTGGTGGACGAGCGCGGGCGGATCATCGAGGACGACCGGGCCCTGCTGGTGCTGCTCGACCTGGTGGCCGCGGAGAAGCGCAGCGGCAAGGTGGCGCTGCCGGTGACCACGACCCGGGTCGCCGAACAGGTGGCGGCCTACCACGGCACGCAGGTCGAGTGGACGACGACCTCACCCGACGACCTGACCCGGGTGGGTCGGGCGGAGAACACGATCTTCGGTGGGGACGGCCGGGGCGGGTTCATCGTTCCGGAGTTCAGCAGTGTCTTCGACGGGTCGGCTGCCTTCGTGCAGCTGCTCGGGCTCGTGGCGCGGACGCAGCTTACGCTGAGCCAGATCGACGCCCGGATCCCCAGGGCGCACGTGCTCAAGCGGGACGTGCCGACGCCGTGGGCGGTCAAGGGGCTCGTCATGCGGCGGGTCGTGGAAGCGGCCGGCGACCGGCAGGTCGACATCACCGACGGGGTGCGCGTGGTCGAGGCCGACGGGCGCTGGGCGCTGGTGCTGCCCGACCCGGCGGAGGCGGTCACCCATCTGTGGGCAGAAGGCCCCGACGACACCTCCGCGCAGGCCCTGCTGGACGAGTGGGCCGCCGTGGTGGACGGAGCCGGGCACTGAGCACCGGGGTCGCGGTGAGGTAGGAACGTACGAAGGGACCGGCGGGCCGGGCGCGAGGAGAGGCGCCCGGCCCGCCGGGGTGCATTGGGTGGGTGCGCTGGCGACATGCGACGATGTGCGGTATGTCGCAGCCGCCCCACAACAGGAGTTCGGCGCCGCCCCCGGGCTCGGGCCCTGCCCGGACCGCGCGCCCGGACGCTTCCATGTCGCTGCTGACCCATGTGATGGACCACAGCCTCGACGAGGGCTACGCGGAGTCCACGGCCCGGCGCCAGGCGGAGGGTACGGCGGGTCTGCCGCGCACCCTCCGAGCCAAACTGGCGCTGGCCGCCGGACTGGTGGTCGCGGCCATGATCGTGACCCTTGGTGCCGCTGAGACGCGGCTGGCCGCACCGGTGCTGGCCAAGGAGCGGCAGGAACTGATCGACCGGGTGGAGCGGGCCGACGAGCGCGCCGACGGTGTGGAGCGGGACATCGAGCGGCTGCGCCTGAACGTCGCCGACCGCCAGCGCGCCGCGCTCAAGCAGCACGGGGGGGACCAGGGCCAGCTCGCGGCCCTGCTGTCCGGCGCCACGGCAGTGCGTGGGCCCGGTGTGAAGCTGGTGGTGGACGATGCGAAGGGTGCTTCGTCGGGCGACGGCGACGGCCCTCGTGAGAGCGCGGGTTTCGCGGACACCGGCCGCCTGCGCGACCGCGACATGCAGAAGATCGTCAACGGGTTGTGGCAGTCGGGGGCCGAGGCCGTGTCGATCAACGGGCAGCGGCTGACGGCGCTGTCGGCCATCAGGGCCGCGGGTGACGCGATACTGGTCGACAACCGGCCGCTCGCGCCGCCGTACGAGGTGCTGGCGGTGGGGGAGAAGAAGCGGCTCGCCTCGGCTTTCCAGGACTCGGCGGACGGGCAGTACCTGCACGTATTGCAAGAGAGCTACGGGATCCGCTACAGCCTCTCCGCCGTGGACGAGGTGCGGCTGCCGGCCGCGTCGAGCCTGACCGTACGTACGGCTACAGCAGCAGAGCAGCAGCAGAAGGGTGCATCGTGATCGCGGTACTGGGCCTCGTGGCCGGAGTGCTGGTCGGGCTTCTGGTCCGGCCCGAAGTGCCGGCCGTCGTGGAGCCATATCTGCCGATCGCCGTGGTGGCGGCGCTGGACGCGGTCTTCGGCGGTCTGCGTGCGATGCTCGACGGCATCTTCGTGGACAAGGTCTTCGTGGTGTCGTTCCTGTCGAACGTGGTCGTGGCCGCTCTGATCGTCTTCCTCGGCGACCAACTGGGCGTCGGCTCGCAGCTGTCCACGGGCGTGGTCGTGGTCCTGGGCATCCGCATCTTCTCCAATGCCGCGGCCATCCGCCGGCACGTGTTCCGGGCGTGAGGCCGATGGCTACGAACGACACACCGCCCGAGGAGCCGACGCGTGGGGAGCCCATGCCCGAGCAGCCGGCGCGGCAGGAGCAGATGGGCCGGCAGCGGCTCGCGGCCGGCTTGTGGCCGCCGCGGGTGAGCCGGGCGCAACTGATCGTCGCCCTGCTGCTGTTCGTCCTCGGCCTGGGGCTGGCCATCCAGGTGCGGTCGAACAGCGATTCCAGTGCGCTGCGCGGCGCCCGTCAGGAGGACCTCGTACGGATCCTCGACGAGCTCGACGGGCGGACCCAGCGCCTGGAGGAGGAGAAGCAGCGGCTGGAGGATCAGCGCAAGGAGCTGGAGAGCAGCTCCAATCAGGCCGAGGAGGCCCGTAAGCAGACGGTGGAGAAGGAGCGTCAACTCGGCATCCTGGCCGGTACGGTGGCAGCGCAGGGCCCCGGCATCACGCTGAAGATCACTGATCCGACGGGTCAGGTGGAGTCCGACCAACTGCTGGACACACTGCAGGAACTGCGGGCGGCAGGGGCCGAGGCGATCCAGGTCAACGGGGTGCGCGTCGTGGCGGGATCGTACTTCTCGGACGAGAGCGGTGGAGTCGGGATCGACGGTAAGAAGATCACACAGCCCTACGAGTTCAAGGCGATCGGCAAGGCGCAGGACCTGGAGCCGGCGCTGAACATCCCGGGCGGTGTGGTCCAGACGCTGGAGAAGGAACAGGCCACCGTCGCCGTCACGCGATCGGCGAAGATCGTTGTGGACGCCTTGCGGGCTGCGAAGCAGCCTGACTACGCTCGGTCGTCATCGTCGTGACGCGGGGCGTGCGGGGGACCGGCTCACGCGGGCGGATGCCTGCGGGGGGTCGGCGCACCGAAGTCGCGGTGCGTGGTGGAAACTGTCTGGTGGTTACGGACGTTGTGAGGATGTCCGGGTCGGCAGGTGTGTGCATTCGGAGTTCGTCCTGCCCCACGGGCGGGTCTGTTTCGGTCAAGGGGAATCGCCCGTGAAGTTGTTTGAGAAGTTGTTCGGCAAGAAGAACCGTGAGGAAAGCGGCAGCGCACGGCATCGCGCGCGGCAGGGGGCCGGGGATGGGCCGGGCGGTGACCGGCCGCTCTTCCGGGACGAGGTCGCGGGGCCGGGCGACATTTCGGGCGCGCAGGGCGCGTCGGCCGTTGACCCCGCTGGTAGCGGACGCATAGGTTTCGGTGAACCGTCAACCTCAACTGCGGGTGGAGGGTTCCCCTCCGACCCGTATGCCACCAATGCCTCCGCGGGGCAGCCGCGGCGCGAGGAGCCGTCCATGTCGGCCGAGCAGATTTGCAGCAGGTGCGGACACCGCAGCGATGCGGCCAGCCGGTTCTGCTCCAACTGCGGTGCGCCGCTGCGGCCGGGCCTGACGCCGGAGCGAGCCTCGGAGACCACGTCCACCATCTCGATCTCGGGCCTTGAGGCCTACGAGGCCGAGGTGTCGGGGCAACAGCACGTGTCGTCCTCGCTGTCCCCCGAGGCCCAGGCCGCGGTGGAAGCGCTGCCTCCCGGTTCCGCTCTGCTCATCGTGCGGCGCGGTCCCAACTCGGGCAGCCGCTTCCTGCTGGACGGCGAGCTGACCACGGCGGGCCGGCATCCGCAGAGCGACATCTTCCTGGACGATGTGACCGTCTCCCGCCGGCACGTCGAATTTCGCAGGGGCCAGGAGGGCGGCTTCACCGTCGCCGACGTCGGCAGCCTCAACGGCACGTACGTGAACCGCGAACCGATCGACTCGGTCGCCCTGCACAACGGCGACGAGGTGCAGATCGGCAAGTACCGGCTGGTCTTCTACGCGAGCCTGCGGGGCGTCTGACCCGTCTAGGGAAGGTCTCATGCTGCGCACCCCGACAGGCGGTGCCGGAAACGGCACCGCCGGCTCGGCCGGGCGGCTGGTGAGCATCGGCACGGTGCTGACCATGCTGCGTGACGAGTTCCCCGAAGTCACGATCTCGAAGATCCGTTTTCTGGAGGCGGAGGGGCTCGTCGAGCCCCGGCGCACACCTTCCGGCTATCGCAAGTTCAGCACGGGTGACGTCGAGCGGCTGGCGCAGGTGCTGCGTCTGCAGCGGGACCACTACCTGCCGCTGAAGGTCATCCGCGAGCAGCTCGACGCGCTCTCCCGTGGCGAGCAGGTCCGGATCCCGGCGCCGACGGCGCACGGGGACGCCGGCGATCCCACCGGCCCGGCGGCCGTGTACGGCGAGGTGGGCCGTGAGCGCCCCACCGTGGCCCGCGTGGGCCGGGCCGAGCTGATCGCCGCCGCCGAGGTGGACGAGGCCCGGCTGGCCGAGTGGGAGTCGTACGGACTGCTCGCCGAGGCGCCCGGCGGGGGATTCGACGCCGAGGCCGTCACGGTGGCCCGGCTGGTGGCCGACCTGGGGCGGTTCGGGCTGGAGCCGCGGCACCTGCGGGCGATGAAGGCCGCCGCCGACCGGGAGGCCGGGCTGGTGGAGCAAGTCGTAGCACCGCTGAGGCGCCACCGCAATCCGCAGACCAGGGCCCATGCGGAGGCCACCATGAAGGAGCTCGCGGGGCTCTCCGTACGGCTCCACGAAGCCCTCGTACAAAGCGCTCTGGGCGTCCGGCTGCACTGAGTGCACCGGCCCGGAAGGGGCCCCGACTACCCAAACCGGCCGGGCAGGTCCTAGGGTTGCTGTGTGAACGAGCTCGACGTTGTGGGTGTCCGGGTGGAAATGCCCTCCAACCAACCGATCGTGCTCCTGCGTGAAGTGGGAGGCGACCGGTACCTCCCCATCTGGATCGGCCCCGGGGAGGCGACCGCCATTGCCTTCGCACAGCAGGGCATGGCTCCTGCCCGGCCGCTGACGCACGACCTGTTCAAGGACGTGCTGGAGGCGATCGGCGAGGAGCTCACCGAGGTGCGGATCACGGATCTGCGGGAGGGCGTCTTCTACGCGGAGCTCGTCTTCGCCAGCGGGGTCGAGGTGAGTGCGCGGCCTTCCGATGCCATAGCGCTGGCCCTGCGGACGGGGACGCCGATCTACGGCAGTGACGGCGTGCTGGACGACGCCGGAATCGCCATTCCGGACGAGCAGGAGGACGAGGTGGAGAAGTTCCGCGAGTTCCTCGACCAGATCTCGCCCGAGGACTTCGGTACCGGCCCGCAGTGAGGCGCCGAGCGCGTCGTCCACGGGGAACCACCAGCCCATTCGAGTAGCCTTTCCCCGCGAAAGGAAACGGGAAACCACTCTCAGGGTGATTATCACTCGGCGTGCCGAGTGTGGCGATCGTTGACGCACCCCTGGTGACTGCCTACCTTCGAGGTGGGCAGGTCGAGGACGGAGGGTCGGCGTGAGGATCACGGGCGACGGTACGACCGGGGGCATCCCCGCACGGATCGACGGCGGACCGTACCCGCTGCACGGCGGTGCCGCGGGCTCCGCGCGCCGTCAGCCGGAGTCGACGCCGGTCGGACCGGTGGGCACCGACCCGGCGCCCGGGCAGGTCGGCTACCGCGGGCCGACGGCCTGCGCCGCGGCCGGCATCACGTACCGGCAGCTCGACTACTGGGCGCGGACCGGACTGGTGGAGCCGAGCGTGCGCGCCGCCTACGGTTCGGGCACGCAGCGGCTGTACAGCTTCCGGGACGTCGTCGTCCTCAAGATCGTCAAGCGTTTCCTGGACACCGGGGTGGCGCTGCAGAACATCCGCACCACCGTGCAGCACCTGCGCGACCGCGGATTCCCGGACCTGGAGCGCATGACGCTGATGAGCGACGGCGCGACCGTGTACGAGTGCACCTCCCCGGACCAGGTGGTGAGCCTCCTCCAAGGCGGGCAGGGCGTCTTCGGCATCGCCGTGGGCGTGGTGTGGCGCGATGTCGAGAGCGCGCTCTCGCAGCTCCACGGGGAGCGCGTGGACACCGGCGAGACCCTGGTGGGGAACAACCCGGCGGACGAGCTCGCCGCCCGCCGCAACCGCGCCGTCTGACCCCGGATCCGGTCCCCGGCCCGGGGCGGGCGCCATTGTCAGTGGCATGGGGGAGCATCGGGGCTGTGAGACCCGCGCCGACGATCCTGCACCTGGACATGGACGCCTTCTACGCCTCGGTGGAGCAGGCGTCGAAGCCGAGCCTGCGCGGCAAGGCCGTCATCGTCGGCGGGCTCGGGCCGCGCGGGGTCGTCGCGACCGCCTCGTACGAGGCCAGGCGGTTCGGCGTCCATTCGGCGATGCCGACGGCGCAGGCCAGGCGGCTCTGCCCGAACGGCGCGTATCTCTTTCCGCGTTTCACCCTCTACCGGCAGGTCAGCGACGTGGTCATGGCCCTCCTGCGGGAGCTGTCGCCGTTGGTGGAGCCGCTCAGCCTGGACGAGGCCTTCGTGGACCTGGAGGCGGGCGGCACGGCCTTCGACGCGCCGACGGCCCGGGCGGCCGGTGAGCGGCTGCGCGCGGACATCCGGGCGGTGACGGGGCTCAGCGGTTCGGTGGGCCTGGCCGGGTCGAAGATGCTGGCCAAGGTGGCCTCCGAGGAGGCCAAGCCGGACGGGCTGCTGCTGATCGAGCCGGGGACGGAGCGGGAACTGCTCGCGCCGATGTCGGTGCGGACGCTGCCCGGGGTGGGTCCGGCCACCGGGGAGCACCTGAGGCGGGCCGGCATCACGACGGTGGGGGAGCTGGCCGAGGCCGGTGAGGACGAGCTGGTCCGGATGGTGGGGCGCGCGCACGGCGTCGGGCTCTACCGGATGGCGCTGGGACTGGACGACCGGCCGGTGGTCGCGGAGCGGGACGCGAAGTCGGTGTCGGTCGAGGACACCTTCGACATCGACCTGCACGACCGGGTGCGTATCCGCAATGAGGTGCAGCGGCTCGCCGACCGGTGCGTGCGGCGGTTGCGCGCGTCGGGGCATTCGGGGCGCACGATCGTGCTGAAGGTGCGGCGCTACGACTTCTCCACGCTCACGCGGTCCGAGACCCTGCGGGGGCCGACGGACGACCCGGGCGTCGTGGGCGAGGCGGCGGCGCGGCTTCTGGAAGGCGTCGACACCACGGGCGGCGTGCGGCTGCTCGGGGTCGGGGTGACCGGGCTGGCCGATTACACGCAGGAGGACCTGTTCGCCCAGGCCTCCGCGCTCGCCGCCGGTGGGGCGGATGCCGCGCGGGCGCCGGACGAGGGTCATGCGCGCGGTGGGGTGGATGCCGCGGAGGCGGCCGGGGAGATACGTACGGACGGTGGGGCCGCAGGGGTGAGCGGGGCCGCTGACCTGGCAGCGGAGAGCGGGGCCGGGGCAGGCCCGGCGGGCGGGCCGGCGCCGGACGGGCCGCCGCCGCGGGCGCAGGAGCCCGCCCGGGAGCCGGCCGGGGAGGACGAGCCCGCCGCCGAGCGGCGCTGGCCGGCCGGGACCGACGTACGGCATGCCGTGTACGGGCCCGGGTGGGTGCAGGGCAGCGGGGTCGGGCGGGTGACCGTACGGTTCGAGCAGCCCGGCTCGCGGCCCGGCCGCGTGCGGACCTTCCGGGTGGACGACCTTGAGCTGGAGCCGGCCGATCCGCTGCCGCTGGTGGGAGAGGCGGAGGCGGAGGGCGGCTCCGCGACCGGCGCCCGGGCTTAGGGCGGGTCTTTCGGATCTTGCCGGGCCCGCGCTGCCCGGCACCGCACCTCCCCGCCTTGTCGGGGCTTCCCAGTACGTCCGGATAGAGGCAAGCTCCTCCGCTTTGGGATGCACGGCACCGGACAACGCGGGCTCGGCCGACATGATCCCAAAGACCCGCCCTAAACGGGCTGGTGCGCGGCTCCGGCCGCATCCGGCGCGGCTCCGTCCCGGGTCAGGCCGGCTCCGGTCTGGCTCCGGCGAGGACCAACCCCGGCCTACGCCTGGCTCACGCCTGCCTGGCTGCCGCCCGGCCCACGCCCGGACCGCCCGGGCCGGGCCGGATTCCCGCCCGGCTCAGCGCCCGTGTCAGCGCCCGTTTCAGGCCTGGTTCTCGTCGCCCGCCAGGTGGCCGAAGTCGCGGTCGGCCCCGTCGGCGGCAGGGCGCTGGAACTCGCTGGGCAGGGTCACGTCCAGGCCGTAGTGGTGGTAGAGCTGCAGCTCCTGTTCGGGGGAGAGGTGGCGGCCGACGCCGAAGTCGGGAGCGTCCTTGATCAGGGCGCGTTCGAACGGCACCCGCAGGGTGCCTCCCACCAGCTCGCTCGGCTCCAGCGGGACGAAGGCGTCGCGGCTGAACAGGCCCGTCCGTACGGCGGCCCACTCCGGGGTACCGGTGGCATCATCGAGGTAGACCTCGTCAATAGTGCCGATCTTGTTGCCGTTGCGGTCGAATGCCTTGCGGCCGATCAGGCTGCGCGGATCGATGTCCGTCTGCACGGTCCCTCCACATGGTCGCAGCTCCCTCCGTAATGACTACAGAAGGGCATATTCGGGCCGCAGGCCACTCGGGAAGGCTCCGGATCCTCGCTGGTAGGCTGGGTCATGGCTGTCGACCCTGTGCGGGAGAGTCCTCCGAGTGAACGAGACGGAGGCGCCGAAGGAGCAAATCCTCCCCGGAATCTCTCAGGCATACGTACCGCACGGACGAGGCCACTCTGGAAAGCAGGGGCGGGTACCGGGCGCGCAGTGCCGGTTCCTCTCCTCACCGACGGTGAAAGCCGGATCTCTCGGGCTCTGCCCGCGACTCCGGTGAAGCTCTCAGGTTGAGATGACAGAGGGGGAGGCCGTCCGGGTGCCCGCGCCGTGGTGCCCCTCGCAGGTCATACGACCAGGAGGCCTCCGTACATGACCGCCAACCGCATTCCGCTCTCCCAGCTGGAGCGAGGCATCCCCTTCGAGCAGCGCCACATCGGCCCGGATGCCGAGGCGCAGGCGAAGATGCTGGCCCAGGTGGGCTACGGCTCCCTGGACGAACTGACCGCAGCCGCGGTGCCCGATGTGATCAAGACCGCCGGGGCGCTGAACCTGCCCGAGGCGCGGACCGAGGCCGAGGTGCTGGCCGAGCTGCGCTCGCTCGCCGACCGCAACCAGGTCCTCTCCTCGATGATCGGGCTCGGCTACTACGGCACCTTCACCCCGCCGGTGATCCTGCGCAACGTCATGGAGAACCCGGCCTGGTACACGGCGTACACGCCCTACCAGCCGGAGATCTCGCAGGGCCGCCTGGAGGCGCTCCTCAACTTCCAGACCGTCGTCGCGGAGCTGACGGGGCTGCCGACCTCGGGCGCCTCCCTGCTCGACGAGGGCACCGCCGCGGCCGAGGCCATGTCGCTGGCCCGGCGGGTGGGCAAGGTCAAGAACGGTGTCTTCCTCATCGACGCCGACGCGCTGCCGCAGACCATCGCCGTGATCCAGACCCGCGCCGAGCCCACGGGCGTGGAGGTCGTCGTCGCGGACCTCTCGGACGGCATCCCGGCCGAGATCGCCGATCGCGGCGTCTTCGGCGTCCTGCTGCAGTACCCGGGCGCCTCAGGTGCCGTACGGGACCTGAAGCCGGTCATCGAGCAGGCCCACGGGCTCGGCGCCATCGTCACCGTCTCGGCGGACCTGCTCGCGCTGACCCTGCTGACCTCTCCCGGTGTGCTCGGCGCGGACATCGCCGTCGGCACCACCCAGCGCTTCGGCGTCCCCATGGGCTTCGGCGGCCCGCACGCCGGCTACATGGCCGTCCAGGAGAAGCACGCCCGCTCCCTGCCCGGCCGCCTCGTCGGAGTCTCCGTCGACGCGGACGGCAACAAGGCCTACCGGCTGGCGCTGCAGACACGTGAGCAGCACATTCGCCGCGAGAAGGCCACGAGCAACATCTGCACCGCGCAGGTGCTGCTGGCCGTCATGGCCGGCATGTACGCCGTCTACCACGGCCCGGACGGCCTGCGGACCATCGCCCGCCGCACCCACCGCTACGCGGCCCTGCTCGCCGCCGGTCTGACCGCCGGCGGGGTCGAAGTCGTGCACGGGGCGTACTTCGACACGGTCACCGCCCGCGTTCCGGGCCGCGCGGCCGAGGTCGTCGCGGCCGCCCGCGAGGGTGGGGTCAACCTGTTCCAGGTGGACGCCGACCTGGTCTCCGCCGCCTGCGACGAGACCACCCTGCGCGCCGACATCGAGACCGTCTGGGCCGCCTTCGGCGTGAGCGGCGACGCCGCGGACATCGAGGCGCTGGACGCCACCGCGGCCGACGCGCTGCCGGAGGGGCTGCTGCGCTCGGACGCGTACCTGACCCACCCCGTCTTCCACCAGCACCGCTCCGAGACCGCGATGCTGCGCTACCTGCGCCGGCTCGCGGACAAGGACTACGCGCTGGACCGCGGCATGATCCCGCTCGGCTCCTGCACCATGAAGCTGAACGCGACCACCGAGATGGAGCCGGTCACCTGGCCCGAGTTCGGCCAGTTGCACCCCTTCGCTCCGGTGGAGCAGGCCGAGGGGTACCTGTCGCTGATCACCGAGCTGGAGGAACGTCTCTGCGAGGTGACCGGCTACGACAAGGTCTCCATCCAGCCCAATGCCGGTTCCCAGGGTGAGCTCGCCGGCCTGCTGGCCGTACGCGCCTACCACCGCGCCAACGGTGACGAGCAGCGCACCGTCTGCCTCATCCCGTCCTCCGCGCACGGCACCAACGCCGCCAGCGCCGTGATGGCCGGCATGAAGGTCGTCGTCGTCAAGACCGCCGACGACGGCGAGGTGGACGCGGAGGACCTCCGCGCCAAGATCGAGCAGTACCGCGACGAGCTCGCCGTGCTGATGATCACCTACCCCTCCACGCACGGGGTGTTCGAGGAGCACGTCGCCGACATCTGCGCCCAGGTGCACGAGGCGGGCGGCCAGGTCTACGTGGACGGCGCGAACCTGAACGCCCTGGTGGGCCTGGCCAAGCCGGGTCACTTCGGCGGCGACGTCTCGCACCTGAACCTGCACAAGACCTTCTGCATCCCGCACGGCGGCGGCGGCCCGGGCGTCGGGCCGGTCGGTGTCCGGGCGCACCTGGCCCCGTACCTGCCCAACCACCCGCTCCAGCCCACCGCCGGTCCCGAGACCGGTGTCGGCCCGATCTCCGCCGCTCCCTGGGGCTCGGCGGGCATCCTGCCGATCTCCTGGTCCTACGTACGCCTCATGGGCGGTGAGGGACTCAAGCGCGCCACCCAGGTCGCGGTGCTGGGCGCCAACTACATCGCCAAGCGCCTGGAGCCGCACTACCCGGTGCTCTACACCGGCCCGGGCAACCTGGTCGCGCACGAGTGCATCATCGACCTGCGCCCGCTGTCGAAGGCGACCGGTGTGAGCGTGGACGACATCGCCAAGCGTCTGATCGACTACGGCTTCCACGCGCCGACCATGTCGTTCCCGGTCGCGGGCACGCTCATGATCGAGCCGACGGAGTCCGAGGACCTCGGTGAGATCGACCGGTTCTGCGACGCGATGATCGCCATCCGCGGCGAGATCGAGCGGGTCGCCGCCGGGGAGTGGCCGGTGGACGACAACCCGCTGGCCAACGCCCCGCACACCGCGGCGGCGCTGGGCGGCGAGTGGAACCACCACTACACCCGTGACGAGGCCGTCTTCCCGGGCGGGGTCACGGCCGCCGAGAAGTACTGGCCGCCGGTGCGCCGGATCGACGGGGCGTTCGGTGACCGGAACCTCGTCTGCTCCTGCCCGCCGCTGGACGCGTACGACAACTGAACCGCACGGCGTCCCATGACGGGCGTATCACCCATGCGTGATGCGATGTGACGTGACCAAGGGGCCGGTCCGGGAGAACCTCCCGGACCGGCCCCTTCGCCCGCACTCCCGCCGGCTGGGTCAGCGCTAGGCCGCCGAAGCCGCGAGCGGGCGGTGCGGTGCGATGATCTGGCCGTCCGGCAGCAGCTCACCGGTGTCCTCGAAGAGCAGGACGCCATTGCACAGCAGGCTCCAGCCCTGCTCCGGGTGGTTGGCCACAGGCTGCGCGGCCTCTCGGTCGGCTGAGTCGGCTGACGGGCAGGCAGGCTGGTGCTGGCACATGGATGCGTTCTTTCGCTGCGGTGTGGTCTGTGTGCTACGGCTCGATGCGTGATTCATGGCCGTCCCCCTGTGTCACCCCCGCGCCCGCGGGGAGATGTCCTCAGTGTTCCCCCATGACAGCTGCTTCGCAGGCATTTCCCGGCAGCCGCCCTCATAGAGGGAGGACGCATCACTCGTGCGGGCGGTTCAGCTCAACTCCCCTGTCATTTCGGGTGGTTCCGCAGTGGTCCGAGCGGGCTAGGCCGAATGGGTCAATCAGGTCAGGCCGCGGGCGCGGCCAGCGAGGGGGGCGCCGGCGGCGGCGCGGGCGTCAGCCGGTGGGTCATCACGGGCAGCAGCTCGGACACGGCGTGCGGCCGGTACGCGGTGATGCCGGGCGGGGCCGGTGCCAGCGGCACGAGCAGGTCCTCACCGGCCGGCAGGCCGGCGGAGGCGTCGGCGCCGACCGCGCCGTGCAGCCACAGGGTCAGCATGTACAGCTCCGGTACGGACAGGAGTCTGGGCTGGTAGTTCTGGCTGAGCGACTCCGCCTGGCGCAGGGCGCGTTCGGTGGCGGCGACGTACGGGCCCTCGAAGAAGTGCGAGAAGGACCAGCCGTCCGCCGTCAGCCGGGTGTCGGCGGCGGCGACGTGGCGGTCGCCGCCGCGGATCAGGAAGCGCCACCCCGTGAGCCGCGTACGGGGAGGCCTGCCGCCCGCCGCCAGATGGGACGTGTTCAGCCGGTCGAGGACGTGGACCGGAAGGGGGAGCTCGGCGGTCATGGGCCCGTGCAGCGCGCGCATGGCCGGAGTGTGCGCCTCATGGACGGCGGTGGGGGTTCCGAGTGCCGCGAGGACGCTGCGCAGGGCGGATGCGGGAGCCGGAGGGACATGCAGCGGCATGGTGGGTCGCCTCTCACTAGGGAGACCGGTGGTGCGGGGGCGGGGTGCGGACGGGCGCTGTCGCATTCTGGGGCCAGAGGGGGGCTGAGGGGCAATGGCCGCGCGCCAACTCTCTGCCTCGTTAACGGAGTTTATACGACACGTGTTCACGCAGTGTTTCGGCTAGCCGTCCCGTCTATTGCCGACAAGGCGCTTACCGGACCCACTGTCAGGGCATTCATGCCGCCTTGCGCGTGAACATACCGCGCTGACCTCGGAGGGTACCGGACGGGGGCTCGGCTGGAAAGCGCCGGTTATCCGAAATCGGCAAAGTCGATGCGGAATTTGCGAGAAGTGACTTGCCAGATGAATGTGCCCAAGCACCCTTCGGCCAAACCGGCGCGCGCTCCTCGCCACTCACGCCCCCTTCCGCGTTATGGATCACTCCGCCGGGGCATCATCGACCGTAACGCGCGCCTGGGTGTCCCGTGCCGGGCCCACTGGAGGAGGGACGCTTCGATGGGGGAGAAGATCGTGGCAGGAGGATTCGACCTGTCCGATCGGCAGCGGTATCGGAGGAAGCTTCACGAGTGCCTGGAGGGGCTGGAGCGGCTTCTGGCAGAGAAGAGGTTCGACCGACCGAAGAACATGATGGGGCTGGAGATCGAGCTGAATCTAGCGGGTGCCGACGGGTTGCCGAGAATGGTCAATGCCCAGGTGCTGGAGCGGATTGCGAGCACCGATTTCCAGACCGAGCTGGGAATGTTCAATCTGGAGGTGAACGTCCTTCCGCACCGGCTCGGCGGCCGGGTATTCGACCAGCTCGCCGAGGAACTCAGCACGGGGCTCGGCTATGCCCACCGGCAGGCCGCGGAGATCGACGCCGGGGTGGTGATGATCGGCATTCTGCCGACCATCTCCCGCGAGGACCTGGTCACCGCCAACCTCTCCGCGGTGGACCGGTACTCGCTGCTGAACGAACAGATCCTGATGATGCGCGGCGAGGACTTCACCCTCGACATCGACGGCGTCGAGCGGCTGACCTGGACCTCCGGGTCGATCGTGCCGGAGGCCGCCTGCACCTCCGTACAACTGCACCTCCAGGTGACGCCGGCCCGCTTCTCCGACGTGTGGAACGCGGCGCAGGCGGTGGCCGCCGTACAGATAGCCGTCGGCGCGAACTCCCCCTTCCTCTTCGGGCGCGAGCTGTGGCGCGAATCGCGGCCGCCGCTCTTCCAGCAGGCCACCGACACCCGCCCGCCCGAACTCCAGGCGCAGGGGGTGCGGCCGCGTACGTGGTTCGGTGAGCGGTGGGTGGGTTCGGCCTACGAGCTCTTCGCGGAGAACGTGCGGTACTTCCCGGCCCTGCTGCCGATCTGCGACGAGGAGGAGCCGCTGCGGGTGCTCGGCGAGGGCGGGGTGCCGAGCCTGCAGGAACTGGTGCTGCACAACGGCACCGTCTACCGGTGGAACCGGCCCGTCTACGGGGTCGCCGACGGGGTGCCGCACCTGCGCGTGGAGAACCGGGTGCTGCCGGCCGGGCCCACGGTCGCCGATGTCGTCGCCAACGCCGCCTTCTACTACGGGCTCGTCCGCACCCTCGCCGACGAACCGCGGCCGGTGTGGACCCGGCTGCCGTTCGCCGAGGCGGAGGCCAACTTCGACGCGGCGTGCCGGTACGGGATCGACGCGCGGCTGCGCTGGCCGCGCCGGGGCCGGACCGGGGGGTTGACCGGCGTCTCCGCCGTACAGCTCGTCCTGGACGACCTGCTGCCGATGGCGGCGGCCGGACTGGACGCCTGGGGCATCGAGCCCGCCGACCGGGACCACTACCTCGGCATCATCGAGGAGCGTTGTCGCCGGCGGGTCAACGGGGCGACCTGGCAGGTGGACACCTATCACGCGGCGGTCGCCGCCGGGCTGGAGCGGGACGCCGCGCTGGCCGCGACCACCCGGCGCTACAGCGAGCTGATGCACCAGGGGAATCCCGTACACACCTGGCCCGTGGGGCTGGCCGAGGAGGAGGTGAGGGTCTCCGTACCGGCCGCGCGCTGAGCCGCCGGAGCGGCCCGGACCGGCCGCCCGATCGACCGGCCGACGCCCACGCTGCCTTCCCGGCCCGCCGAGGGGGCAGTATGGGGTCGTCGGAGCGGGACGGCGGGACGGGAGCGGGGCGTGCGGGCGGAGCCGGAACCGGTGGTGGTGGAGTTGCGCGAGGGCGACGCGCGGCGGGGTGTCCTGCGGACCGAGACCCTGCTCGTACTGGCGCTGTCGCTGGGCGCGAGCGGGGTCTCGGCGCTGATCAGCTTCCTCGGCTCGCTCACCAAACCGGGCGGCCTCAAGGACCAGGCCGCCACGCTCAACGGTTCCTACGCGCCGGGCCGGCCCTGGCTCGACCTGGCCTGGCAGCTGTTCGGCATCGCCACCGCGCTGGTTCCCGTGCTCCTCGTCGCGCACCTGCTCACGCGGGAGGGGGCGCCGGGGCTGCGGGTGCTCGGCTTCGACCGCAGCCGGCCCGCGCGGGACCTGGGCCGGGGGGTGCTGGTCGCGGCCGGGATCGGCAGCGCGGGGCTGGCCTTCTACCTGGGCGCCCGGGCCGCCGGATTCAACCTCACGGTGGTGCCGGAGGCGCTGCCCGACGTGTGGTGGAAATTCCCCGTACTGATCCTCTCCGCGCTGCAGAACTCCATCGTGGAGGAGGTCATCGTGCTGGCCTACCTGCTGCGCAGGCTGGACCAACTGGGCTGGTCGCCGATGCCCGCGCTGCTGGCCAGCGCGGTGCTGCGCGGCTCCTACCACCTCTACCAGGGCATCGGCGGCTTCATCGGCAATGTGGTGATGGGGGTCGTGTTCGTGCTGGCCTACCGCCGCTGGGGGCGGGTGGGACCGCTCGTCGTCGCGCACGCGCTGCTCGACATCGTGGCCTTCGGCGGATACGCGCTGCTCGCGGGCAAGGTGGGCTGGCTGCCGACGCCGTGATGATCCGGGTTGCCGAGCGGCTCAGGTGACCAGGGCGGCCAGCTTGCGGAGGGATTCGTTCAGCGCGGCCGTGGCCGAATCCTTGAGCTTGCCCGCCATCAGCGAGACCGCCGCTCCCGTGAACTCCCCCTCGATGCGGACCGTGGTGCCCCCGCCGTCGGGGACCAGCGTGTAGCGGGTCAGGACGGCCATGCCCATCGGACCCTTGCCGGTGATGGCGAAGAGGCGCTCGTCCCCCAGTTCCGAGACGGTCCAGAGGACCTCGGCCGGGAAGCCCATCATCTTCATGTTCTCCGCGAAGGTGGATCCGACCGCGAGGGTCTCGGGGCCGCCCTGGGGGAAGCTGGTGTGGGTCATGCTCCACTGGTCGTACGCGTCCCAGTCGGTCAGCTGGGACCAGAGCTTCGCCGGGGACGCCCCGATGCGTGATTCCGCCGTGACCTCGGCCATGCGACCACCCCTTCTCGTCGGGTACGTGCGGCGGAAGGTAGCCCCCGGCGCGGGAACATACAAGACTGACGGCCTGTCAGATAGTGGGGGTCGCGGGGGGACGCATCCGACGTGGGCCCGTCGTGGGCCCGTCGTGGGCCCGAGGTGTGCCCACTTTTCTCGGGCCGCGGGCGCGCCCCGTGTCGACTCTGTCTCAACAGGCGTCACGCTCATGACGCTGCTGACCGACCCTGCCATGATGGCCCGATGCAAGCGTCAGGGAGACATGCCGGAGGACTGGGCCTCGCCCTGGTCTCGGCGTTCGCGTTCGGTGGTTCCGGAGTGGCGGCCAAGCCGCTGATCGAGGCGGGTCTCGACCCCCTCCACATGGTCTGGCTCAGGGTGGCCGGGGCAGCGCTGGTGCTGTCCCCGCTGGCATGGCGCCACCGCGATCTCGTCCGCCGCAAGCCCGCACTGCTCGCGGGCTTCGGGCTGGTGGCCGTCGCGGGCGTGCAGGCCTTCTACTTCGCCTCCCTGTCCCGGATCCCGGTCGGAGTGGCCCTGCTGCTGGAGTACCTGGGGCCCGCCCTGCTGCTGGGCTGGATCCGCTTCGTCCAGCGCAAGCCGGTGACGCGGGCGGCAGCCGCGGGCGCTGCGGTGGCCGTCGTCGGGCTGGCCTGCGTGGTCCAGATCTGGTCCGGTCTGAGCCTCGATCCGCTCGGGGTGCTCCTCGGCCTCGCCGCGGCCTGCTGCCAGGCCTTCTACTTCGTCTTCGCCGACCAGGGCGCCGACGGCGCGGACGTGCCCGACCCGCTCGGGGTGATCGCGTACGGCATGCTCTTCGGCACGCTGGTGATGACGGTGATCGCACGGCCGTGGCAGATGGACTGGCAGGTGCTGGCCGGGCAGGCGGCGGTGGGCGAGACGATGGTGCCGGCCCTGGCGCTCCTCGGCTGGGTGGTGATCATCGCGACCGTCTTCGCGTACCTGACCGGCGTGGTCTCCGTACGCAGGCTCTCGCCGCAGGTCGCGGGCGTGGTGGCCTGTCTGGAGGCGGTGGTCGCGACCGTGCTGGCCTGGGTCCTGCTCGGCGAGCACCTGTCGACCTGGCAGATCGCCGGTGGAACGCTCGTCCTGGGCGGTGCCTTCATCGCGCAGTCCTCCCGGGCCGGCAAGCAGGTTCCGGCCGGTGCCGCCGATCCCGCCGATCCGGCCGTGCTGGACCGCGCGAGGACCAGGGCCTAAGCTGCGGATCATGCCTTCGACCGTGCTTCCGCCTCCCGCCGCCTAGCGCGGGCGGCACTTCCACGAACGTGACCCCGGCCCGGGGCGATGAGTTCCCGGGCGGGTCCGCGCTGCCCGCGAAGCGATGACCTGCTCCTTTCATCCTTCACGCAAGCGCGGAGAGACACGTGTCGAACCATTCGCCCGCTGCCGGGCGCAGTCTGCTGTACCTCGTCGTCGCCGGAGCCGCCTGGGGCACCGCCGGAGCGGCCGCCTCACTCCTCTTCCTGGCCAGTGACCTCGGGCCCCTCGCCCTGTCGTTCTGGCGGTGCGCGGGCGGGCTCGCGGTGCTGCTGGGGGTGCTGGCCATCCGCCGGCCCGGCCACCGCGCCGCCCGGCGGCCGCGGCCGTCGACGGGCTCCCTGATCGCGACGGGGCTGTTGTTCACCCTGTTCCAGGCCGCGTACTTCGCCGCCGTCCGCGAGACCGGCCTCGCGGTCGGCACCGTGGTCACCCTCGGCGCCGGGCCCGTGCTGATCGCGCTCGGGGCGCGGTTCTGGATGGGCGAGCGGCTCGGCCGGGGCGGGGTCGTCGCCGTCGTCGGAGCGCTCGCGGGGCTGGCCGTACTGGTCCTGGGCAGCGGTGGCGCCGAGGTGCGGCCGCTCGGCGTCGGCTGGGCGCTGCTGTCGGCGTTCGGGTACGCGGCGATGACCCTGCGGGCCCGGTGGCTGGGCCGGCGGGGAGCGGGCGGGGACCCGCTGGTCACCACGGCCTGGTCGGTGGCGGTGGGCACCGTGTGCCTGCTGCCGCTCGCCGCCGTGGAGGGACTGCTCCCGCACACCGCCGAACTGGCGCGGGTGCTGTGGCTGCTGGTGTACGTCGCCACCGTGCCGACGGCCCTGGCGTACGCGCTGTACTTCACCGGGGCCGCCGCCGTGCGGGCCGCGACGGTGTCCGTGGTCATGCTGATCGAACCGGTGAGCGCCGCGGTGATCGCCGTCCTGGTGCTCGGTGAACGGCTGACCGGCGCCGTGGTGGTGGGCACCGTACTGCTGCTGACATCGGTGGGCGCCCTGATCGCGGCGGAGTCGCGCCGTCCGGCGGGCGGGCCGGTGGTGCGGCCCGCCGCCGCGCGGGAGGCGCTGGCTCAGAGCGCCGCGAGGTAATCCGGGGTGGCGATGCCGGGGGCCAGGTCCGCGGCGGGCACGGGGGTCCCGTACGCCGGCGCGACCGGGATCACGCCCGACCAGTAGGGCAGGCCGAGGTCCTCGGCATCGTCGTTCGGCCCTCCGGTACGGAGCTTCGCGGACACCTCGGTCAGGTCCAGGCGGATCACCGCCGTGGCGGCGAGTTCCCTGGCGTTGGCGGGCCGGGAGTCGGCGGAGCGGCCGGGGACGACCTGGTCCACGAGGGCGTCCAGTGCGATGCGTCGCTCGGCCTCGTCGGTGACCTGGTAGGCCGTGCCGTGGACGACGACCGACCGGTAGTTGAGCGAGTGGTGGAAGGCCGAGCGGGCCAGCACCAGGCCGTCCACGTGGGTCACGGTCACGCAGACGGGCAGGCCCGGATCGGCCTTGCCGGCGGCGAGCAGCGGCCGGGAGCCCGTGGAACCGTGCAGGTAGAGGGCCTCGCCGACCCGGCCGAACAGGGTGGGCAGGACCACCGGCGCGCCGTCGCGGATGAAGCCGAGGTGGCAGAGGTAGGCCTGGTCGAGTATCGAGTGGACCGTCTCGCGGTCGTAGCGGGCCCGGTCGCGGGAGCGGCTGGGGACCGTGCGGGCGGTGGGCTCGTACGCGCTGGTGGTCTCCGTGGCCGGCGCGGGGGGCGAGGTGGTCATGGTGCGGGCTCCGTTGTACTAGTGCATAATGAGCTTTGTGCTAGGAGACTATCGGATCACAGGGCGGCGCGCATCGGATATCGCGGCCAGCGTCGAGGCCGGCGTCGGGACGGGCGCACTCGCGCCGGGGGCGTCGCTGCCGCCGATGCGGGAGCTGGCCGGTGTGCTGGGGGTGAACCCCAACACCGTGGCCGCCGCCTACCGGACGCTGCGCGAGCGGGGGGTCATCGAGACCGACGGGCGGCGCGGCAGCCGGGTACGGGCCCGCCCGTCGAGCGCGCCCCGCGACGCCCAGCGGATGGCGGTGCCGTCCGGCGTACGGGATCTCGCCGAGGGCAACCCGGACGTGGCCCTGCTCCCCGCGCTGGACGGGGTGCTGGCCGCGGCCGCCCGGCGTTACGGGCGGGCGCCGACGCTCTACGGGGAGGACCCCGTGGCGCCGGATCTGGCCCGGCTGGCCCGGGCCGACCTGGACACGGACGGGGTGCCGGCCGGACCGGTGGCGGTGACCTCGGGCGCGCTGGACGGTATCGAGCGGGTGCTGTCCGCGCACCTGCGGCCCGGCGACGCGGTGGCGGTCGAGGATCCGGGCTGGGGCAGTGTGCTGGACCTCGTCCCGGCGCTGGGCCTGCGGGTGCTGCCGGTGTCGGTGGACGACGAAGGGCCGCAAGTCGCGGCGGTGGCGCGGGCCCTGGAGGCGGGGGCGCGGGCGCTCGTGGTGACCTCGCGGGCGCAGAACCCGACCGGGGCGGCCGTCAGCACGGCGCGGGCGGGGGAGCTGCGCTCGCTGCTGGCCCGGTACCCCGGCGTCCTGGTGATCGACGACGACCACGCGCACGGCATCGTCGATCTGCCCTTGAGTTCCCTGGGCGGTGTGACCCGGCACTGGGCGCTGGTCCGCTCCACGGCGAAGGCGTACGGACCGGACCTGCGGCTCGCGGTGCTCACGGGCGACGCGGTGACGCTGGACCGGGTGCGGGGACGCCAGCGGCTGGGGCCGGGGTGGGTGAGCCGGCTGCTCCAGTACGCGGTGGTGGAGCTGTGGACCTCCGGCGCGGTGGACCGTACGGCGGTGGCCCGCTCGTACGGGGAGCGGCGGGACGGGCTGGTGGCGGCCCTGCGGGAACGGGGGGTGCGGGCGCACGGCCGCAGCGGGATGAACGTGTGGGTGCCCGTCGCCGATGAGACGGCGGTGGTGACGAGGCTGCTGGCGGCGGGGTGGGCGGTGACGGGCGGGGCCCGGTTCCGCGTGGAGTCCCCGCCCGGCGTGCGGTTGACGGTGTCACCGCTGGCGGTGGAGGAGGTGGCGGGGCTGGCGGACGCGGTGGCGGCGGCCGTGCGGCCGGGCGCGCCGGGGGTGCGCTACGACTGACGCGCCCGGCCGCCGCGCCGCGTCGGGGCCCGTCTCGTCGCGGGCCCCTTCGTATGGTGGGCGCGGTGCCTCGACGGCTCCTGCAACGGGCCCGGGCCGCAGGGCTGTTGATCCGTCAGACAGCCTTGCGGGGGCCGGGGCGGGTCTGGGTGAGGGCGGCTCCCGCCAGGACGATCGCCGCGCCCACCGGGGTGTTCCAGTGGAGCTGCTCGCCCAGGACCAGGACGCCCGCCGTGGTGGCGATGACCGGGATGAAGTAGGTGACCATCTGGGCGGTGGTCGGGCCGACCTCCGTCACCAGGCCGTACTGCATCTGCAGGGCCATGCCCGTACCCAGGGCGCCGAGGGCGATCACCGACAGGGTGGGCCAGAGGGGGAGCGAAGCGGGGGCCGAGGTGAACAGGGCGCTGAACACGGTCAGCTGGAGGGTGGAGACCAGGAGCTGAGCCCCGGTCAGGGCCACCGGCGAGCCGGGAGTGGCGGCAAGCGTGCGCCGGACGTAGATCCAGCCGATGGGGTAGCAGAGCGAGGCCAGCAGGGCGAGCGCGGTGCCCTTGCCGTCGACGCCGGAGAAGCCGTGCCAGGCGCCGAGCACGGTGAGCACTCCGAGGAAGCCCAGGCCGAGGCCCGCGAACCGGCGGCGCGTGGGCCGGTCCTCCGACAGCGCGACCATCGACAGCGCCATGCCCCACAGCGGCGAGGTTGCGTTGCAGATTCCGGCCAGGCTCGACGGGATGGTCAGCTCGGCGTACGCGAACAGGGAGAACGGGGCGGTGTTGAGCAGGATGGCCGCCACCGAGAGGTGGCCCCAGGTCCGCAGCCCGCGGGGCAGCGGCTCGCGGCGGACCAGCAGCACGGCCAGCAGGGCCAGCGCACCGAACAGCACCCGTCCCAGGGCTACTTGGAAGGGCGCGTACGCCTCAGTGCCCACCTTGATCAGCAGGAAGCTGAAGCCCCAGATCACCGAGAGGACCGCGAAGCGGACGCGCCAGTCCAGGAGGCGGGCCCGGCGCGTCGGGGGGCGGCTGGCCGTCGCCGGGGCCGTGGCCGGAGAGGCGGCAGCGGCGGAAGGGCGGGCAGGGGTGAAAAGGGCTGGCCGGGCGGCAGGCGGTGCACTCATGGGCCTTACTGTGCTCGTATCAACATCGTAGAACAAGCGAGATTTCCTGGATGCGAAGTCGTAGCATCGCTTACATGTTGAATCTGGAGCGCCTGCGTACCCTCGATGCCCTCGCGCGGCACGGCTCGGTCGGCGGCGCGGCCGACGGACTCCACGTCACCACCTCCGCCGTCTCCCAGCAGATGGCCAAGCTGGAGCGCGAAGTCGGGCAGCCGCTGCTGGCCAAGAACGGCCGGGGCGTCCGCCTCACCGACGCGGGGCGGCTGCTCGCCGACCACGCGGCGCGGATCATCTCGCAGGTGGAGCTGGCCCAGGCCGATGTGGAGGCTCAGCGGGGCCGCGCCGTAGGGGAGTTGCGGATCGGCGCCTTCCCGACCGCCATGCGCGGACTCCTGCCGCGGGCCGTGGCCGCACTGCGGGCGGACCACCCCGAGCTGCGGGCCGCGGTGTGCGAGAAGGAGCCGGGGGAGGGCATGGCCGCGGTCGTACGCGGCGATCTGGACCTCGCCCTCGCCATCGACTGGCACAACAAGCGGATGCCCGTGCCCGCCGAACTCGCCCGGGCGCACCTGCTGGACGACTCCGTCGACATCGCGGTCCCGGCCGGCCATCCGCTGGCCGACCGCCGTGGCCCGATCTCCCTGTCCGCGTTCGCCGGCGACGAGTGGATCTCGTGGAGCGAGGGCCAGTTCTGCTACGAGTGGCTGGTCTTCACCCTGCGCGGTACCGGGATCGAGCCGCGCATCGCCCACGTCGCCGAGGAGCACCACACCCAACTGGCGTTCGTCGAGGCCGGGCTCGGGGTGTGCGTGGCGCCGAGGCTGGGTCGCGGGCCCGTACCGGAGGGGGTCCGGCTGCTGCCGGTCTGCGACACCGTGCGCCGTCACGTGTACGTCGTCTGGCGAGCGGACGCCGACCGGCGTCCCTCCATCCGGGCGGCCGTCCAGGCACTGCGCCAGGCGGCGTCCGCGCAGTCATAGGCGGAGTCCGGCGCCTTGCCGGCGGGTACGGGAACGCCGGAGCGCAGCGAGCATGCGGGCACGGGAGCGCCCGAAGCGGGCGGGCGGGCACCGGACTGCCGGGGCGAGCCGGCCGGGGGCCGCGGGTCACAGCTTGCGGAAGTCCCAGGAGACGACCGCATCGGGGGTCAGCCGGATCCAGGCGTGCCGTCCGTCGTGCGGCATCTCCTCGATGCCGAAGTTCTTGACCGGGAAGATCCGCTCCGCCTGCGCCAGTTCGGGGCACGGCTCCCCCGCGCGCGGTGCCTCGCCCACGAAGACGGCGCTGCCGGACAGTTCCACGCCGCGCAGTTCGGCGTACGACTCGCCCGCGTCCACGACCACCGAGAGCCGCGGGTCCCGGCGCAGGTCGGACCAGCGACGGCTGCGCGTGAGCGAGTACAGCCACAGTGAGCTGCCGTCCCAGACGAACCACAGGGCGCCCACGTGCGGCCGCCCGTCCGGGGAGACCGTCGCGACCCGGCAGGTCCGCTGCTCGCGCAGGAAGGCGTCCACTTCCGCGTCGGTCATCATGATGCGGCGGCCCCGCCGCTGGGTCTCGTCCATGTGTTCCGCGCCCCTTCACATCTGACTAGGTGTCAGGAATCATGAGCCCTCTCGCGCCGCCACGCCAGGGGGAGCCCATGCCGGAATCCATGCCGGGATCCATACCGGAATCCGATCCCGCCACCACGGCGCTGCTCACCGTCGAGTGCCAGAACGGCGTCGTCGGCGCGCGCAGCGCCCTTCCGGAACTCGCGCGGGAGGCACGGGACTCGGGAATGCTGGAGCGTGTCGCCGCCCTGGTCGAGGCCGCCCGGGGAGCCGGCGTACAGGTGCTCCACGCGGTCGCCGAACGGCGGCCGGACGGGCTCGGCGCCAGCACCAACGCGCGCCTGTTCCGGGCCGCCGGGAAGCTGCCCGTGCGGCAGCTGTCCGGGACCGCCGCGGTGGAGATCGCCGCCCCGATCACCGTGGCGGAACAAGACCTGGTGGTGCGCCGGCTGCACGGACTCTCCCCGATGGCCGGCACCGGTCTGGACGCCCTGCTGCGCAACCTCGGCATCCGCACCCTCGTGGTCACCGGGGTCTCCTCCAACATCGCGATCCCCAGCACCGTCTTCGACGCCGTGAACCTCGGCTACCAGGTCGTCGTCCCCGCGGACGCCATCGCCGGAGTGCCCGCCTCCTGCACGGCCGAGGTCATCCGCAACTCCCTCGCGCTGGTCGCGGCCATCACCACGGCCGAAGCCCTTCTCGCCCAGTGGACTCCCGCGCCCGGCCCTCCGTAGCAGCGAGGGCGTGGAGGGGTCAGTGGCCGGGCCGCCGGGAGCTGATCACCTTGCGCACCAGGGTGAGGGCCGCCCACGCCAGGCTGCGGGAGGTGCGCAATGCGGAAACCCGAGGAACGCCAGCCGGGGGAGCAGGCCCGGCTACCGCAGCCCTTCCCAGAAGGGCAGGCGGTGTTCGGCGGAGTAGTCCACCGGCCCGATCCGCCCCGGTGCGAGGGACTGCGTGTACGGCGTTCGCGACCCCGGCACGAACCTCGGCCACGGCGGACGGCCGACGGCGGCCGGTACGCCGCTGCGCGCGAAGCCCGCCCAGTAGTCCGCCATCGTCTGCGAGAGCCGCACCTGAGCCTGGGTGAAGCGGGACTGCGCGTCCTTGTCCTCGAACACGTAGGGCGTGTCACTCCCGTGGTACGCGCCGAAGTCGAAGGGGCCGGTCGAGGGCAGGTACATCGGAGCCTGCCGGTCGGCGAACTCGTACGCGTACGTGGGGGCGTACCGGCCGAAGGCGGTGTGCTGCGCGTACGTGCCGCGCGCCCA
Source organism: Streptomyces sp. NPDC003034 (assembly GCF_053591375.1). Taxonomy (NCBI): domain Bacteria; kingdom Bacillati; phylum Actinomycetota; class Actinomycetes; order Kitasatosporales; family Streptomycetaceae; genus Streptomyces; species Streptomyces sp. NPDC003034. The sequence continues at coordinate 27,346 of NZ_JBSFTS010000003.1, forward strand.
CATCCGGTCGGTGATCACCGCGGCCCACGCGAGGGCGGGTGAGGGGAAGCTCTTCACCGGATATTCGGCGCGCACCCTGGGTGCTCGCGCTCCGAAGGCGGTGTCGAGCAGTGCGTCGTACTGCTGCTCGCTCAGCTTCTTGCCGGCCGCGTCGTAGGTGAGCCCGGCGAACAGGCGGTGCTCGTCGCGAGTGGCGCCCGAGAGCAGCGGGATCCGCGCGAAGCGTCCCGCGCGCAGGGCCTCCTCGGGCAGTTCCGGCAGTACCTCATTGCCGAAGGCGAAGGCCTGGAAGGCGTTCATGACGTACGGGACCTCCAGTACGCGCTTGACCGGCACCGCCCGCAGACAGGCCAGCGTGCCCGCCGGATCCCGCCCCCCGCAGCCCAGGGCCGAGGCCGTCTCGGCTCCGGTGTCCTGCATCTCCCGCGTGGTGCGCCACGTGTACCAGGGGTAGGCGGGCACACCCGGCCCCATCGCCCCGGCCGGCATGTCCGTCATCCCTTCGCCGCTGGCCAGTACGGCGCGCTGGAACAGCCCCCGCGCGCCCGGGGAGGTGAGGTGGCCGGCGATGGCAGCCGCGCCGAAGGAGGAACCGGCCACCGTGACCCGGCCCGGGTCGCCGCCGAAGGCGGCCGCGTTGCGGCGCACCCAGCGCAGCGCGGCCTGCTGGTCCTGCAAGCCGTACGTGCCCGACCCGGGAAGGCCGCGGTGGGCGAAGCCGCCGAACACGCCGAGCCGGTAGTTGACCGTCACCACCACCAGCCCGCGGGCGGCCAGACGCCGGCCGTCGAAGAAGGAGCCGCCGCCGACCGTCCCGTCCCCGTGGATCCAGACGAGTACGGGCCTGCGCTCACCCGAGCGCGTGCCGGAGGCGGTGGTGACGTTGAGGGCCAGGCAGTCTTCCTCAAGGCTGGAGATCTGCGCGTAGGGATTGGGGACCTGGGGGCACAAGGGGCCGGGCTTCGTCGCGTCCCTGACTCCCTTCCACGGCGGCGCCTCGCGCGGCGCGGCCCACCGGTGCTGCCCCACGGGGGCGGCCGCGTACGGGACGCCCTGGAAGACCCGGAACCCGTGGGCGACCACCCCGCGTACCTGACCGGCGTCCGTCCGGACGACGCCGGGCGCCTCGGCGCCGTCCGGCGCCGGGGAACCGGGCGGCGCCTGAGCACAGGCCGCCGCGGAGAACGCGGCCGCCAGCGCCAGGCCCGCCCGGGACGGGGAGACCCGGGACGCCCTTGGTCGTTCCACGGCCATGTCGCGCGGCTCCTGTCCGCCGCCCCTGTGGTCTGGCGGGGCGGCGTGATGGCTCGACTACGTACGGTGATAATGGTCGCATGGGCCGGCGCGTACTGGTACAGGACGCGGACGGGGACGTTCAGCGGTCCGGACGGAGGGTCATCGACGGACGCGGGCGATGAGGAGGGCGACGTCGTCGTGGTCGTCGGGATGCCGCAGGGCGGCCAGCAGGTGGTCGCAGGTGTATTCGAGGCCCCGCTGGGGGCCGGAAAGGAGGGTGAGGAGGGTCTCCAGGCGGGCGTCGATGTCCTGGTCGCGGGTTTCGACGAGGCCGTCGGTGTAGAGGAGGAGCTGGTCGCCCGGGTCCAGGTCGACGGAGGTGGTGCGGAAGGGCACGCCGCCGACGCCCAGCGGGGCGCCGGTGGGCAGGTCGAGGAGTTCCGGCGGGTGTCCGGGCCGCATGCGGACGGGGGGCAGGTGGCCGGCGGTGGAGATGTGGCACCGGGCGCTGTGGGGGTCGTACAGGGCGTAGGTGCAGGTGGCGATGTACGGGTCCAGGCCGGTGGTGATCCGGTCCAGATTGCGCAGCACCTCCGCGGGGTCGAGGCCCATTCCGGCGAGGGTCTGGGTGGCGGTGCGCAGTCGTCCCATGGTGGTGGCGGCGTTGATGCCGCTGCCCATGACGTCGCCGACGACGAGCGCGGTCTGGTCCCCGGTCAGGGGCAGGACGTCGTACCAGTCGCCGCCGACCTCGATGGCGGCGCCGGCGGGCTGGTAGCGGGAGGCGACCTCCAGGCCGGACAGGTGCGGCGGCGGCTGGGGCAGCAGGCTGCGCTGGAGCGTGAGGGCGGTGTCGCGCTGCTTCTGGTACCAGCGCGCGTTGTCGATGCAGACGGCGGCGCGGGCGGCCAGCTCGGCGGCCAGGGTGGCGTCGTCGCCCGTGAAGGGCAGCGGGTTCCGGGCCCGGGCCAGGTCCAGGGCGCCGAGGACCTCACCGCGTGCGATCAGGGGGACGGCGAGGTAGGAGTGGACGCCTGCCCGGGCGAGCATGGCCGCGGCCCTGGGGTCGCGGGCGATGAGGGACAGGTCGGCTGCCTCCACGTGCGGCACCATGACGGGCCGGCTGGTGTTCACGCACCGGGTGACCAGGCGGTCGGCGGCGTAGTGGGCCGCCGCACCGGGAGGGTCGGCCGCGGCCGCGGCCTCGGTGGGGTAGGCGGTGGCGACGGCCAGGGCCCTGAACAGCGCCGGCCCGTCAGCGGGGGCCGGGGCGGGATGGCCGACGAGGGCGGAGTCGAGGATGTCCACGGCGGCCATGTCGGCGAGCTCGGGCACGGCGACGGCGGCCAGCTCGCGGGCGGTCTGCTCCAGGTCCAGGGTGGTGCCGATGCGTACGGAGGCGTCGGCGACCAGGGCCAGCCGGTGCCGGGCGCGATCCGCCTCGGTGGCCGCGCGGTGCCGGTCGGTGACGTCCACCACCGAGGTCGCCACCCCCAGCACCTTTCCGCCGGGGTCTTCCAGGCGGTAGAAGGAGATCGACCAGGCGTGCTCGGTATCCGGGTCGGCGCGGGTGCGGCCCAGGGTGTACTGGTCGACCAGCGGGGTGCCGGTGGCCAGGACCTGGCGCATCGCGGACTCCACCCGCTCGGTGTCCAGGAACGGCAGCACATGGCCCACACGCCGGCCGAGGTGCTCTTCGGCGGGCAGGCCGTTGATCCGCTCCAGCGCCGGGTTGACCGTCACGTACCGCAGATCGGTGTCCATGACGGCCAGCCCGATCGGGGACTGGTCCACCAGCCGCACCGACAGGGCCAGATCCCGCTCCACCCGCCGCAGCAGCGCCTGATCGGTCGCCAGCCCCAGGGCGTACAGATCACCGAGGTCGTCCTGCAGCCGCATGTTGCGGAACTCCAGCAGCCGCGTCCTGCCGTCCTTGTGCCGCACCGGGAACGTGCCCGCCCAGCTGCCCTCACCGGTCATGACCTCGGCGAACAGCCGCAGGACGAGATCGACGTGCTCGTCCGCCACCAGGACCTGCGTCGCGTACCGGCCGAGCGCCTCCCCGGCGCTGTAACCCGTCAGCATCTCCGCCTGGGGGCTCCAGAACACGATCCGCCCCTCCGCGTCCAGCACGATCGCCGCCACGCCCAGCACGTCCAGCAGCCCGCCCCGGGGGGAGCCGCTCAACTCCGCATGCCCGGCAGGACCGAGATCGGCCTGGAAACCGTCCGCGCCCATGGCAGCTCCTCCCGCCCGCCGGCACGGTGGCGATGAAGATCCAGCCATCCGACAGCGGGCGACACCCGTGTGCACCATCGTCTACCCCGGCAAGGGCCCTCGCAGGCGTCCGGAGGGAAGTCCCGCTCAGGCGCCCTGCCTCGGGGCGGGAGTAACACCTCATAGGCGCGAGTAACGCCTCATACTTGACTGCGGGCGACCGTTTCGTCTCGGTGCCCCGCGGGTTCTTCCCATTCTCCCGTACGTGGGCGAAGCGGGCCCGGATACGGCCCGGCGGTGCCGGGGCGCCAGCGGTAAGGGCATCGCCATCCGCGCGCCGAAGGGAGCCACCGTCATGGCCGGCAGGCAGAGCAGGCGCGAGAGGCGGGGCAGGGGCGGCGAGGAGCAGGAGCGCCTGGGACATCCCGGCCCCGACCCCCTGCACCCCGGTCAGCCGTCCCGCGAGCCGGGCGTCGAGGCATCATCCCCTCGCCCCCAGGATGACAGGCTGCGCGACGAGGAAGACCTGCGGGAGGAGGAACTGTAGAGGGCAGGCACACCAGCCGCAGGGCCCAGGCAAGCGGATCGCGGCCGGCGGCCGCTGCGGCGTCGAGTCCTCGCGTCCGGTGGTTCCCGTCAGGTCGGCAGGTTCATCAGTACCAGGGGGGCCGTGGTGGGCTGAGGGGATCCTCCGGCGCGTTCGAGGGTGAGGCCCACGGCGCTGGCGTCGGTGACGTTGCCGTCGATGGGGACGGTGCCGTCCTGGTGGATCAGCCCGGCCGGGCGCATGGTGCCGTCGTGGGCGAGCCAGAGCTGGTAGGTCTTGCCGGGGGCGGGTGCGGGCAGGCCGGTGGCGGTGAAGACGGCCTTGTTCTGCCGCGGCGAGGCAACGACGGCGGTCAGGGCTCCGTTGCTGGTCTTCGCGTGGGTGGTACGGGCGTCGGGCGCGGCCAGGACGGTGCTGACGTCGTCGAGGCGTTGTTCGGCTTGCCGGGCGCGCTGCGCCAGTTCCCGGCCTTCCTGGTTCTGCCAGGCGGCGAGGCCGGCGAACGAGGCGGCGGCGGCCAGACTCGCGGCCAGCGCCAGGGGCACGGCTTTGCGCCGCACGAGGGTGGCGAGGCTGAGCGTCGGCGTGGTACCGGGCAGCCGGGGAGGGAGTTGGCGGACGCCGTCGATGGCGGCCATGGTGCGCTGCTTCAGGGAGGCCGGCGGGGCCTGGGCCGCGGCGTCGGCCATGCGTGCGGCGGTGGCTTGGAACTCGGCGGTCTCCTGGCGGCACGCGTCGCAGTGCTGGAGGTGGTCGGTGAATGCCTGGCGCTCGGGGGGTTCGAGGGCGCCCAGGGCGTAGGCGGCGGCGAGGGTGTGGATGTCGTTGTGGTGTTGTTTCATGTGGTCACCCCCATGCAGTCGCGGAGCCGGATCAGCCCGTCGCGCATGCGTGTCTTGATGGTCGGAAGCGGTGTGCGCAGGGCTTGGGCGACTTCACGGTAGGTCAGCCCCCGGTAGTAGGCCAGGGTCACCGCCTGGCGCTGGAGTTCGGTCAGGCCGCGCAGACAGCGGCGTACCTGCTCGCTCTCCAGCCTGGTCTCGACCTGCTCGGTGACCTCGTCGAACGCGGTCTGGTGCTGCCGGGCGGCGTGGGTCTGCTCGCGGTCGGCCGATGCCTGGGCGGAGCGGACCCGGTCCACGGCCCGGCGGTGGGCGATGGTCGCCGCCCACGTGGTCACGCTGCCGGCCTCTGCCCGGTAGCGGGTGGCCTGCCGCCACAGGTCGATCATCACCTCCTGGGCGACCTCCTCGGACTGCGCCCGGTCGCGTACGACTTTGATGACGGTTCCGAAGACCAGGGGCGCGAGAGCGTCGTACAGGACGGAGAAGGCCTGCTTGTCGCCGTGCGCGACCTTCTGCATGACCTCGGCTAGTTCGGCGGCGCGGCCGGTGTGGCCGGTGCGGCCGAAGGGGAGTGGTTGGTTCACCGGCCGGCCTCCGGCCATGGCGACCAGCCGAAGCGGCGGCCGATGGCGGCCGGCCGGGGGCGGGGTGTCCATCGCATGGGGGTCCTTGTCCGTAGAGCGGGGCCGGACCGCCGCCAGGGAAGGTCCCGCCCAGAGCCGTGTGCTGTCTCTGACGGTTCTTCGTAGCGGACGTGCGTGCGGATGGGAGGGCGTTCGGTCACCGCGACAACCGCCGTTCCCTCCTTCGAGGGAACCAGGCCGCCGCGGCCCAGCCGACCCTGAGGCGGCTGCGAAGGACAGGGCGAGGGAGCCGGAAGGGGTTCACCGGCTCCCTCGGCCGCCGCGCGGCTCTTCCGCGCGGCGGAGCCTGCTGAACCCGTCCTTCGGCAACACCTGCGTCAACGCCTGACCGGGAATCGCTGAAAGACTCCGGTCCGCCGCCGTAAGACGGGATGGCGCGGACCGGTGACCTGCCGTGGCTCACGGGCGGGAGGATTGCTGACACCTCCCGCGCACACCGCGGGCCCGGGCGGGTCGGCTGCGGGTGGCTGGCGGCACAGCCACCCGCGGCATCCCCACCGCACCGGCCGTCAGTGGTCGGCCCAGGTGATCACCGCGATGACCTGCTTGCCGTGGGGTGAGCGGCTGACGAAGACGTCCGCGCCGAGGGCCCGGATGATCTCAAGCCCCCGCCCCCGTGTCGCCAGGCTGCCGCTGCGACCGTGCTGCCGGGGCAGGGCGGGTGAGGCGTCGCTGAGGGCGATGCCGGCCCGGCTCTGCTCGAAGCTGAGTGTGAGCGCGTAGGGCGGCCTGGCGTGCTGGACGGCATTGGCGGCCAGCTCGGAGACGATGAGGACGATGTCCTCGGCGGTGCTGTGCGGGCAGTGCACCGCGTGGGACGCGAGCGTCCGTGCGGCCACCTCACGGGCTGCCCGGGCGACTTGCGGCCCCGATGGCAGCGGACAGTGCACGGTGGCCGGCTGCGTGGAGCGTGCGATTGCGATGTCCATGACGGTCCTCGGTGTCCGGGCGTCCCCCAGCGCGTCAGGGCCGCGCGGAGGAGGGACAAGGGTTCCAGGGCGGTGGCCCCAGAACCCCTTCGTGCCGGGCCGGGCTACCACTTGTCGTGGCAGTTCCAGTTGCCGGCAACCCAGTGGTCGACCCAGTGGCCGGGCACCCAGTGCTGCTCGTAGTACCCCTTGCCCCACCAGCCGTCATGCCACGTGCCGTGGTGGTCCCAGTGGCCCTGGTGCCAGGTGCCGTGGTGCCACTTGCCTTCCCCATGGCCCTTGACCCACTTGTGGGCCCAGTGACCCTTGGCCCAGGTGCACCGCTCATGGCGGTCCCAGCGGTCCCAGCGGTCGTGCCGGTGGTCGCGGTCCCCGGTGAGAGCCGAGCTCACCGTGGCGGAGGACACCGGGGCGGCATTCGCCGTACCGGACAGTCCCAGCAGCGAGACGCCGGCCAGGAGCCCGGCTGAAGCGGCCCCGGCCACCAGACGCCGTATGTGCGGTGAAGCGGTCATCGCACTCACCTCCCTTCGTCGGATAGTCGGCTGTGCCAGCTCCTTCAGCAGGAGCGTCACCAGAGGTTCGCCGCGAACGGAACGAAGGATGGGAAAGGCCGCCAATCCGGCAGAACGATGCCCTCCGCCAGGCCGGTCAGGCTGCGCGCCGACCTGCCGCGGCGGAGGAGGCCGCGCTGCCCGGTACGGCGGCAGCGGGCAGGACGCGCCCGGACCTCCTACAGGAGCCCGCCGATCCCGGCGAAGAAGTCCGCATGAAGGCCGCTCGCGAGCCTCGGCCCTGAAACGCCTTGGCCTCGTACGCGATTGATTTGGGTAGGTGACCAATCCGCCTGCGGGGCGCCGCCGAATGGAGGGTGTGAGCAGCTTCCGCAGCACCATCTCCCAGGCCGGCCTCGGCGCGCTGGCCGGTCTCCTGGCCGCGTTCACCGCGTTGGCCGCAGCCGAGCTGGTCGCCGCACTGGTACGCCCGGCCGCCGGGCCGGTGACGGTGGTCGGCGGGGCGGTGATCGACCGGACCCCGGCCGCGGTGAAGGACTTCGCGATCCGCACCTTCGGGGAGGACGACAAAGCCGTCCTCCAGCTCGGCATCCTCGCGCTGCTGGCCCTGTTCGCGATGGTCCTGGGTGTCCTGGCACTGAAGTACCGGCGTCTGGGCGCAGCCGGTGTTCTGCTGTTCGGGGTCGTCGGCGCGGCCGCTGCCCTGGGCAGGCCGGACTCCGCGGGGGCCGGTGATGCGCTGCCCTCTCTCGTGGGGGCGCTGGCCGGTGCGCTGGTGCTGTACGTCCTGGCGGGGAAGGCCACCGCTGCCGGCTCCCAGTCGGGTGATGAGAGCACAGGAGGCGGTTGGAGCCGGCGGGGGTTCCTCACCGCGGCAGCCGTGACCGCCGCGGCCGCCACGGGCGCTGGGGTGCTGGGCCGGGCGCTGTCCGGGCAACGTGGTCAGGGGGCCGTCGCCTCCCGCGACGGCCTCACCCTGCCCGCTGCTGCCTCGCCCGCTCCCGCGGTTCCGGCCGGCGCCCAGCTGAAGGTGCCCGGGGTCAGCTCCTTCACTACAGCCAACCGGGACTTCTACCGGGTCGACACCGCCCTGGCCGTCCCGATGGTCGACGCCGGCACCTGGCGGCTGCGGATCCACGGCAAAAGCGTCACCCGCCCCCGCACCTACACCTTCGAGGACCTCCTGGCCCGACCGCTGATCGAACGGGACATCACACTGACCTGTGTCTCGAACGAGGTTGGCGGCCCCTACATCGGGCACGCCCGCTGGCTCGGCGTACGCCTGGCCGACCTGCTGGCCGAATGCGGCGTCAAGGCGCCCTCCAAGGGCGGCAAGGCCGATCAGCTGGTGGCGCGCTCCGTGGACGGCATGACGCTCGGCTCACCGGTCGAAGACGTCATGGACGGACGCGACGCGATCCTCGCCCTCGGTATGAACGGCGAACCGCTGCCCTTCGACCACGGATTCCCCGTCCGGATGCTCGTCCCCGGCCTGTACGGGTACGTCTCGGCCTGCAAGTGGATCACCGACATCGAACTCACCACCTTCGACGCCTACGACCCGTACTGGGTCAAACGCAAGTGGGCCCGCCGGGCTCCGGTCAAGACCCAGTCCCGCATCGACACGCCCAAGCCCTTCGGGCGCCCCGCCGCCGGCACGGTCACGGTCGCCGGCGTCGCATGGGCCCAGAGACGCGGCATCACCCGCGTCGAGGTCCGCATCGACGAGGGGCCCTGGCAGGACGCCGACCTCGCCACCCAGGACACCGTCGACACCTGGCGCCAGTGGTCCTTCCCCTGGAAGGCCGGCCCCGGCGGCCACACGATCACCGTCCGCGCCACCGACGGCACCGGCCAGACACAGGCCGAGCAGCGCACCCGGACCGTCCCCGATGGAGCGAGCGGCTGGCACAGCGTCTTCGTCACCGTCACCTAGACCACCGGACCAGCCCCACGCCCGTCCGGCAGCACACCCCACAAGCCTTTCCAGACCTGAGAACGAAACCTTCCAAGGAGTAATTGATCATGAACAGCATGCCCATCCGCCGTACCGCGATCGCCGTTGCCGCAGCCGCCCTGCTGCCCTTCTCCCTGGCCGCCTGCACCGACTCCGGCAGCGACACCAAGGCCGCCGCCCCCACCGCAGCCGCCGAGGACGCGGCCAAGACCGGCGAGAGCACCCCGTCCGACGGCGCGATGACGAGCGACAAGCCGTTCGGCCCGGCCTGCGCCGGTGTCCCGAAGCAGGGCGCCGGATCCTTCGACGGCATGGCCAAGGACCCGGTCGCCACCGCCGCCTCCAACAACCCGGCCCTGTCCACCCTGGTCAGCGCCGTCAAGCAGGCCGGCCTGGTCGACACCCTCAACAACGCCCAGAACATCACCGTCTTCGCCCCGACCAACGACGCCTTCGCCAAGATCCCCAAGGCGGACCTCGACAAGGTCCTCGCCGACAAGGCCACGCTGACGAAGATCCTCACCTACCACGTGGTGGGCCAGAAGCTCACCCCGCAGCAGCTGGAGAACGGCTCCTTCGAGACCTTGCAGAAGGGCATGGTCACCACCACCGGATCCGGTGAGTCCTACGAGGTCAACGACACCGCCAGCGTGGTGTGCGGCAACGTCAGGACCGCCAACGCCAACGTCTACATCATCGACACCGTGCTGATGCCGAAGTAACCGGCGTCGTCCTGGGCCTCCTGGGTCCCCACAGCAGCCGGTGGCTCGGCATCCTTCGAGGTGAGAAGGATGCCGAGCCACCGGCGTCCCCCGGTTCTCGTGCGCCCGCCCCGCCCTGTTCGCCACCGGCCGACTCCGTGGGCTGCGGAATCCGCCGGGAGGCGGCTGACCGCAGGCACGCATGAAGCCCGGATCGTGAAGCAGGAGCGGGGGATGGAATGCGTCATCTACGACAAGGACTCCGGCCGGTCGGAGCTCGTGGAGTGCGAGCTGCCGGACGACGGGTGCCACATGGTCGTCAAGCGGTTGCGGGGGCTGGGGGACGGCGAGTTCGCCTGGGTGCGGCTGGCGGATCCGTCCGAGGATGAGCTCGTGCGGCTGGCCGAGGAGCTGGGACTGCATCCGTTGGCCGTCGAGGACGCGGTCCATGCGCAACAGCGCCCGAAGCGGGAGCGGTTCGGGGATGTCCTCGCCGTCGCGCTGAAGACCCTCTGGTATGTGGAGGAGGAGACGGCCGTGGAGACCGGCGAGATGATGGTCTTCGTCGGGCCCCGCAGCGTGCTCACCGTACGCCACGGAGTGGTCGACCCCTGCGCCGAGGCGGCCCGCCGGCTGGACGCCGACCCGGACATGCTGCGGTCGGGTCCCTGGGCTGTCCTGCACGCCGTGCTGGACGTCGCCGTCGACGCCTACAGCGACGCGGCCCGCAGGGTGCGCACCGCGCTGAACCGTCTCGAAGACCAGGTCTTCTCGACCTCGCGCGTCGACCACACCGAGGGCATCTACTCCCTCAAGCGGGAGGTACGCGAGTTCCGGGACGCCGTGCAGCCACTCGTCCCGGTGGTCCAAGGCCTCCTCAGCGGCCCGGGGGAGGAGGACCATGCGCTGAAGATCGGGCCGTACGTCCGCGATGTGGCCGACCACCTGTACCGCACGGACATCGAAGTCCGGACCCTGGACGAGTTGCTGAACTCGGTCCTCGACGCGCAGCAGGCCAGGGTAGGCACCTGGCAGAACGACGACATGCGCCGCATCTCCGCGTGGGCGGCGATCTTCGCAATCCCCACGATGGTCGCCGGTGTGTACGGGATGAACTTCGAGCACATGCCAGAGCTGGGCTGGACCTACGGCTACCCGGCGGCCGTGGGGCTCATGGCACTCGCCTCGGGCACCCTGTACCGCGCCTTCCGCCGCAACGGCTGGTTGTAGCAGACACACGGTGGAGAGGGCCGGTGACCGTCGCGGCTGAGGCTCGCCGGGGCGACGGCCGCACGATGTGAAACGGCGTGAGGTGACATCGCGTAGCGCCCCTTCAGTCCTTGCCCCCTCGCTCCTGGGAGCGCGCAGAGCGCGGCCTGTGGTTTGAGCCACCCACCCGGGAGGAACTGACGATCATTCATGGCTGCGAGGAGTGATCAGCGGGTGGCCGGGCAGGCGGAGCACCGGGCTCCTGGGGGTGGCCGCCGATCCCGCGCAGTCGGAGAAGCGGCGTGTTCCCGAGTCCCTAACCGTCTGTATGCCTATCTTGAGAGGCTTTTCGTCGGTTCGCCCTGAAACATCATGACTGAGGAGCAGCAGGTGAACGAGCAGAACCCCATCAAGTCCGCGGCGGAGAAGATCGCAGGCACGCTGCGGGGCGAGGACGGCGGTCCGCAGGACGCCGTCCCGGGCAAGCCGGCCGCAGTCTCGCCCCAGGTGGCGGAGCCGACCGCGCCGACGGAACCACTGCCGCCGAAGGCGGACCAGCACGGCCCGGAAACGGTCAGCCCCACCGGCCGGCCCACCGGCGCGCAGCAGGCCCGGATGGCGCAGAGCGGCGCTCACCTGACCACAGCCCAGGGCGCCCGGCTGTACGACACGGATCACTCGCTGAAGGCCGGCCCGCGCGGGCCGGTCCTGCTGCAGGACCACCACCTGCGCGAGAAGATCATGCACTTCGACCACGAGCGGATCCCGGAGCGCGTCGTCCATGCCCGCGGCGCGGGCGCCCACGGTGTTTTCCAGGCCTACGGCACCGCGGCCGGGGTCACCAAGGCCGCGTTCCTCGCGGAGGGCGCCGAGACGCCGGTGTTCGTGCGGTTCTCCACCGTCCTCGGATCGCGCGGTTCCGCCGACACCGTGCGCGACACGAGGGGCTTCGCCACGAAGTTCTACACGGAGGAGGGGGTCTTCGACCTGGTGGGCAACAACATCCCGGTCTTCTTCATCCAGGACGCCATCAAGTTCCCCGATGTCATCCACGCCGGGAAGCCGCATCCCGACCGGGAGATCCCGCAGGCCCAGAGCGCCCACGACACGTTCTGGGACTTCGTAACCCTGCACACCGAGGCCACGCACCACACCCTGTGGAACATGTCGGACCGCGGCATCCCCCGGTCCTACCGCACCATGGAGGGCTTCGGCGTCCACACCTTCCGGCTGGTCAACGCCGAGGGTGCCACGACGCTGGCGAAGTTCCACTGGAAGCCCAAACTCGGGGTGCACTCGCTGGTCTGGGAGGAGGCGCAGATCGCCGCCGGCGTCGACCCCGACTTCCACCGCCGGGACCTCGCCGACGCCATCGAGGCCGGCGCGTACCCCCAATGGGAACTGGGCATCCAGACCTTCCCCGACAATCCGGAGCAGACCTTCGAGGGCATCGACCTCCTCGACCCGACCAAGATCGTCCCCGAGGAACTGGCGCCGGTCCGGCCGATCGGCCTGCTGACACTGAACGCCAACCCGTCGAACTTCTTCGCCGAGACAGAGCAGGTCGCCTTCCACGTCGGCCACCTGGTCCCGGGCATCGACGTCACCGACGACCCGCTCCTGCAGGGCCGGCTCTTCTCCTACCTGGACACCCAGCTCACGCGGCTCGGCGGCCCCAACTTCGGTCAGCTGCCCATCAACCGCACCCACGCCCCGGTCAACGACATGCAGCGCGACGGCATGCACCAGACCGCCGTGCACCGCGGGGTCGCGCCCTACCGGCCCAACAGCCTCGACGGCGGCTGCCCCTTCCTTGCCGGCGCGGACACCGGAGCCTTCATCGACGTGCCCGCGCAGGTGGCACAGAGCCGCAAGGTCCGCCAGGCCCCGGCCTCCTTCGACGACCACTTCAGCCAGCCACGCCTCTTCTGGCTCAGCATGACCCCGCCCGAGCGGGAACACATCATCGCCGCCTACACCTTCGAACTGGGCAAGTGCTACGAGCAGGCCATCAAGGAGAGGGCGCTGAGCGTACTGGCCAACATCGACCCGCAGCTCTGTGAACGGGTTGCGGCAGGGCTCGGCCTGTCCGCACCGGCCGCCGCCGGCCGGCTCGCCGATCCGGAGCCCAGCCCGGCTCTGTCCCAGCTCGGGCAGACCTGGCCGCCGGACGGCCGGATCATCGGGATCGTGACCGACGCGGCCGCAGACCTGGAGGGCGTCAGGTCCGTACGCCAGGCAGTCCTGGACGCAGGCATGGTCCCCCTGATGATCGCCCCCGCCGGCGGCACGATCGGAGCCGACGGCGAACCGATCACGGTGCAACGCACCTTCGCCACCGCCCGCTCCGTCGAATTCGACGCGATCCTCCTGGCCGGCGCACCCGCTGCCGGCGCGGACGCATATGGAGCGAGGGACGCGAAGGCCGGGGGTGCCCAGCGCCCCGCCACCGACCCGAGGCTGCTGCTGCTCCTGAACGAAGCCTTCCGCCACGGAAAGGCCATCGGGCACTGGTCCGGCGCGGACGCCGTCCTGCCCGGCGCCGGCATTCCCGCCGACGCACCCGGCGTGGTGCGAGGAGACACGGGCAGCGGCACGCTGGAGCAGATCATCCAGCTGCTGGGCGCACACCGCGTGTGGGAGCGCTTCCCCACGGCCGCCTGACCCTGGAGGGCCCGAGGCGCCGCACCAGGGCTCTGAACCGCTCCGGGTGCGGCGCGGCGGTCCGACGGGCTGCTGGGGTCCGGGGAGCGAGGGCTCCGGCCCGAACTCCACGGACTCGCCGCAGGGCTGATCGCCGGTCCGGTCGGGGCAGGCAGCGGCTCGGGACAAAAACCTTGGATCGTGAAGGGTGCCCCCCCGTTAGCCTGGGGAAATGCTCACAGAAGTGATCGCCACCCGCTACGTCACGCCCCTGCGTGAGGGCGGCTCGCTCCCGGGAATCGTCGAGGCCGACGACCTCGGGACCTACGTCATGAAATTCACCGGCGCCGGCCAGGGGCGCAAGACCCTGGTCGCGGAGGTCATCTGCGGGCGCCTGGCCCAGCGGTTGGGTCTGCGGGTCCCGCGGCTGGTGCGGATCCAGCTCGACCCCGTCATCGGGCTCGGCGAGCCGGACCAGGAGGTGCAGGAGCTGCTCAAGGCCAGCGGCGGCCTCAACCTGGGCATGGACTACCTGCCCGGCTCGATCGGTTTCGACCCGCTCGCGTACCGGGTGGACCCGGTCGAGGCGGGGCGCGTGGTCTGGTTCGACGCCCTGATCAACAACGTCGACCGGTCCTGGCGCAACCCGAACATGCTGGTCTGGCACGGAGACGTGTGGCTCATCGACCACGGGGCCACCATGATCTGGCACCACAACTGGCCCACGGCCCGGGCCGCGGCCGCCAAGCCGTACAACGCCTCCGACCACGTACTGGCTCCCGTGGGCCCGGACATCGAGGCCGCCGCCGCCGATCTCGCGCCTCGCGTCACGGAGGAACTCCTCACCGAGGTGGCCGCCGAAGTCCCCGACGAGTGGCTGGTCGACGAGCCCGGATTCGACTCCACCGACGCCCTGCGCCGCGCCTACGTGGAGGCGCTGCTGCCGCGGGCCGCGACGATCCACGAACGGATCTCGCTGGAGGCGGAGGTGAAGGCCCCGGCGGGTCCGCCCGGCTGGCTCACCGACCACCTGACCGAGTGGCCCCACAAGACCCACCAGAAGAAGAGCGACGGCGAGTGAGCAAGCGGGACGTGTTCGAGTACGCGCTGGTGCGCGTGGTGCCCCGGATGGAACGCGGCGAGTGCTTCAACGCCGGAGTGATCGTCTACTGCCGGGCGCATTCCTACGTCGCCGCACGCACCCACCTGGACGAGGCCAAGCTGATCGCCCTGGACCCGCAGGCCGACGTGGCCGGGGTACGGGCCGCCCTGCGCGGCATCGAGGGGGTGTGCCGCGGCGGGGAGCGGGCGGGCCAGGCGGCGGGAGACGACGCGGGCCGCCGCTTCCGCTGGCTGATCGCCCCGCGCAGCACGGTCGTCCAGCCCGGGCCGGTACACACCGGCCTGACGGCCGACCCGGAGGCCGAACTGGAACGGCTGCTGGAGCTGCTGGTCCGTTAGGCCGTGGCGCGGAGCCCTCGGCCCCGGCCGCTCCCCGGCGCGCCGCGCGGGGGGCCGCAAGGCGCACCGCTGCCGTTGACACCGGGTGCCAGGGCTCCTAGCGTCTCCTCAGCTGAAGCTACTAAGCGGTTGCTCATCTCTGGGCGGCCGCCTCTCAAGGGCGAGGAGATCCAGCATGTCCACCACCGAGCAGCGCGTCGCGATCGTGACCGGGGCGGCCCGGGGCATCGGCGCGGCCACCGCCGTACGCCTGGCCGCCGAGGGCCGGGCGGTCGCCGTACTCGACCTGGACGAGGCCGCCTGCAAGGACACCGTGGAGGCGATCACGGCGGCCGGTGGCAAGGCGCTGGCGGTCGGCTGCGACGTCTCCGACGGCGCGCAGGTGGAGGCGGCCGTCGAGCGCGTCGCCGGCACGCTCGGCGCTCCGACCATCCTGGTCAACAACGCGGGCGTGCTGCGCGACAACCTGCTGTTCAAGATGAGCGAAACCGACTGGGACACGGTCATGAACGTGCACCTGCGCGGTGCCTTCCTGATGTCGAAGGCCTGCCAGAAGTACATGGTCGAGGCCAAGTTCGGACGTATCGTGAACCTCTCCAGCAGCTCGGCCCTCGGCAACCGGGGCCAGGCCAACTACTCCGCCGCCAAGGCCGGTCTGCAGGGTTTCACGAAGACCCTGGCCATCGAACTGGGCAAGTTCGGCGTCACCGCGAACGCCGTCGCCCCCGGCTTCATCGTCACCGAGATGACGGCTCAGACGGCCGCCCGCGTCGGTATGGGCTTCGAGGATTTCCAGGCGGCCGCGGCCACCCAGATCCCGGTCCAGCGCGTCGGCCGCCCCGACGACATCGCGAACGCCATCGCGTTCTTCACGGGCGAGGCCGCCGGCTTCGTCTCCGGCCAGGTCATGTACGTGGCCGGCGGCCCGCTCAGCTGACGAGAGACGGGACGCAACGTCATGACGAACAGCAGCACGGAGAACGGCCGCCCCGACACGGGCAAGGTCGCGCTGATCACCGGCGCGAGCCGGGGCATCGGCTACGGCATCGCCGAGGCACTGGTCGCCCGCGGCGACCGGCTCTGCATCACCGGCCGCAGCGAGGACGCCCTCAAGGAGGCCGTCGAGCGGCTCGGTGCCGACCGGGTGATCGGTGTTGCCGGCAAGGCCCACGACGAGGCCCACCAGGCCGTCGCGGTCGAGCGCACCATGGAGGCCTTCGGGCGCGTCGACTTCCTGGTGAACAACGCGGGCACCAATCCGGTCTTCGGCCCGATCGCCGACCTGGACCTCGGTGTCGCGCGCAAGGTCTTCGAGACCAATGTGATCTCGGCGCTCGGTTTCGCCCAGCGGACCTGGCGCGCCTGGCAGAAGGACAACGGCGGCGCGATCGTCAACATCGCCTCCATCGCCGGTATCTCCGCCTCCCCCTTCATCGGCGCGTACGGAATGAGCAAGGCCGCCATGGTCAACCTCACCCTCCAGCTCGCCCACGAGATGGCACCGGGGGTCAGGGTCAATGCGATCGCTCCCGCCGTGGTCAAAACCAAATTCGCCCAGGCGCTCTACGAGGGCCGGGAGCAGGAGGCCGCGGCGGCCTACCCGCTCGGCCGGCTCGGGCTGCCGGAGGACATCGGAGGGGCCGCGGCTTTTCTGACTTCTCCACAAGCGGAATGGATCACGGGGCAGACTCTGGTCATCGACGGAGGAATGTTCCTCAATGCCGGAGTGCACTGACCGATAAGCGGACACATGCGCCCCGGAAAGAGGGGCAAATGCATACCGAATATGCACGGAACCGGTCAAGTGCCCCACGGAACCTAGTCATTGGTTTCGTGGGGCACTGCGGTAGGGTCTGCCGCACCCCTGGCTGATCGAGGAGCGTGCACGTGTTCAACCGGACCAGATGCCTGCAGATCACTGCGGCCCTTGCGTCCATATCCATGCTCGCCGGATGCGGAATGTTCTCGGACGGCAGCGACGACGACGCGAAGCCGATCGTCGTCGGCACGACGAGCGCGCCCACCAGCCTCGATCCCGCGGCGGCCTGGGACGGCTCCTGGGAGCTCTACCGGAACGTCTACCAGACTCTGCTGGCCTTCCCCACGGGCGCCACCAAGCCCCAGCCGGACGCCGCCCAGAGCTGCGAGTTCACGGACTCCGCGAACGAGTCGTACCGGTGCACCCTGCGCAAGGGCCTGAAGTTCTCCAACGGCGAGGCACTCGACGCCAAGGCCGTCAAGCACTCCCTGGACCGCATCCGGACCATCGGCGACAAACTCGGCCCCAAGGACCTCTTCGGCACCCTTGAGAAGATCGAGGCCCCGGACCCGCTGACGGTCGTCTTCCACCTGAAGACCCCCGACGCCACCTTCCCGTACGTCCTCGGCTCGCCCGCCGCCTCGCTGGTCGCGCCCAAGGACTACCCGGCGGACAAGGTGCGCACGGACGGCAAGATCACCGGCTCCGGCCCGTACGTCCTGGAATCGTACGAGGAAGGCGGCGAGGCAGTCCTCGGCGGCAACCCGAGCTACGCCGGGTTCGCCAACCGCCGTAACAGCGCGGTGACCATTCGCTACTTCAAGGAGTCGGCGAAGATGGTCGGGGCGCTGAAGTCCAAGGAGATCGACGCCATCTACCGGGGCCTGTCCGCCCCCGAGATCAAGGACCTCCAGAGCCCCGCCTCCAACGACCTG
Source organism: Streptomyces sp. NPDC003034 (assembly GCF_053591375.1). Taxonomy (NCBI): domain Bacteria; kingdom Bacillati; phylum Actinomycetota; class Actinomycetes; order Kitasatosporales; family Streptomycetaceae; genus Streptomyces; species Streptomyces sp. NPDC003034. Next base: position 44,944 of record NZ_JBSFTS010000003.1, read on the forward strand.
GGCGTCCAGGTCGTCGAGAACGTCGGCGCCGAGATCCGCTACCTGGTCTTCAACCCCAAGGACCCCCAGGTCAACAAGCTTCCGGTGCGCCAGGCCATCGCCCAGGTCATCGATCGCGGCGCACTGGTGTCCAAGGTCTACCAGGGCACCGCCGAACCCCTCTTCTCGATGGTTCCCAAGGGCGTCGTCGGCCACAAGACGCCGTTCTTCGACAAGTACGGCAACGCGGACGTCGCCAAGGCCAAGAAGATCCTCAAGGACGCCGGGATCAACCAGCCGGTGGAGCTGACCTTCTGGTACACCACCGACCGGTACGGAGCCTCCACGGCGGACGAGTTCACCGAGATCAAGCGCCAGCTGGACGAGAGCCTGCTGTTCAAGATCACGCTGCGCGGCCAGCCCTGGAAGGTCTTCCAGGAGGGCTACAAGAGCGGCGAGTACCCGGTCTTCGGCCGCGGCTGGTTCCCCGACTTCCCCGACGCGGACAACTTCATCGCCCCGTTCGTCGGCAAGGAGAACGCGGTGGGGACCCCGTACGAGCCCGCCGAGGTCCTGACCGAGCTGCTGCCCAAGTCCCGCCGCGAGGGCGACCGCTCGGCCGGCATCCAGCAGTTCGAGCGGGCCCAGCAGATCTTCGCCGAGGACGTCCGGCTGCTGCCGCTGTGGCAGGGCAAGCTGTACGTCGCCGCGCGTGAGGACATCGCCGGCGCCGAACGGGCGATGGACCCGCAGGCCGCCATGCAGATGTGGGAGCTGTTCCGCAAGCCCAGCTGGTAACCACGGCTCACAGGCGGCCGGCCGCAGCGTTGTCAGTGGCCCCGGGTAGGTTCTGGAGCAGTCGCACGAACTTGTACCGGAGGTTGTCGCCGTGACCCAAATGCTGCCCGAGTCCTGGCTCCCCGTCCTCGGCGGGGAGCTGGACCAGCCCTACTTCGGAGAACTCACCGAGTTCGTCGAGAAGGAACGGGCGAACGGGCCGGTCTACCCGCCCCGCGAGCAGGTCTTCGCCGCCCTGGAGGCCACCCCCTTCGAGCGGGTGAAGGTCCTGGTCCTCGGCCAGGACCCCTACCACGGCGCCGGCCAGGGGCACGGCCTGTGCTTCTCCGTGCGGCCCGGGATCAAGGTCCCGCCCTCGCTGCGCAACATCTACAAGGAGATGAAGGAGGAGCTCGGCCTTCCGGTCCCGGACAACGGATACCTGATGCCGTGGGCCCAGCAGGGCGTCCTGCTCCTCAACGCGGTGCTCACCGTCCGGGAGGCCGAGCCGAACTCGCACAAGGGCAAGGGCTGGGAGCGGTTCACCGACGCGGTGATCCGCGCGGTCTCCGACCGCCCCGACCCGGCCGTCTTCGTGCTGTGGGGCGCCTACGCCCAGAAGAAGATCCCGCTGATCGACGAGGCGCGGCACGTGATCGTCAAGGGCGCCCACCCCTCCCCGCTGTCGGCCAAGAAGTTCTTCGGCTCCCGGCCCTTCACCCAGATCAACGAGGCCGTAGCCGCGCAGGGCCATGAGCCGATCGACTGGCGGATCCCCGACCTCGGCTGACGCCACACCGCGCCTCGGCGCCATTGCCGGTGCCTGCGGCTAGCGTGTTGATGATCAGACCGGAGCAGGTCTGGCAGAACACGCCGGAGGCCGCGTTGACGGAGCAGCAGGAGGCGTCGGAAGACGCCGTCATGACCAGGATCGGTCAAGCGGTCATCCTGCTGCACGCCGGCGACCGCGAGGAGGCCCGCAACAGGCTCGGTGAGATCTGGTCCGAGATCGGCGAGGAGGGCCACAGCCTCCACCTCTGCACGCTCGCGCACTACATGGCCGACGCCCAGGACGATCCCGCCGAGGAACTGGCCTGGGACCTGCGCGCCCTGAAGGCCGCCGACGGGCTGGGTGAGGACCTCGGACCGCCGCGCGGGCGCACGGGACAGCAGGAGCCGCACCTCGCCATGCGGGTGTTCTACCCGTCCCTGCACCTCAGCCTGGCCGCCGACTACGTCAAGCTGCGGCGGCCTGAGGCCGCCCGGGTCCACCTGGCGCGGGCCCGGGCCGCCACCGGGGCCCTGTCCGACGACGGGTACGGGAACGGCGTACGGGCCGCCATCGCCCGGCTGGAGCAGCGGCTGGCCGCGGAACCGGACGGGGGGCACCGCCCGTTCCCGGAGCAGTCGCCGTAGGCCGTTTCGCCAAAGTCCCTCCCGGCCCGGGGGCCACTTCGACGACGGGGCCCGGGCCCCGGCCCGGTCACCCGTCGCGCACCCCCGCGCAGATCCGGGCCTCCGGGCCGTCCGGGTCCCAGTGACCGTGCCGGCGGCCCAGCGCGCACACGTCGGCCGGCCGCACCGGAAGCTCCCGCATCAGCTCCCGCGGCACCTCCGCCTCCGCCCGCGGACGGTGGGGGCGGCCGTCCGGGCGCCCCGGGCCGCGGTGTACGGACTTCGGCGGCTCGGGGATGTCCGGCACCGGCGGCGCGGCCTCCCGCGACCCGCCGACCGGGCCCTTCGCGGCGCGCGGAGCGGAGGGCGTGCGGGCCGTGGCCGTGGCCGAGGCGGTCGGACCGGCGGGCCGCTCCGGCGCCGCCTGCAGCGCCTCCAGGGCGGGCGCCTGGACGACCACCAGACCGGCCTCCGGTCCGCCCCGCGGCTGGTGCTGCGGCGGCGCCCCCGAGGAGGGGGCGGCCGCCGGCTGCGCGGGGACGGGTCCCGCCTGCGCGCAGCCGGAGACGGCCGAGACGGCGCAGGCGACTCCGAGCAGCAGGCTTGTCGTGGTTCGGGTTGGATGCACCCGCGCAACTCTGCTGTGCCAGGACCCCGTTGTGAAAACCCGGAGCCGAAATTGACCCCGCACGGGTGACGGTAGGCGGGTGTCCGGCGGACACCCGCCTACTCGCCGGTGGCTCCGTCGATGTGCTCGCGCAGCAGGTCGGCATGGCCGTTGTGGCGCGCGTACTCCTCGATCATGTGCGTGTACACCCAGCGCAGGCTGAAGGACTCGCCCCGGTGGTGGCTGGCGGCGTCCGACACCAGGTCGAGGGAACGGCCCGCCGCGGCCTGCCGCGCCAGCTCGACCTCGGTCTGCCACACCTGCTCGGCCGCCGACCAGGTGTCCGCGTCGGTGAAGTGGAAGTCGCCGTCCGGCTCGTGGCGGGTGCTGTACAGCTCGGGCAGCTCCTCACCCAGCATGATCTCCCGGAACCAGTAGCGCTCCACCTCCGCCATGTGCCGTACGAGCCCCATCAGGCTCAGCTCGGAAGGCTTGAGCGGGGCCAGACGCAGTTGCCCCTCGGTGAGGCCGGCGCATTTCCAGGCGAGGGTCGAGCGGTGGTAGTCGAGCCAGCCGTCGAGCATGTCGCGCTCGTTGGCGGTCGTGGAGGGCTCTGGGCGGTGGGATCCGTCGGAAGTCATGGTCCACATCCTCGGCGAACGAGTCCCCGGCCACCAGGGATTAAGCTGCGGGCGTCCACAAGGAACAACCTGGAGGCTCCCGGTGAAGGTCGGCTGCATCGGACTCGGCGACATCGCGCAGAAGGCGTACCTGCCCGTCCTCACCAACCGTCCGGAAGTCGAGCTGCACCTGCAGACCCGGACCCCCGCCACGCTGGAGAGGGTCGGCGCCCACCACCACCTCCCGGCGGAGCGCCGGCACACGGATCTCGACTCGCTGCTCGCGCAGGGGCTCGACGCGGCCTTCGTGCACGCTCCGACCCCGGTCCACCCGGAGATCGTGGAGCGGCTGCTGGAAGCCGGCGTGCCGACCTACGTGGACAAGCCGCTCGCCTACGAGCTCGCCGACTCCACGAGGCTGGTGGAACTGGCCGAGGAGCGCGGGGTCTCGCTCGCCGTGGGCTTCAACCGCCGCCACGCGCCCGGCTACGCGCAGTGCGCCGACCACCCGCGCGACCTGATCCTCATGCAGAAGAACCGGGTCGGGCTGCCGGAGGACCCGCGCACCTTCGTCCTGGACGACTTCATCCACGTGGTCGACACGCTGCGCTTCCTGCTGCCCGGGGAAGCCGACCACATCGACGTCCGCGCCGTGGTCCGCGCCGGACTGATGCGTCAGGTGGTCCTCCAGATGTCCGGCGCAGGGTTCACCGCGCTCGGCATCATGAACCGGCTGTCCGGTTCGACCGAGGAGATCCTGGAGGTCTCCGGTCAGGACACCAAGCGGCAGGTGGTCAACCTCGCCGAGATCATCGACCACAAGGGCCAGCCGACCGTGCGGCGCCGCGGGGACTGGGTGCCCGTCGCCCGCCAGCGCGGCATCGAGCAGGCCGTGGACGCCTTCCTGCGGGCCGTGGCCACGGGCAGGACCGTCAGCGCCCGGGACGCGCTGCTCACCCACGAGCTGTGCGAGCGGGTGGTGCGCTCGGCTCTGGAGCACGCTTCCTGAGCGAACGGGCGCCGTGGACGGCGCAGTACGCCGCCAGGGCGGCGAGGGACACGGCCACCGCCCAGTCCCCGAAGCGCACGTAGAGGGTGGTGCCTGCGGCGAGCGGCACGTCGTACACCGCCGCCGTGCTCGCGGAGGTGGGCAGGGGGCTGCCGACCGGCTCGCCGGACGGGCCGAAGACCGCACTGATGCCGGTGAGAGTGGCGTGCACCACCGGGCGGCCGCTCTCGGCGGCCCGCAGCGCGCCCAGGGAGGCGTGCTGCGCCGGTGCCCAGCTGTCCTGGAAGGTGGAGGTCGCCGACTGGGCGACGAGCAGGGCGGCCCCGTCGCGGGTGAGGTGGCGGGTCATGTCGGGGAAGGCCGACTCGAAGCAGACCAGCGGGCCGACGCGGACGCCGCTGCCCGGCAGGTCCATGACCACCGGGGACGCGCCGCGCATGCGGTCCTCACCGGCCGCCTTGCCCACCGAGGTGGCCCAGCCGAGGACGGAGCGGGCCGGGACGTACTCGCCGAAGGGGACGAGCCGCATCTTGTCGTACCGGTCGCCCGTCGGGCCCCCGGGGCCCATCAGCACCGAGCTCTTGTGTATCCCGGCCCGGTCCGAGCGCCGCGCGTCCACATTCACCAGCAGCGGAGCCCCCACCTCAGCGGACAGCGAAGCCAGTCGGCGGGTCAGATCGGGGCGCGAGGCCAGGTCCGCGCCGACGCTGCTCTCGCCCCACACCACCAGGTCCAGCGGCCGGCCGGCCAGCTCCCTGGTCAGGCGCTCCCCGGCGGCGAACCGCCGCTCGGGGCCCTCCGCGCCCGCCACCGGGCCCGGTTGTACGACGGCCACGCGCAGCCCGCCCGAAGCCTCGGGCCGCGGCGCCCACAGCCACACCGCCCCCGTGAGGACCGCACAGCCCGCCACCCCCGCCACCGCCGGTACCCGCACCGCCGGCACGGCGATCAGCAGGACCAGCCCGCAGTTCACCGCCACCACCAGCAGGCTCACCAGCCACACCCCGCCCACCGAAGCCAGCGTCAGCGCGGGCGCGACCTCCCACTGGCTCGCCCCCAGCAGCGCCCACGGCCCGCCCAGCCCCTGCCAGGAACGGACCAGCTCCGACAGCAGCCATCCCGCCGGTACGAGGACCAGCGCGGCCCCCGCCCGGCCCGCCGACGGCACCCCGCCCAGCAGGCCCCGCACCAGCAGCGCCCAGGGGATCCAGAGCAGCCCCAGCAGCGCGGCCACCGGCACCAGGAACACGTGCAGGCTGGGCAGCAGCCAGTGGTGGACGGCCAGGATGAAGCCCGCTCCGCCGAGCCACCCCTCGAAGGCCGCCCGCCGCCCGGCGGGGGCCGACCTCAGCAGCAGCATCCAGGGCACCAGGGCCGCGTACGCCCACCACCAGAGGGAGGGGGCGGGGAAGGCGAGGGCGGGCAGCGCACCGGCGCCGACCGCGGCGGGCGCGCGCCACCGCGGGACCAAGCCGTTCTGCCTTGCGACCATGCCTGCCTCCGCTTCCAGTGTGGAACAGGTGCAACACGGGGAACACGTGGAACGGGTGGATCATGTGTACGGAACAGCCGGAACCGCCGGTGCGGCCCGGGCAGTCGGCACAACGCGCGCTGCCGGCACAGCCCGGCCGGCTCAGCCCGAGGTGTGGCGCCATCTCTCGTGGACGGTGACGCCCGCGAGCCGCCAGCCGTCCCGCGTACGGGCGAGGGTGAAGGCGTACCGCCCGGCGGCGAGGAGATCGGGCGCCGCCCCGGTCGCACCGGGAGCGACTCCCGACAGCCGCATCGGATTGAAGAAGTCCGCCTGCACCTCGGCCCGGTCGCCGGGAGACCCGCCCAGGTCTTCCAGCCGGACGAGCCGGTTGACCACCAGGTGCTGTCGTACGGAGAAGAGCTTCATGGTCTCCTCCAGCCAGTCCGCGACCTCCCGGGCCGGCCCCTCGATCCCGCCCGCCGACCTGTAGTCGGCCCGCCCGTCGGCGGTGAAGAGGGCGCGGTAGGCCGCCCAGTCGCCGTCGTCCACGGCCACCGCGTAGCCCGTCACCACCTCGTCGATGGCCAGCCGGTCCATTACCGTCGCGAGGTCCACACGCTGCGTCATCGGGTCAGTGTGGGGCTGCCGGGGCACAAGGCCAAGGGGTGGTGCCGGCGGACCGCCGAAAAACGGACCCGCGCGCGGTCGGCGATCGAGTCGTCAACGACCGGAATGCGCCTCCCGCTGCCGTACCACGACGAGGAACGCGTCACTGTCCAGGTCCATTACCACCTCGGCGGGCACGCCCTCGCGCATCCGCTGCGCGGCGTACTCCTCGGCCGGCCAGCTGCCCCTCGGACTTCCGGCCGGAAAGCGCTCCAACACCATGCGAACCATGGGACACCCCCTGGGTTTGCCTTCAGCTCTCTCCAGGGACAACGACGCGAAGGCCGGTCGGGAACGTTCCCGACCGGCCTCCCCTTCACACGAAGTAGCGAACGGGAGCGCCTACAAGCTCGCCTCACCGGCGTGCGGGCTCAGCACGCCCATGCCGATGAGGATGAACAGGGCGATGCCCAGCGCGATCCGGTAGATCACGAAGGGCATGAAGCTCTTGGTGGAAATGAATTTCATGAACCATGCGATGACCACGTACCCGACCACGAAGGCGATGACCGTCGCGAAGACCGTCGGACCCCAGGAGATGTGGCCGGGGTCCTCGACCACGTCCTTGATCTCGAACAGGCCCGAGGCCAGGACGGCCGGGATGGCGAGGAGGAAGGAGTAGCGGGCCGCCGCCTCGCGCGTGAAGCCCAGCAGCAGACCGCCGGAGATCGTCGCGCCGGAGCGGGAGACGCCCGGGATCAGGGCCATGGCCTGGCAGAGACCGAAGATCAGACCGTCCTTGACGCCCAGCTGCGCCAGCGTCTTGCGCTCGCGGATCGCCCGGTGCCGCCCGCCGACCTCGTCACGGGCCGCCAGCCGGTCCGCGATGCCGAGCACGATGCCCATCCCGATGAGGGTGGCGGCGATGAGCCGCAGGTCGCGGAAGGGGCCCTTGATCTCGTCCGTGAAGGCGAGACCGAGGACGCCGATGGGGATCGAACCGACGATCACCAGCCAGCCCATTTTCGCGTCCTGCTCGGAGCGCAGCGCCTTGGTGTACAGCGAGCGGAACCAGGTGGACACGATCCGCGCGATGTCCTTGCGGAAGTAGATCAGCACGGCGGCCTCGGTGCCGATCTGGGTGATGGCGGTGAAGGCCGCCCCCGGGTCCTGCCAGCCGGCGAACGCCGCGGTCAGCCGCAGGTGCGCGCTGGAGGAGATCGGAAGGAACTCCGTAAGGCCCTGGACGAGACCGAGGATTAGGGATTCGAACCAGCTCATGTCGGTGTGCGCTCGTCCTTGTGATCGTCGGGCAGTTCGCGTCCGATGCTAGGGCCCGCGCGAGGCACCGCTGACCACAGGGGGGTGCTGGGGCGTCAGCTCGTACGGGACTTCGCGTGTTCGAGGCGGCGTCAGGCGGTGCCGCTTGCGCCAGGCCACCGCCGCGGCGGCCAGGAGAGAGACCGCGATGAAGCCGAACGAGAGGAGGAAGGCGGGGGAGCCGGGGGAGGAGGCGCTGGCCCCCGCGATCACGTAGGCCGCCGTGTTCGGGACCACGCCGATCGCCGTGGCGAAGAGGAAGGGGAACCAGCCGCAGCGGGACACCGCCGCGCAGTAGTTGGCCACCACGAAGGGGACACCGGGGAAGATCCGGACGGCGAGCACCGAGCGGAACCCGTGCCGGCTGAGCTGGCCGTCGGCCGCCTGGAGCCACCGGCCGCGCAGAAACGGCCGCAAAGCCTCCTGGCCCATCACCCGGCCGAGGCCGAAGGCCGCGGCGGCACCCAGAACGGTACCCCCGACCGCAGCGATGAGGCCGAACTGCGCGCCGAAGACGGCTCCCGCGGCCAGGTTGAGCAGCGGCCGCGGTACGAAGGCAGCGGAGCAGACGCCGTATGCGACAGCGAACATCAGCACCGCCGTACCCACCGGGAGTCCCGGGGGCCAGCCCTCCGAGAGGAAGCGCTGGGGCTCGTACAGCAGCACGCACACGCCGGCCGCGAGGAGCAGCACGACGAGGAGCGACAGCCGGGTCCACGGCGCGAGGAGGAGGGACACCCGGGGAGCGTAGCCGACGGGTGCGGCGGCCCGCCGTCATCCCGGCCTCATGCCGGCGAACGACCGGCGGCCCGCGAGGGCCGTCGCGTCCTTCCCAGCCACCCTCACCTGCTGCGGCGGGCGCGGTCGAAGAGTGACGAAGACCACTGAGGCCCTCGGCGCCGAGCGCTTCCGGGCCCCCCTGTGGTGGCGGCGGCCGCGCTGCGTCAGACTGCGGCCTCACAGGCGTACGAGGATGGGTGGGGCGCGATGGGCGGCGATACGGCACTGGTGCTCGGCGGCGGGGGACTGACCGGCATCGGCTGGGAGTGCGGGATCCTCCACGGGCTCGCCCGCGCCGGCGTGGACCTCACCACCGCCGACCTCGTCGTCGGCACCTCGGCGGGTGCTGTGGTCGGCGCCCAGCTGACCTCCGGACTGCTCACCCCGCGGCAGTTGTACGAGCGTCAGCTCGGCGACGCCGCGGGCGAGAGCGCGGCGAGGCTGGGCGCGGGCCTGGTCGCGCGCTATGCCGTCGCGATGGTGCGCTCGCGGGACGCGACCGCCTACCGGCGGCGGGTCGGCGCCATGGCGTTGGCCGCCGATACGGGCGCGGAGGCGCGGCGGCGCGAGGTCCTGGCGGCCCGGCTGGTCGCGCACGAGTGGCCCGAGCGGCGGCTGCTCGTCACGGCGGTGGACGCGCTCAGCGGCGAACTGGCCGCCTTCGACCGGGAGGGCACGGCGGGACTGGTCGACGCCGTCTCGGCGAGCTGCGCCGTCCCGGGCGTATGGCCGCCGGTCACGGTCGGCGGGCGGCGTTTCATCGACGGCGGTATCCGCTCCGCCACCAACGCGGATCTGGCCGAGGGTTACGCACGCGTGGTGATCATCGCCCCCCTCACGCTGGGCTCCGGGCTCGTCCCCTCACCGGCCGCGCAGGCCGCCGCGCTGCGGAAGGCCGGGGCGCGGGTGCTGCTGATCACCCCGTCGGCCGCGGCCCGCAAGACCTTCGGGCGCAACGTCCTCGACCCCGCCCGGCGCGACCCGGCGGCGCGCGCGGGCCTGGCGCAGGCCGCCGCGCACGCGGCCGAGGCCGCTGCGATCTGGCCGGTCCGGCAGGACTGAGACCCGGCCCGACAATGGTGGGGTGAGCGACGAACAGATCCCGGTGATCCGGGCAGTGGGCCAGGGCACCGCCAAGCTGATGCCGGACGTGGACCGGCGGCGGGCCTGGCTGCTCACCGTCGACGGGTCGCCGCAGTCGTACGTGGACCTGGACGAGCCGGAGTACCTGGAGTTCGAGTACGCGCGACGGCTGGCGCACGTCCTGGACTGCGCGGCGCAGCCGGGGCGGGCACTGGACCTGCTGCACCTGGGCGGCGGCGCGCTGAGCTTGCCGCGGTACGCGGCGGCGACGCGGGCCGGGTCACGGCAGGCGGTCGTCGAATACGACGCGGGCCTGGTGGAACTGGTCGCGGAGCACCTGCCGCTGCCGGAGGGCTCCGGGATCACCGTGCACACCGCCGACGCCCGGACGTGGCTGGAAGCGGCCCCGGCGGACAGCGCGGACGTGGTGGTGGCCGACGTGTTCGGCGGCTCGCGGGTGCCGGCGCGGCTCACCTCGGTGGAGTACGCGCGGGCAGCTGCCCGAGTGGTGCGGCCGGGCGGGCTGTACGCGGCCAATCTGGCGGACGGGGCGCCGTTCGATTTCCTGCGGGCCCAACTCGCCAACTTCCGGGCCGTGTTCGGGGAACTCGCGCTGATCGCGGAGCCGGCGGTGCGCCGGGGGAGGCGGTTCGGGAACGTCCTGGTGCTGGCCTCGGACGGGGAGTTGCCCGTCGCCGCGCTGGCTCGACGGTGCGCGGCCGACGCGTTTCCCGCCCGGGTGGAGTTCGGGGAGGGGCTGGCGCGGTTCATGCGGGGGGCGCGGCCGGTGGCCGACGCCGAGGCCGGTCCGTCTCCGGCCCCGCCGGAAGGGGCGTTCACCCTGGGCTGAGGGGCGGCTGCCGCGCGAGCACGTTCCCCTGAGGCCGCCGGGCCCGGCCCCGTGGCTCAGCCGTCGGCGGGGGTGGAGGTACCCGAGGCTACGGGCTCGGGGGAATGCGTCGGGGCGGGCATCTTCGGGGACGTGGGCGGCGGTGCTTTGCGGGTGAGGCGGCGGACGTCCGGGACCGTGAGGACCAGGGCGGTGACCAGGACGACGAGGGTCGCGCAGCCCCAGAGGGCCGGGCCGCGGCCGAAGGCGGATTCGGCCGGGCCGGCCAGGGCCGTGGCCAGCGGGAGCATCGAGACCGAGCCGAACCAGTCGTAGGCGGAGACCCGGGAGAACTTCTCCTCCGGGATCTCCTGGTGCATCGTGGTCATCCAGTTCACGCCGAACACCTCGATGGCGGCTCCGCTGACGAGCATCACCGCGCACAGACCCCATACGGGCAGCGGCAGCGCCAGCCCGGCCGACGGCAGTGCCAGCGGGAACACGCACAAGGTGCCGACCAGCAGCAGCCGCCGCGGCTTCCACGCCATCATCAGCACCGCACCGGCGATGGTGCCGAGGCCGAAGCAGGCCAGGGCCAGGCCCCAGGGCGCCGGCCCGCCGAGCCGGTCCCGGGCCACCAGGGGACCGTAGACCGCCTCCGCGGCGCCGACGACGGCGACGACGACCGAGAACTGGAGCACGATGCTCCACAGCCAGGGACGGGTGCGGACCTCCACCCAGCCTTCGCGCAGATCGGCCAGCAGGCCGCCGCCCGGCGCCCGGTCGGGGACGTGGCTGACATCGAGGAAGGCGCGCAGGGCGCCCGCGAGCGCGAAGGCCGCCGCGTCCACGGCCAGGACCCAGCCGGGGCCCATCACGGCGATCATCGCGCCGCCAATGGCCGCTCCGCCGAGGGCCGCGCCGCTCATGGCCATGCGGAAGAGCGCGAAGGCACGGTTGGCGTGTTCGCCGGAGACGGTGGAGAGCAGCATGCCCTCGGCCGCCGGGTTGAAGAAGGCCGTGCCGGTGCCGCACAGCGCCGTCAGCAGCATCATCTGCCACAGCTGGGGCTCGCCGGCGAGCACGAGCACGGCGAACGCGGCCTGCGAGAGGCAGTTGAGGGCGTTGGCCGCCACCATCACGCGGTGGCGCGGCAGCCGGTCGGCGAGGGCGCCGCCGATCAGCAGGAAGAGGACGAGGGGCAGCGTACGGGCGGCGGCGACCAGGCCGACGTCCCCGCCGGAGCCGCCGGCCTCCAGTACGGCGAAGGCGGCCGCGATGAGCGCTCCGTGGCTGCCGAGGTTCGTCACGACCGCGGCGCCCGTCAGGAGGCTGTAGTTGCGGCCGGCCCAGGCGGGCCGGCGGCGGCGTGCGGGCGTACGGGGGGAGGCGGCGGGGGGAGAACTCACCCCCGGACTATCGCCGCCCCGGGCCGAGAATCCAAACGGATTGTCGTCCCGGGGCGGGATGGTGCGGGCGGGCGCGGCGAAGGCCGGTGAGGGCCGGTGAGGGCCGGTGAGGGCCCGCCCGGGCCGGCGCGGCGAGGCCGGCGCAGAGGTCAGCCGGCGCTGAGCCGGACCGAGCTGAGGATCTTCTCGTAGGTCTCCGGCTTGACCTCACCCTCGACGCCCGCGGCGCCGTAGAGGATCCAGCTGGAGAAGTCGCCGTTGGCGGTCATGAAGCTGAAGGCGATGGACTTGCCGTCGGAGGAGCACTTGTGCTCCTTCGGCAGGCCGGCCGCCGTAGCGGTCGCCATGTGCCCCTTGAGGCCGGAGGCGGTGGTGTACTCCTTGGCCTCGGAGACCTTGACGGTGCCCTTGGGCGCCTTCTGCGCGTAGGCGGCGAACGCCCAGTTGCCGGCCTCGTTGCGCACGGCCTCGGCGGTGTCCTTGGCTCCCTGGCCGCCCTTGGTGCCGGTGCCGGCCAGCGAGAACGTCTCCTCGCTGCCGTTCTTGTCCGAGTCGACCTTGCACCAGCCGTCCTTGAGGAAGGCGGGGGCCGACATCATCACGATCGGGGAGCCGTCGTTCTTGGCCGCGTCCTCGAACCCGCTGGACATGCCGGAGCTGGAGACGCTCCACTCCGGCGGGACGTCGAAGGCGGTGCCGTACTTCGGGTTGATGACGACCTTCCAGCCGGGGATCACCGGCTTCACCTCGCCGCCGGCGCGCGGGTTCCCGCTGCTGCCGACCGGGGCGGGCGAACTGGCGGGGGGCGAGGACGCCACGGGCTTGTCGTCGGCCAGGGGGGTCTTCTTGTCGTCCCGGGTCAGGACGAAGCCACCGGTCGCGGCGGCCACGACGATCACGGCGGCGGCGGCGACGATGGCCACGGTCTTGGTCGAGTAAGGGCTCCCGCCGCCGCCCGGCGGCGGTGAGGCCTGCTGGGGCGGGCCCCACGAGGGGACGGGGACGGTCGGGGGCTGCTGGTACCCCGGCTGCTGTCCCGGCTGCTGCGGGTACCCGTAGCCCGGCGGCTGCTCGCCGTACCCGGGCTGCTGCTGGTACGGGCTCGGCTGCCCGGGCTGTCCCGGCTGCTGCTTCTGGTACGGGTTCTGATGCGCGTCCTGAGGGTTGTGCTCGCCCCCGGGCGGCTGCTGCTGTCCTGGCCACATGGCCGGTAACGATAGTGGGCGTGGGCCGCCGGAGCCACGGCCGCCCCCGGGACGGGTCTGGCCAAGAGTGTCTACTCGCGGGTAACGTCGCGGCCCATGAGCGCAGAACAGATGAACGTGGGCGAACTGCTCGCCGCGACCGTGCCGATGGCCCGGACCCTGAACCTCCAGTTCCTGGAGACCACGCCCGAGCGTGCCGTCGTCCGGCTGCCGGACCAGCCCGACTTCCACAACCACGTCGGCGGCCCGCACGCCGGAGCCATGTTCACCCTCGCCGAGTCGGCGAGCGGCGCGATCGTCCTGGCCGCCTTCGGCGACCAGCTCTCGCGCGCCGTGCCGCTCGCCGTCCGGGCCGAGATCGGCTACAAGAAGCTCGCCAAGGGCGTCGTCACCGCGACCGCGACGCTCGGCCGCCCGGCCGCCGACGTCGTCGCGGAACTCGACGCGGGCGGTCGCCCCGAGTTCCCGGTCACCGTCGCCATCCAGCGCGAGGACGAGGCGGTGACGGGCGAGATGACGGTCGTCTGGACGCTGCGGCCCAACGCGTGATTTCTCTTCGTGCGCAACTCGTCGGCAGGGCCTGGCCTTTGTCCTAGAGTCCCTTCCACGAGGACGGAGGGGGTACCCGTGGCCAAGGTCAGCATCAGCCTCGATGCCGAGCTCGTGGTGGAGGTGATGGTCCTCGCCGGCGTCGGCTCGCCGCAGGACGCGGTGGAGGCCGTCGTACGGGACTACATCGCGCGCGGGCACCGCACGGAGGCCGTGGTCGAGCTGCGGAACGAGCCCCGGCGCGACCCCGAGAGCACGCCCCAGCCGCCGCAGGGCTGAACCTGGGCGTTCTGATGGCGCGTCTGAGCACGGGCGGCGGACCCTCGGCGCACAGTGGGCGGGGGAGCGGTCCGGCGCGGGCCGCTCCCGCCGCCCGACGCCGCAGGGAGCGCCCATGAGCGAGTCCGTGTCCAGACGTTCGGTGATGCGGCTGCTGGGGGCGGTCGGCGTGGTGGGCGCGGCCATGGGGGCGGGCGGCTGCGTGGCCACCGTCCCGCCGGGCGCCGTCGTCCGCAGGGCCTCGCCCCCGCCGCCCGCGGCCGCCGCCGAGCCGGGCAGCGCCGCCCGCATCGACGCCCTGCTGGAGCGGCTCACCCTCGACGAGAAGACCGCCCTGCTCCACGGCGGCCGGGATCCGGCGCCCCTCGGCCAGGCCGGCTACCTGCCCGGCGTACCGCGCCTCGGCATCCCGGCGCTGCGGCTCGCCGACGGCTCCGCAGGCGTCCGGGTCGCCGAGCCGGCCACCGCACTGCCCGCGCCGGTCCTGCTGGCTTCGGCCTTCGATCCGGCGCTCGCCCGCGAGTACGGCCGGGTCATCGGGCGCGAGGGCCGCGCGCTGGGCCAGGACGTGGTGCTGGCGCCGAGGGCGAACCTCATCCGCACCCCGTACGCCGGCCGGAACTTCGAGGCCTTCGCCGAGGATCCCCGCCTCACCGCCGACCTCGTCGCCGCAGTCGTCCGCGGCATCCAGGACGAGGGGCTCATCGCCACCGTCACCCCTTTCGCCCTCGGCAACCAGGAGCACGGGCGCGACACCGTCGACGTGATCGCCGACGAGCAGACCCTGCACGAGACCGGACTACGGGGCTTCGAGGCGGCCGTGACGGCGGGCGTCGGGGCGGTGATGGGCGCCTCCCACAAGGTCAACGGCGTGTACGCCTGCGAGAGCAGACCGCTGCTCGGCGAACTGCTGCGCGACCAGTGGCGGTTCGAGGGCTGGGTGATGTCCGACCGGAACGCCGTCCACGGCACGGTCGCCTCCATCACCGCGGGCCTGGACATGGAGATGCCCGGCGGCACCCACTTCGGCGGCCCGCTGCGCGAGGCGGTGCGCGGCGGCACCGTGCCCGAGAACACCGTCGACCAGGCCGTACGCCGCATCCTGACCGCGATGGACCGCTTCGGCCTGCTGACCTCACGCCCCGAGCCCCGGCCCGCACGCGACGCTGCCGCGGGGGCGCGAGTGGCCCGCAAGGTGGCCGCCGCCGGGGCCGTGCTGCTGCGCAACGAGCGCGCCACCCTGCCCCTGACCGGCGCCGCCGTCCGCTCGATCGCGGTGATCGGACCCACCGCCCGGGCGCCCTTCGTCAGCGGCGGCGGCAGCGCGCACGTGGTCGCGGACCGCGCGGCCGCCCCGCTCACCGCCATCCGGCAGCGCGCCGGGACCGGCGCCACCGTGCGCTACGCCCTCGGGGAGGACCTGTACGGCAGGCCGCTCCCGCCGGGGCTGCTGGACCCCGCCACCGATCTGGAGGACCGGCGGGTGGCCGCCGGGAGCGGCTGGAGCTACGAGGGATCGTTCCGCCTGACGGCGGACGACGAGTGGACGCTCCTGGTCCACTACACCGGGGAGCGGCCGAGCGTACGCCTGGACGGGGAGGAGCTCTTTCCGGCCCAGGCGGGCGCGGCCGAGCACCTCGCGGGCGGACTGCTCGGCTCCGCGCCCGACGGGATGACCGTACGCCGCCGCACCCTCGCCCTCACGGTGGGCACCCACCGGCTCGCCGTGACCGTCCGGGGCGGCGCCCGGGGGCAGCGCTTCCGGCTGCGGCACACCACGAGGGCGAGCCGCGCCGCGGACCTCGCCGAGGCCGTGAAGGCGGCCAAGTCGGCCCCCAGCGTGGTGCTGTTCGCCTACGAGGACGCCACCGAGGGCTGCGACCGGAGCTCGCTGGGCCTGCCGGGCGGGCAGGAGCGGCTGATCGAGGCGGTCACCGCCGCGAATCCCCGTACCACGGTCGTGCTCAACACCTCCTCCAGTACGACCATGCCGTGGCTCTCCCGTACCGGAGCGGTCCTGCAGATGTACTACCCGGGCCAGGAGGGCGCGGGCGCCACCGCCGACGTCCTGTTCGGTGACGTGGATCCCGGCGGCCGGCTCACCCAGACCTTCCCGGCCGCCGAACGCGCCACCCCGGTCGGCGGGGACCCGCTGCGCTACCCCGGGGTCGGCGGCCGCCAGGAGTACACCGAGGGCGTCCACGTCGGCCACCGCTGGTACGACGCGCGGCGGGTCCCCCCGCTGTTCCCCTTCGGCCACGGGCTCTCGTACACCACCTGGCAGTACGAGAAGCCGGCGCTGCGCCCGCACGGGGACGGGCTGCGGGTGGAGTTCACCGTCCGCAACACCGGCCGCCGCACGGGCACGGAGGTGGCCCAGGTGTACGTCGGCCCCTCGCCGGCGCTCAAACTCGACCAGCCGGTGCGGGCCCTGGCCGGCTACCGGCGGATCACCCTGGATCCGGGCCGCGCGCTGCGGGTCAGCCTCGACATCGACGCCCGGGCGCTGTCGTCGTGGGACCCCGAACAGCATGCGTGGGTCCTGGGGCACGGCCGCCGCGAGGTGTTCGTCGGCCGTTCCTCGCGCGAGCTGCCGCTGCGGGTCAATGCCGTGGTGGGGAGCCGGTAGGCTGCCCGTTCGGCGAGCCGCAGGGGGCACGCCCGCGAGGACTCGGGAGGACGTACCGGTGCACATCCAGGAATGGCTGGAGACGATTCCGGCGCTCGCCGTCTATCTCCTGGTGGGACTGGTGATCGGGCTGGAGAGCCTGGGCATCCCGCTGCCGGGGGAGATCGTCCTGGTCAGCTCGGCGCTGCTGGCCTCGCAGCACGGGGACATCGACCCCGTGGTGCTGGGAGTCTGCGCGACCGTCGGGGCGATCGTGGGCGACTCGATCGGCTACGCGATCGGGCGCCGGGGCGGCAAGCCGCTGCTGGAACGGCTCGGGAGGCGGTTCCCCAAGCACTTCGGCCCGGACCAGGTGGCCATGGCCGAACGGTCCTTCGAGAAGTGGGGCATGTGGGCGGTCTTCTTCGGCCGGTTCGTGGCGCTGCTGCGGATCTTCGCCGGACCGCTGGCGGGCGTGCTGCACATGCCGTACTGGAAGTTCCTCATCGCGAACGTCTTCGGTGGAATCCTCTGGGCCGGCGGTACCACCGCGGTCATCTACTCGGTCGGGATCGTCGCCGAGCCGTGGCTGAAGCGGTTCTCCTGGCTGGCGCTGACCTTGGCCGTGCTGTTCGCGATCACGGTGACGGTGGTGCTGCGCATGCGCATGAAGAAGGCGGTGGAGGAGGCGGCCCAGCCGGCGCCCTCGCCGGAGCCGGCGGAGCCGGTGACCGCGCAGCCCGTCCCCGACCGCGTGTAAAGCGGTCGGGGCAGGGCAGGGCATGGCCGGTCAGGGGGCGAAGGCGCTATCCGGCCGGGGTGACCGAGGCGCGGTGCTGCCGGGCCAGTTCCAGGTACATCGCGGCGTTCAGCTTGATCCCCTCGCGCTCCTCCGGGGTCAGCTCACGGCGGACCTTGGCGGGGACTCCCGCCACCAGCGAGCCGGGCGGGACCACCATGCCCTGCGGGACGAGCGCCTGCGCGGCCACCAGGGAACCGGCGCCGATCACCGCGCCGTTCAGGACCGTCGCGCCCATGCCGATCAGGCAGTCGTCCTCGACCGTGCAGCCGTGCACGACGGCGTTGTGACCGATGGAGACGCGCTCGCCGATGGAGACGGGGAAGCCCGGGTCCACGTGCACCGTGCAGTTGTCCTGCAGATTGCTGTCGGCGCCCAGGGTGATCGGTCCGCAGTCGGCACGCAGCACCGCGGAATACCAGACGCTCACGCCGGCGGCCAGGGTGACGTCGCCGAGGACGACGGAAGTGGGTGCCGTGAAGGCCGCGGGGTCGATGGCCGGATTCTTTCCGCCCACGCCCGCGACGAGGGCCCGGGCCGCCTGATGCGTCATGTTCTGTTTCCTCTTGTCCTTCGTCTTGCGGGTGCCGCGCTACCGGCACCGTAGGGCACGCGCCGTCCTGTGCCGCGATGGGGTGCAGATCACAGGATCACCGTCCGGACGACCGGGGCGCGGCGCACTACCGTGGCCGGGTGCCGAAGAACCAGAACACGTTCTCATCCATGACGGCCCTGCGCCGCCGGCTCACGAGCCGCGCGGTCCACGCCGGCTGGCGCTGGATGCGGCAGGCCGGCGCGGTCACCGCCCAGACCCCCGGGCCGCTGCGCTTCGCCGCCATAGGGCACGGCACCCGGCTGGCCTTCCCGCAGGGCACGGTCTTCGGTGAGCGGTGGATCCGGCTCGGCGACCACTGCATCATCGGTGAGCAGGTCACCCTCACCGCCGGGATGATGCCGGATCTGGACCTCGGTACGGAGCCGGTGCTGGTGCTCGGCAACGGGGTGGTGATCGGCCGGGACAGCCACGTCATCGCCGACACGCGGATCACCATCGGCGACGACACCTTCTGCGGCCCCGGGGTGTACATCACCTCCACCAACCACAGCTACGACGACCCGCACCAGCCGGTCGGCAGGCAGTGGCCGCGCAGCGCGCCGGTCGAGATCGGCCCGGGCTGCTGGCTGGGCACGGGAGCGGTGATCCTGCCGGGTGCGCGGCTGGGCCGAAACGTCGTCGTGGCCGCGGGGGCCGTCGTACGGGGCGAGGTACCGGACCACGCCGTCGTGGCCGGCGCCCCGGCGCGCATCGTGCGGCGCTGGGAACCGGACACGGGCTGGCAGCCGCCGCTGCGGACCCCGGCGCCGGTGCCGATCCCCGACGGGGTCACGCCGGAGCAGCTGACGGCGCTCGCGGAACTGACGGAACGGGCAGAACGGGGGACGGACGCGACGCGGCCGGCCCCGGCGGCGGAGCAGAGCCCGGCGTAGCCGAGCCGGGCGGCCGGCCGCCCGGGCGCGGGCAGCCGCTACCGGAGGACCGGGATCTCGATCGCCGGGCAGCGGTCCATGACCATGTCCAGGCCGGCCGCTCGGGTCCGTGCGTAGGCGGCCTCGTCGATCACCCCCAGCTGGAACCAGACGGCCTTCGCGCCGATGGCCACCGCCCGGTCGGCGACCGGGCCGGCCAGGCGGCTGTTCACGAAGACGTCCACCACGTCCACCGGGAAGGGGACCGCCTCCAGCGAGGGGTAGCCGGCCTCGCCGTGCACCGTCTCCGCCTTGGGGTGTACGGGGATCACACGCTTGCCGAACCGCTGGAGCACGCGGGCCACGCCGTAGGCCGCCCGGTCCTGGTTCTGGGAGAGCCCCACGACGGCCCACGTGTCGCCGAGTTCGGTGAGGATCTTGCGAATGGTTTCCGGATCGCCGTACACGCGCGCCGCCTCCTGCTGCTTGCCGTCCCACCGGACGGCCCGATGCCGCCCCGCATCCCCGGTCAACCGAAAAGCCGCATGCCTGATTCCCCGTAGGCCCCTCCCTACCGGCTCAACGGCGCGGGTGTGGTCCGGACGGGTTACCCCGCGGCTTCAACGCTCACCGCGACGGCTCCCCTCCGGAGGTGTACCGCCAGGACGTCCATCCCGACGAGCTCCCGATCAGACCGGTCCGGGCGCCTCACGGGCCCGGATGGAGCCAGATGCGATCTGACGGCCCTCGCGGTCGAACGGCCCGCCCGGTTCTCGTGCGGACGGGGCGCTCTCGGTCACGGATTAGGGTGGAGCGGTGACGGCAGAGCAGTACGTGACGGTGGCGGGCGAGGGTGTGCACGAGGCGGAGATCAACCGTTCGCGCTTCCTGTGCTCGCTCGCGCCCGCCGCGACCGAGCAGGAGGCGCAGGAGTTCGTCGCGCGCATTCGCAAGGAGCACCCCGCCGCCACGCACAACTGCTTCGCCTACGTCGTCGGCGCCGACGCGGCCGTCCAGAAGGCGAGCGACGACGGCGAACCCGGCGGCACCGCCGGGGTGCCCATGCTGCAGATGCTCATGCGCCGTGACATCCGCTACGCGGTCGCCGTGGTCACCCGCTACTACGGCGGCGTGAAGCTCGGCGCCGGCGGGCTGATCCGGGCCTACGGCGGTGTCGTCGGCGAGGCCCTCGACGCGCTCGGCACCGTCACCCGGCGCCGCTACCGGCTGGCCACCGTCACGGTCGACCACCAGCGGGCGGGCAGGACGCAGAACGATCTGCGCTCCACCGGACGGACCGTCCTGGACCTGCGGTACGGGGCCGCCGTGGAGATCGACATCGCGCTCCCGGAGGCCGAGCTGCCCGCCTTCGGGGCCTGGCTCGCCGACAGTACGGCGGGCAGTGCCACCCTCACCCTCGGCGGAGAGACCTACGCGCCCTGAGGGACGGGTTAGCGTAGAGGGGTTCATCGAGCGGGAGACGACCAGGGGGAGACGGTATGTGCGGCGGGCCCGGCGAGTGAAGTTTTTGCACACCTCCGACTGGCACCTCGGCCGGTCCTTCCACCGCGTGAACCTGCTCGGCGCCCAGGCCTCCTTCATCGACCACCTGATCGCGGCCGTCCGCGAGCACGAGGTCGACGCCGTCCTCGTCGCCGGTGACGTCTACGACCGCGCCGTGCCGCCGCTGCCCGCCGTCGAGCTGTACGACCGGGCCCTGCACCGGCTCGCGGACCTCGGGGTGCCCACCGTCATGATCTCCGGCAACCACGACTCCGCCCGCCGCCTGGGAGTCGGCGCCGGGTTGATCGACCGGGCCGGGATCCACCTCAGGACCGACCCGGCCGGCTGCGCGAATCCGGTGGTGCTGGCCGACGTACACGGCGAGGTAGCGCTGTACGGACTGCCGTACCTGGAACCCGCCCTGGTCAAGGACCAGTTCGGCGCGCGGAAGGTGAGCCACGAGGCGGTGCTGGGCGCGGCGATGGACCGGATCCGGGCCGACCTGGCGGGGCGCGCCCCCGGGACCCGCTCCGTCGTCCTGGCGCACGCCTTCGTCACCGGCGGTCAGGCCAGCGACAGCGAGCGCGACATCACCGTCGGCGGAGTGGAGGCCGTGCCCGCCTCCGTCTTCGACGGGGTGGACTACGCCGCCCTCGGCCACCTCCACGGCTGCCAGACGATCAACGAACGGGTCCGCTACTCCGGTTCCCCGCTGGCCTATTCCTTCTCCGAGGCCGACCACCGCAAGACCATGTGGCTGATCGACCTGGGCGCGCGCGGGGAGATCGTGAGCGCCGACCGGATCGACACCCCCGTGCCGCGCGCCCTGCGGCGGCTGCGCGGCAGGCTGGACGACCTGCTGGAGGATCCCGCGTACAGCCCGTACGAGGACTGCTGGGTGGAGGCCACGCTCACCGACCCGGTCCGCCCCGAGGACCCCATGGGCCGGATCGCCGCGCGCTTCCCGCACACCCTCAGCCTCGCCTTCGACCCGGACGGCCGGACGGAGGAGTCCGGCGTCTCCTACGCCCAGCGGCTCAGGGGCCGCAGCGACCAGGAGATCGCCGAGGACTTCGTCGCCCACGTGCGCGGCGGCGGACCCGCCGACGAGGCCGAACGCACCGTGCTGCGGGGCGCCTTCGACGACGTACGCGCACAGGACGCCCGCCAGGAGACCCACCGATGAGGCTGCACCGGCTCAGGGTCGCCGCCTTCGGGCCGTTCGCCGAGGCCCAGGAGATCGACTTCGACGCGCTGTCTGGCGCGGGGATCTTCCTGCTGCACGGGCCCACCGGCGCCGGGAAGACCTCCGTGCTCGACGCCGTCTGCTACGCGCTCTACGGATCCGTGCCCGGCTCCCGCCAGGCCCCCGGCACCACCCTGCGCAGCGACCACGCCGCGGCCGACACCCCGACCGAGGTCACCCTCGAACTGACGGCGGGCGGACGCCGCCTGGAGATCACCCGGCGCCCCGAACAGGAACGGCCGAAGAAGCGCGGCACCGGCACCACCAAGGACAAGGCCCAGAGCCGGCTGCGCGAGCACACCGGCGAGGGGTGGAGCGCCCTCAGCAAGTCGCACCAGGAGATCGGCGAGGAGATAGAGCAGCTGCTCGGCATGAGCCGCGAGCAGTTCTGCCAGGTCGTGCTCTTGCCGCAGGGGGAGTTCGCGAAGTTCCTGCGCGCCGACGAGGCGGCCCGCGGCCGCCTGCTGGGGCGGCTCTTCGACACCCGCCGCTTCGCCGCCGTCGAAACCCTCCTCGCCGAACGCCGCCGGGCCGCCGAGGCCAAGGTGCGCGCTGGCGACGAGAGGGTCCTCGGCACCGCCCAGCGGCTGGCGCAGGCCGCCGGCGACAGCGCCGACCTGCGGGCCTGGCCCATGCCCGCCCACCAGCCCGGCGATCCAGGGCTCGCCGAGGCCGTCCGGGCCTGGGCGGCCGTCGCCCGGTGCGCCGCCCGGGAGCAGCTGACCGTCGCCGAATACGCGCTGGCCGCCGTGGAGGGCCGGCACGCCGCCGCCCGGCGGGCCGCCGAAGAGGCGCGGGAGCTCGACCGGTTGCAGCGCCGGCACGCCGAGACCGTCCGCCGGGCCGCCGTCCTGGCCGAGGCGGAGCCCGAGCGGCAGCGGGTGCGCGCCCTGCTGGACCGGGCCCGGCGGGGCGCCCTGGTGGCCCCCGCACTGGAACTGCGCGGCGCCGCCTCCGCCGCCCACCTGGCGGCCGCGCACGCCGAGACGGCCGCCCGGACCGAACTCCCCGCGCCCCTCGCAGAGGCCGGCATCGAGCAGCTGGCCGCCGTCGAACAGCGGCTGCGCGAGGAACTGGGCGCGGTGGGCGCCGCGCACCGTGCCGAGCAGCGCAGCGCCGAGATCGGCCGCGAGCGCGCCAACCTCGACCGGGAGGCCCGGGCCGCCGAGGAACAGCGCCAGGAGTCCGCCGAGTGGCTGGAGCGCTGGGAGACGACCCGGGCCGCGCTGCTGGAGCGGGTGGAAGCGGCCCAGCAGTCGGCGACCCTCGCCGAGCAACTGGCCGGACGACTGGAACCGGCCCGCCTGCACCTCAACGCCGCCCGGCGCCGCGACGCGCTGGCCGCCGACGCGGAACGGGCCGCGGGCGAACTGCTCTCCCTGCGCGAGGAGTCGACCGCCGCCCGCGAGCGCTGGCTGGAGCTGAAGGAGGCCCGGCTGCGCGGGATCGCCGCCGAGCTGGCCGAAGCGCTCGTCGCCGGGGAGGCGTGCACCGTGTGCGGGTCCGCGGAGCACCCCGCTCCGGCCCGCCCGGCCCCCGGCCACGTGGACCGGGCGGCCGAAGACGCCGCCCACGCCCTCTTCGAACAGGCCGAGGAACGGCGGGCCGCCGTCGAACGCCGCCTCGCCGCCGTCGAGGAGGCCCGCACCGAGGCGGCGGCCGCCGCCGGGGACGCCACCACCGGGGAACTCCTCGCCCTGACCTCCGACCTGAGCTCCCGCCACGCCGCCGCCCACGCCGCCGCGGCCGGACTCCACGCCGCTCGGGAGCAGCTCGCCCGCGCCGAGCGCGAGCACGCCACGCGCAGCGCCGACCGGCTCGACGACGAGCGCCGCGCCGCCGCCCGGGTGTCCCGGCGCGAGGCCCTGGACCAGGAGCAGGCCTCCCTGGAAGCGGAGCTCGCCCTCGTGCGGGGCGACGCGCCCACGGTCGCGGCCCGCGCCCGGACCCTGGAGGACCGGGTCCGGATGGTCTCCGCTGCCGCCGCCGCGCTGCGCCGGGCCGAGACGACCGCCGCCCGGCTGAAGGAGGCCGACGACCAGCTCGCGGACGCCGCGTTCAAGGCCGGCTTCGACACCGTGGAGGCCGCCGCCGACGCGGTCCTTCCGGAGTACGAACGCACCGCGCTCCAGCACCGGCTGGACGCCTGGCAGGCGGAGGAGGCCCTGCTGGCGGACCGCCGCCGCGAAACCGGCACCGCGGAAGCGGCAGCCCTGCCTCCGGCCGAGCCGGATGCCGCCGAGGCCTACGCGGAGCAGGCCGCGGCGAAGCTTCGTACGGCAGGGTCGGCCTTCGACGCCGCCCGGGTCCGCTGCGCGGAGCTTGACCGGCTCTCCCGCAGGGCCGAGGAGGAACTGCGCGCCCTGGGCCCGCTGCGCGAGGCCTACGACCGGGTGGCCCGGCTGGCCGGACTGACCGCGGGCACCTCAGCCGACAACGAGCGCAAGATGCGCCTGGAGGCCTACGTGCTCGCAGCGCGGCTGGAGCAGGTGGCCGCCGCGGCGACGGTACGGCTGCTGCGCATGTCCGGCGGCCGCTACACGCTCGTCCACTCCGACGCCAAGGCGAGCGGACGCGGCCGCTCCGGCCTCGGGCTGCACGTGGTGGACGCCTGGACCGGCCGTGAGCGGGACACCGCCACCCTCTCGGGCGGCGAGACCTTCTTCGCCTCGCTCGCCCTGGCGCTCGGCCTGGCCGATGTCGTCACCGACGAGGCGGGCGGCATGCGGCTGGACACCCTCTTCATCGACGAGGGCTTCGGCAGCCTCGACGAACAGGCCCTCGACGAGGTCCTCGACGTGCTGGACTCGCTGCGCGAACGGGACCGCAGCGTCGGCATCGTGAGCCATGTCGCCGACCTGCGGAGCCGGGTGCAGACGCAGCTGGAGATCGTCAAGCAGCGCGGTGGCTCGGTGGTGCGCCACCGTACGGCTGTACTTATGGACTGAGGTCGAAAACCACTTCCGCGGACGATCAAGGAATCGTAGATTTCCTGCCATGACGACGCAGCAGACGACCACGCAGCCCGCCGCCTCCGGTACGGTCCCGGCCCCCGCGAGCTCCAGCCCCGCGAGCTCCAACCCCGTGCTGCGGGTCCCTCCGGCAGCCCCGGCCGCGGCCGCCGCCTACTTCGCCGCGAGCCTCGCCTTCCACACGGACGCGTCCGATGTCGCCGCCGCCTTCAAGGCCCACCGCGAGCAGGGCACCGAGCTCGGCTTCCAGCTGATCGACTCCCGCTCCACCCCGTCCTGGGAGCAGGCCCACATACCGGGCGCCCTCCACCTGCCCACCGCGCTCATCCCCGAGCAGGCCGAGCGGCTGCTCGACAAGAACGTGCCGGTGGTGACGTACTGCTGGGGCCCCGGCTGCAACGGCGGTGCACGCTCCGCCCTCGCCCTCGCCGAACTCGGCTTCCAGGTCAAGGAGATGCTCGGCGGCATCGAGTACTGGATCCGCGAGGGCTTCGAGGTCGAGACCTGGCAGGGTACGCAGCAGCGTGCCGAGGCCGACCCCCTGACCGCGCCCACCGACTCGGACGACTGCGGCTGCTGAACGCCCGCATGCCTGTACGCCCGGGTCGCCTTTGCTGCGGGACAGGCCATGGGCTGAGCGGCTGATCGGTGGCGGCCGCAATCGCGGACGGGCCGCTCGCATCCCTCCGGCGGGAGCGGCCCGTCCGGCGGGTCAGAGCTTCGACAGCTCGTCGACCAGGTCGTCCAGCCCGAGCGAGCCCTGCGACAGCGCCGCCATGTGCCACGCCTTCAGGTCGAAGGAATCGCCGTGCGCCGCCCGTGCGTTGTCCCGGCCGAGCAGCCAGGCGCGCTCGCCGAGCTTGTAGCCGATCGCCTGCCCCGGCATGGACAGGTAGCGGGTCAGCTCGCTCTCGATGTAGTCCGCCGGCCGGCCGCTGTGCAGGGCGAAGAACTCCTGCGCCAGTGCGGGCGTCCAGGTCCCGCCCGGGTGGAACGGCGAATCCGCCGGGATCTCCAGACCCAGGTGCATGCCGATGTCCACGATGACCCGGGCCGCGCGCATCATCTGGCAGTCCAGGTAACCGAGGCGCTGCTCCGAGTCCTTGAGGTAGCCCAGCTCGTCCATCAGCCGCTCCGCGTACAGGGCCCAGCCCTCGGCGTTGGCGCTGACGATGCCGACGGTGGCCTGGTAGCGCGAGAGCTGGTCCGCGACGTGCGTCCACTGCGCGAGCTGGAGGTGGTGGCCGGGGACACCCTCGTGGTACCAGGTGGAGACGAGGTCGTACACGGGGAAGCGGGTCTGGCCCATGGTCGGCAGCCAGGTGCGGCCGGGGCGGGAGAAGTCCTCCGAGGGCGAGGTGTAGTAGGGGGCGGCGGCCCCGCCCGGCGGCGCGATCCGGGACTCGACCCTCCGTACCCGTTCGGCGAGCTCGAAGTGGGTGCCGTCGAGGTTCTCGACGGCCTCGTCCATGAGGCCCTGCAGCCAGGCCCGGACCTCCTCGACGCCCTCGATGTGGGTGCCGTGCTCGTCCAGGTGCTTGAGCACCTCCCAGGGGCCGGCGCCCGGAAGGATCTTGGCCGCCTCGGTCTTCATCTCGCCGAGCAGCCGGTGGTACTCCGACCAGCCGTAGGCGTACGCCTCGTCCAGGTCCAGGTCGGTGCCGTTGAAGTACCGTGACCAGCGGGCGTACCGCTCGCGGCCCACGGTGTCCGGCTTGCCCTCGACGGCCGGGGCGTACACCGCGCGCATCCAGTCGCGCAGCTCGCCGACGGCAGCGGTCGCGCCGGCGGCTGCCGCGTCCAGTTCGGCGCGCAGGGCCGCGGGGCCGCCGGCGGCGAAGCCCTCGAAGAAGGGCGGCTCGTCGCCGTCCTCGCCGACCCAGGTGGTGAGCTGGCCGATCATGGTGGCCGTGGGGCGCGGGCCACCGTACAGCCCGCGCTCCATGCCCAGCTGGAGACTCTCGCGGTAGCCGGCGAGCGCCGCCGGGACGGCGCGCAGCCGCTCGGCGATCGCCGCCCAGTCCTCATCGGTGTCGGCCGGGGTGAGGGTGAAGACGTCGCGCACGCTGTGCACCGGCGAGTGGATGTTGCTGACCGCGCGCAGGTCCTCATCGGCCTCGTGGATGGCGAGCTCGGCGGTGAGGCGTTCGCGCAGCAGGCGGGCGCAGCGGCGCTCGGTGTCGCTGTCCGCGCCGGGCAGCCGCTCGGCGGCGTCCAGGCGGGCGAGGGTCGTACGGGACAGCTCGGCGGCGGCCGCGCGGCCGGCCGGCGAGAAGTCCGGGAGCTTGCCGGAGCTCTCGGCGACACCGAGGTAGGTGCCGGTGATCGGGTCGATGGCGATGAGGTCGTCGACGTAGGCGTCGGCCACCTGCCGGGGCAGCCGGGTGGCGCTGCCGCTGTTGAGGGTCTCTGACATGGGCCCATCTTCGTATGTGAGACGGGCCCGCGTCATCACCGTTCGCTCACAGCCTGCTGACGGTCGGCCGGGGAACGCCAGTCCGGGCCGGGGCGGGCCGGCGACGGCCGGCGCGCCGCGGCGCGGACATCCGGTGAGGGCCGCTCAGAGCTGGTGCCTCAGCGGGAGCTCGCGGGGCGGTTGCGGGGCAGCTCGCGGGTCGACTCTGGGGGCAGTTGGCGTGCCGAGCCGCGCGCGGCCTCGTACGGCATCCGCGAGCTGACCGGGGCGGCCGCGTCGAGCCGGGCCGTGATCACCAAGGTGCCCTCTTCGATCTGGTAGTCCAGCGGAAGGCCGAGGCCGCGCATGGCGGCGACCATGCCGGTGTTGGAGGACTGGGTGACGGCGTACACGCTGTCGCACCGGGCCTCGACCGCCATCGCGATGAGGCGGCGCAGCAGCTCCGAGCCGATGCCGCGGCGCTGCCAGTCGTCCTCGATGAGCAGCGCGACCTCGGTCTCGTCGCCGTCCCACAGCAGGTGGCCGAGGGCGACGAGTTTGCCGGAGGCGGTGGTGGCGGCGAGGGTGCGGCCGAAGCGGGGGCTCAGCAGGTGGCCGAGGTAGCGGTCGGCGTCGCTGACGGGGCCGTGGTAGCGCAGCGACAGGGTGCGCTCGGAGCAGCGGTCGTGCATCGCGCGGGCCGCGGCCCGGTCGGATCCGTCGGCGCGGCGGACGGTGATCTCGTTGCCCTCGGGCAGGGTCAGTACGTCCTGGCTGCGCGGGACCCGGTGACCGAGGCGGGCGTCGAGCTCCACCAGGGCGCGGGCCCGGGCGAACTCGGTGGGCGTGAAGGGCAGGTAGGGCCGCTCCACGGTGATCGCGCCGCCCGAGGGATCGCGCAGCCGCATGACGGTCGCTTCCAGGACCCCTTCGACGGGGGCGTCGGCTCCCGCGTTGGGGCGGCCCGAGAGCGTGGTCGCCGGGATGGAGTGGATGGTGCAGCGGCCGAGCAGCTGGCGCAGCGCGAGCGGCAGTTCGGCGGCGTCGAGCGCGGTCCGCGTGGCCAGGCCGAGGACCCGGGTGGGTGTGTCGACCAGGTCGTGGGCGTCGGCGCGCTCGATCCAGGTGCTGTGGCCGCCGGCCCGGGCGATGGCACGGGTCAGGTCGGCGGAGGGCAGCTGCTGCGGGGCGCGCAGCAGGAACTCGTCCACGGTGCCGCCCTCGGGGAGCGGGTGCGTCTGGAGGGTCAGGATGTCCGCGCCGTTACGCGCGAGGGCGATGCAGACGGCGGCCAGCGAGCCGGGCTCGTCCCGTACGGTCGTCCGCATCCGCCAGAGCGCGGCGGCGGCGGAGGCGGTGCCTGTCGGCGTCCCCGTCACCGCGGCCGGGGACGCCGGCGGATCCGAGGGCGCAGTGCTGCCGGGCGGCGGCGCATGGCTGTGCCGGCGGGCCCACCAGGTGTGGAAGGCGGCGGTGACCAGGAGCGCGACGGCCGAGGCGACCAGCAGGACTGGTCCCCTCGGACCGTGCACGACGAGGTTGGCGATGGCGTCGGCGACCGCGACGGCGCAGAAGAGCGCGGCCAGTTCGACGAGGTCACGTCGCCAGTGGTGGTGGGGACGCTGGGAAGACGCACGGTTACCTTCAGTCATGCACACCACTGTGACGCAGGGGTGTTGCGTGATCACGAACGATCTGTGACCGACTGGTTAAGTCTGGATCTGGCCGGTTTCACCCGGTTGTCCGGGTCAGGTCCGGGTCAGGTCTGGGTCGGGCCCCGGGTCGGGCCCGAAGGCCATGTCCCGGTAGGTCCGGGTCAGGTCCGGGGCTGGCCGACCCGGCCGGGCGCCAGCGTCGTGGTGAACAGGACGCCGCCTCCCTGGCGCCGCAACCGGACGGTGAGTTCGCCGCTGTCCCCGTCGATCTCCACCTCGCCGTAGTACGGGGGGTTCTCGGACGGCGACATGTTGGCGACCGGAGCGGACTGCACGTACGCCGTCTGCGGTCCGAAGGTGGCGTCGAGCCGTCCGGCGGGGAAGCCGCCCGCGCCGACCGGCCCGGAAACGAACTCCCAGAACGGCGCGAAGTCGGTGAAGGCGGCCCGCTCGGGGGCGTAGTGGTTCGCGGCCGTGTAGTGGACGTCGGCGGTGAGCCAGACGGTGCCGGTGATGCGCCGGTGCTTGATGTGCCGCAGAAGTTCGGCGATCTGGAGCTCGCGGCCCAGCGGTGCGCCGGGATCGCCCTGGGCGACGGCTTCGAAGTCCGCGGCCCCGTCGGGGACCACGATACCGAGGGGCATGTCGGCGGCGATGGCCTTCCAGATGGCGCGGGAGCGCGACAGCTCGCGCTTCAGCCAGGCCAGTTGCTCCGTGCCGAGGATGCCGACGGGGTCCTGCGTCTGGGTGCCGGGGGAGTTGGCGTTGCGGTGGGTGCGCATGTCGAGCACGAAGACGTCGAGCAGCGGGCCGTACCGCATCACCCGGTACATCCGGCCCTCGGCGCGGCCGCCGCGCAGGTCGGTGACGGGGAAGTACTCGCCGAAGGCCCGGCGGGCGCGGCCGGCGAGGGTGTCGACGTCCTTGACGGTGTAGCGGGGGTCGTCGAGCAGCTGGCCCGGGTACCAGTTGTTGCGTACCTCGTGGTCGTCCCACTGGGCGAGGACGGGGACCTGGGCATTGAAGTCGCGCAGGTTGCGATCGAGCAAGTTGTAGCGGAAGTTCCCGCGGAACTCGGCGAGGGTCTCCGCGACCTTCGCCTTCTCCTCCGTGGTGACGTTGCGCCAGACGCCGCCTTCACGCAGGGGAACGGAAGCCTGGATCGGCCCGTCCGCGTAGACGGTATCCCCGCTGAAGAGGAAGAAATCGGGGTCGCGCAGCCGCATCTCCTCGAAGACGCGGTAACCGCCGAGGTCCGGGTTGATGCCCCAGCCCTGCCCCGCCAGGTCCCCGGACCACAGGAAGCGCACGTCCTGGCGGCGGGAGACGGGCATCGTACGGAAGGAGCCCCGGACCGGCTCACCGCTGCGGCGGGGGTCGTCGGGGTCGGAGAGGAGGACCCGGTAGTGGATCTGCCGGCCGGGCGGGAGGTCGCGCAGGACCGTGGTGCCGGTGAAGTCCGTGGACGGGCCGAGCAGGGGGCCGCGGTGGCGGCGTACGCCGTAGCGAAACGATTCGCTCGGGGAGGTCTCGACCTCCATGCGGGCGAGGCGGTCGGCGCGCGTCCAGACGGTGGCCGCATGGGCGGTGATCTCGCCGGACTGGACGCCCCACAGCGCGCTCGGGCGGCCGGAGCGGGCGAAGGCGGGCGCGGGGGCGTGGGCGCCGAGGAGCGCGCCGGCCGTGAGGGGCATGCCGAGCAGGGGCGCGGCCGCGCGGGCCGGTGTGGTGAGTGCGGGAGTGGCCAGAGCGGACGACAGGGCGAGGGAACCGCCGATCAAGGACCGTCGGCTGTACGGCATCGATGTCATCAGTGCGTCTCCAGGGGGTGGCGAGGACGGGTCGGACCAGCGTGCCGCCGCACACCGGCCCGCCCGCGTCTCCCGCGCCAACCGCGGGTGAACAACCGTCAGCGGCTCAGGCCGCCCGGCGGGTGCCGTCCGCGCCCAGCGCCCGGAGGCTGGTGCTCCGCGCCGTGTCCAGAACCACGCGGGCGACGAGCGCCGGATCGTCGCTCATCGGGACGTGTCCGCAGCCCGGCAGCCGGATCAGGCGCGCGCCGGGGACGGTGTGCTTCGCGCGCACGCCCTGACGGCGCGGCAGCAACCGGTCCCGGGTGCCCCAGGCGATGGTGACCGGCAGGCCGGGCACATCGTCGGTGAACCGTACGGAAGCGCCCGCCGCCAGGGTCTGTTCGAAGCCGGTGGCATCGCGCAGGGCGAGGGTCTCGGCGACGACGGCCCCCGGCGTACGGCGGGCGGGGCGGGCATAGATGGTGCCGGTGAGGGCGGCCCGCCCGGCGGCGCTGCGCGAAAGGCGCTCCAGGAGGGGCAGGGGCAGGGCCTTCGCCCCGGCCCGCATCGCGAGGAGGGTGGCGAAGGCGTAGCGGCGCTCGCCCTCCGTCCAGAACCCGGCGGGAGACAGGGCGGTGACCGAGCGGGCGAGGTCGCCGCGGCCCATTTCGAGCGCGAGCAACCCGCCGAGGGAGTTGCCCGCGACGTGCGGGCGCTCGACACCGAGGGCGGCACAGAGGGCCCCGAGCGCCTGGGCGACGGTGGCCAAGTCGTACGGGACACCCTCGGGCAGCGGCTGGGAGGCGCCGAAGCCGGGCAGATCGACGGCGATGACATCGTGTTCGGCGGCCAGGATGCCGGTCACCGGATGCCAGGCCTGGAGGTGATGGCCTATGCCGTGCAGCAGGAGGATCGGTTCGCCCGAACCCTTGCGCTCGTAGGCGGCGGTGGCGGTGCGGGGGCCCAGCGGCGAATCGATCGGGAAGGAGATCGTGGCGGTCATGCTGCTGCTCCTCGTCGGGGGACGCGTGGGAGACAGGCTGTCAGGCGAACCACCGCCATGACTACCGTCCGGTAGCCCTTGACCAGCCCTTGACTGCGAGCCTTCAGGCGGAGCGAGAACATCCAGTGAACGGCTTGATACATATGCCCCGATCTGCCCGGCAAGGGGAGAGCATTGGTCTTGACCAAGGGGGAAGCGCCGTCCTATCGTCGCAGGGATAGTGCAAGAACCTTTCATAAACAAGGGCGCGGAACTGCCGCCGGAACAGGGCGAGTGCGGCGATGGCAGGAGGAGTCAGGGTGGGGACCACGCAGCTCGAAACGGTGCCGGAGCCGAAGTACTGGCACCTCAAGACCGTCCTCAGTGAGGCGCTCGACCAGGACTTCGCCGTGGGCGAGGTGCTGCCGAACGAGCGCGAGCTCGCCGCTCGCTTCGGAGTTGCCCGTGCCACCCTGCGCCAGGCCCTGGAACAGCTCGAACTCGAAGGCCGCCTGCAGCGCCGCCGCGGCGTCGGCACCACCGTCGCCCCGCCGCGCGTCGGCGTCGCCGTCGGAACCGCGCAGCACAGCTGGCCCGGGGAGGGCGTCGACGGCTGGGAGCCGGTGGACGCGGCGGAGGCGCTGCCGCCCGCCGCGGTCCTGAAGCTCCTCGGCACCGGTACGGGAGCCGGCTTCGCCGCCGGCGAGCCCGTCCACGTGGTGCGCCGGACCCGTGTCACGCAGGGCCAGGTCATCGCCGCCGAACTGCTGTACGTGCCCGCCGCCTCCGTGCCCGGCCTCCCCGCGATCGAATCCCCGGCGGGACCCGCCCGCGCCCGCGCCGTCCTGCGTGAACTCCAGCGGCTGGCCCTGCACGGCCAGGACCGCTCGGTGGAGCTCGGCTCCGCCCGCGCCGACGACGCCAAGGAGCTGGACCGCCTGCCCGGCGCCCCGGTGCTGCTGGTTACCAGCCGCTACTTCACCGCCGCGGGCACGGCGGCGGTCTCGGTGGCGACCTACCGCGCCGACACCTGCCGCCTCACCTTCGGCGATTCGGGCAACGTCGAGATCACCCACACCCCCCGCGTCGCCTCATAGGACCCGTCCGGCTGATCAAGGCGTCGGGGGCTGGCGCGGCGTGTGGCCGCGGGCGGCGGGTGCGACTGAACCGGCGGCTGTCGGTCCGCTCACGCTGATGCACGAACCGGTGGGCCGGGTCTTCGTGGCGCTGGCCGACGGCCCCCACCATCCCACATTCCCAGGCGTCGGGTTCATCGTGATTCCGGCACTGCCGTGGCGGCGCGTGGGACGGTCGACAGGGTGCTTCCTGTCGGTGTCTGCGTCGGCCTGGGTCGGTCGCCCGGTGCCCATCGTGCAGGCGTGCACCACGCAGGTGCTCGGCGCGGAACTCAAGGTGACCCCCGACGCCCTCGTCATCCCGTTCGGCAAGTCGGCGTCCGCCGCCGTGGAGGAGTGCATGGGGCCCGGCTACGTCTCCGCGGATCGCTGCCTGCTCGGCTTCCCCACCCCTCGGGAGGAAACGGCCACGTGTACGGCAGTTCGCCCAGGAAGGCCGGCGCCACCGTACGGCCGTTGAAGCCTGGGCGAGTGAGAGGTCGTCTCGTGTGGGTCAGTCGATGGTCTGAGCTTGTGACGAGGTAAGCGGATGGTGCCGGAGGGACTACGGGAACCGTTCCAGGCGGAGGTGTCGTCCGCTCCGGCGCGGCCGCGGGGCGGCGGTCGCCGACTGTCTCCCCCGACCCGGGGCCGAGTGAACGGCAGTGATCGCTCTCGGCGCCACTTCCCGCACCTCACGCAGAGGCCGTGCCGCTTCGCCGCTGCGGTCAGCACGCCGTGGGTGGGGAATCAAAGTGAGCGACTGCGTCCACCCCCTTGGCGGAGGGCGGGGACTTCTTCGAACCTCACCAGCCGCAGCCGCAGCCGCAGCCGCAGCCGCAGCCGCAGCCGCAGCCGCGGCCGCAGCCTCAGCCGTAGCCGCAGCCTCAGCGGCGGCCGCAGCCGCAGCCTCAGCGGCGGCGGGCCGTGACGGTCCTCTCCACCGCGAACAGCTCCTCCTCGACGTGGTCCATCGCCAGCCGGAGCGCTCCCGTGGCCACGGCGGCCTCGCCGAGCAGGGACAGCACCACCCGCGGCGGGCGCAGGCAGTAGCGCTCCAGCTCCCGGCGCAGCGGTTCCAGGACGCCGTCCAGGCCGGCCGCCCAGCCACCCACCACCACCAGTTCCGGATCGAGCGCCAGGACCAGCGCCGCCACGTCGTGCACCAGCCGCTGCAGGAACCGCTCCACTGCCGCCACCGCTCGCCGGTCGCCCCGCTTGGCCATCGCGAAGACCTCGGCGACCGCCGGCTCGTCCAGCGGATGCAGCGGTTCCCCGGTGGTCGACAGCAGCTTCTCCGGCGTGACCTCGCGGCCCAGCAGGTGCAGCGCGCCGATCTCTCCGGCCGCTCCGCCGAAGCCCCGGTGCAGCCGGCCGCCGATCAGCGAACCCGCTCCGGGGCTCAGCCCCGCCATCACGAAGACGATGTCATCGGTGTCCCGTGCGGAGCCCTTCCAGTGCTCGGCGACCGCCGCCGCATTGGCGTCGTTCTCCACCTGTACGGGGCAGCGGAACGAGCGGCGCAGCCGCTCCCCCAGCGGCAGCCCGGTCCAGCCGGGCAGCGCCGTCCCGAGCCGGACCGTTCCGTCGGCCTCCACGATCCCGGGGCTGGCCACCCCGACCGCCCGGAGGGAGTCGCGCGGTACGCCGGCCCGCCGCAGCAGGTCGGCGACCGCGGCCCGCACCCGGTCCAGCCGTTCGTCCGCGGTTGCCGCCTCGGCGACCTCCTTGGTACCGGCGCCGATCACCCGCCCGTCCAGCCCGGACAGCAGCACCGCGACGCGGTGGGAGCCGATCTCGATGCCGAGCAGGTGGCCCGCTTCGGCCCGGAACCGGAATCGTCTGGCCGGCCGCCCCTGCCGCCGTGCGCCTTCCTCCGCGTCGGCCTCGGCGACGAGCCCGGTTGCGATCAGCCCCTCCACGACCCCTTCGACGGTCGGTCGGGACAACCCGGTCACGCGGGTGAGGTCGGTGAGTGTCGGCGATTGGGCCGCGCGCAGCGCCCGGAGCACCACGGCTGAATTGATCCGCCGGAGCAGAGAGGGGTCCCCGCCGGTCAGCTGCCCCAACGTGTGTCCTCCCAGCTGGCTAGCCTGTCAGGCGGATCGTACTGCGCACCCGGTGCGGCGGCGAGAAGCAGCCCCCCATAGGCCGGAAACACCCTCTCTCAGGCCGGGGCGACGAAGCCCGACTCATACGCCATGATCACCGCCTGGGTGCGGTCGCGTGCACCCAACTTCGCCAGAATCGCGCTCACATGCGACTTCACCGTCTCCGTGCCCACGATCAGCTCAGCGGCGATCTCCACATTGTTCAGTCCCCGTGCCATCAGCCGCAGGACGGCCTCCTCCCGCTCGGTCAGTGCGGCCCGCCGCAGCACGGACCGCGCCTGCCGGTTCCCGTACTCGGCGGCCAAGGCCCGTACGGCAGCCGGGAAGAGCAGAGTCTCCCCTTCCGCCACCAGCCGGACCGCGTGCACGATCTCCGAGGGCTTGGCCCGCTTCAGCAGGAACCCGTCCGCGCCGGCCCGCAGCGCCTGGTAGACGTACTCGTCGTTCTCGAAGGTCGTCACCACGAGGATCTTCGGCGGAGAGTCCACCGTCCGCAGCACCGCCCGGGTGGCCTCGATCCCGTCGAGGAGCGGCATCCGTACATCCATCGCCACCACATCCGGTCTCAGCTGCCGTACGAGGGGGACGACGGACGCCCCGTCGGCCGCCTCACCCACCACCTCGATATCGGGCTGGGCGTCCAGGACGGCACGCAGACCCGCGCGCACCAGGGGCTCGTCATCGACGAGCAGTACGGTAACCGGCATCCGGTCAGCGTATTCGGTCCAGCGGAAGCCGGGCGAGCACTCTCCAACCGCCCTCATACGGCCCGCTCTCCGCGTCCCCGCCCAGCAGCGCGGCCCGCTCCCGGATACCGCGCAGACCGCTCCCGCCGCCGACCGTGACGGCGGGCCGCTCCGGCAGCGGGTTGGTCACCTCCAGGTCCAGCCGACCCACGGCCATCTCCACGCGCACTCGAACCGGTACGGGGCCGCAGTGTCGCAGCACATTGGTGAGTGCCTCCTGCAGGATCCGGTACCCCTCCCGGGTGACCGGTCCCGGCAGCTTCTCCAGGGCCCCCGTCAGCCGCACGTCCACCAGGGCGCCCGAGGCCCGGGCCGCCTCCAGCAGCCGGTCCGCCTCCACCAGCGTCGGCCGCTCCGACGGAGGCTGCGCCGACTCCCGCAGTACGAGCAGGACCCGCTCCAGATCCTCCAGTGCGGCTCTGCCCGTCTCTTCGATCGCTTTAAGCGCCCGGTCCGTGAAGTCAGGGTCGGCCGCCGCCCGCGCCGCGCCGGCCTGCACGACCGCCACGGTCAGCGCGTGGCCGATCGAGTCGTGCAGCTCCCGCGCCATCCGGTTGCGCTCCAGCAGCTGCTCGGTGCGCGCCTCCAGCGCGCTGAGCCGCTCCACCGCCGAAGGACCCAGCAACCGCTGGGCGATGGCGGTGATCACCTCACCCAGCAGGACCACGAGCAGGATGAGAACGACCAGCGGTACCGGAGCGAGCAGGGCCGCTGCCCAGCGCGGCGGAGTGAAGGGCACCACAGGGTCATCGGTCAGGGAGGATCCGAGCGCCGCCACGATGAGTTCGACCGACATGAGCGGCAGCCACACGGTCGCGAACATGGCCGCTCCGGAGATGACCAGCCGTATCTCCAGCCATAACACCGTCCGCCACCGGTCGCCCCAGCGCACCGACGGGGCCGTGCTGATGACGCTGTCGGCGGAGCCCCGGTCATGCGGCGTCAGCAGCAGCTGTGCCTGCAGTCCTTCGGCCAGCCGCACCCACGGCACGAAGCCGAACGGTATGACGATCAGCAAGGGCACCCACGGCTGCGTGGGCATGATGTACATCCAGATGGCCAGCAGGAGCAGCG
This sequence comes from Streptomyces sp. NPDC003034, assembly GCF_053591375.1. Classification (NCBI taxonomy): domain Bacteria; kingdom Bacillati; phylum Actinomycetota; class Actinomycetes; order Kitasatosporales; family Streptomycetaceae; genus Streptomyces; species Streptomyces sp. NPDC003034. The sequence continues at coordinate 81,331 of NZ_JBSFTS010000003.1, forward strand.
GAACGCACAGGTGCAGCCAGCGCGAGTACGTCACCGGCAGGAACGGGGCACGGAGCAGTCGGTACATGCTTCCATCGTGGCAGCGACCAGGTCACGGACGTCTCCCCCACGTGGGGGAGACGCCACCCTCGCATGGGGGAGGAAGGAGGGTGGCCGGGTCGCGAATCTTGAGACATGAACCGCATCGAGATCCGCGAACTGACCAAGGACTACGGCACCACACGTGTCGTGGACCACCTCACCTTCGATGTCCTGCCCGGCCGGGTGACCGGCTTCCTCGGCCCCAACGGCGCCGGCAAATCCACGACGATGCGGCTGCTGCTCGGTCTGGACCGGCCCACCTCGGGCACGGCGACCATCGGCGGTCGCCGCTTCACCGAACTCCACAACCCCCTGCACGCGGTGGGCGCCCTGCTCGATCCGCAGGCTGCCCACGGCGGGCGCACGGCGCGTGATCACCTCCTCACGCTCGCCGTGAGCAACGGGATCCCGGCAAAGCGGGTGGAAGCGGTCCTGGAGCAGGCCGGCATAGCGTCGGTGGCCCGGCGCCGGATCAAGACCTTCTCGCTGGGCATGCGTCAGCGACTGGGCATCGCCGCGGCGCTCCTGGGCGATCCCGGTGTGCTGTTGCTGGACGAGCCGGCCAACGGCCTCGACCCGCAGGGCATCATCTGGATCCGAGAGCTGCTGCGCGCTCTGGCCGCCGATGGGCGTTCGGTCCTCGTCTCCAGCCATCTGATGGCCGAGACCGCTTCGTTCGTCGACCACCTGGTGGTGCTCGGGCAGGGCAGGCTGCTTGCCGACGCCTCGATAGCGGAGTTCATCGACGCGAGCAGTACTCCACGTGTGCGGCTGCGGACCTCAGATCCGGTCCGTCTGCGGGCCGCGCTGGCCCGCGACGGCTTCCATCTGGTCGCGGCCGAGGGCGGCCGCTGGACCGTCGAGGGCCTACGGGCCGAAGCGGTGGGCGCTCTGGCGGCCCGCGAGGGCGTCCCGATGCTGGAGCTCTCCGACGATCGGGCGTCGCTTGAGGAGGCGTATCTCGACCTCACGGCCGACCGTGTCCAGTTCTCCTCTTCCGCAGCCTGAACCACCCCCTCGTCCCACATCGTCCCCGCCCTCTTGCCTGCCCGTACCCAGCTCACCCCGACTGGAGGCCCTGCCATGAGCGCAGCCGCCCTGCCCACCATCCCCGTACTGCACTCGGAATGGATCAAGATACGGTCCGCCCGTTCCGTCCTCGGGTCCCTCATCGCGGTCTTCGTCGCCACCGCGGGTATAACGGTCCTCACGGCGGCGGTGCTCGGCACAGCGCAGGAGGACGCGATGGGGGACGATCCGCTACTCGCGGCCTTCTACGGCATCAACTTCGGGCAGATAGCCGCCATCGCGTTCGGTGCCACCGCTCTGGCCGGTGAGTTCCGTGACGGAGCCCTGAGGGTCTCGCTCACCGCCGTGCCGAACAGGACTCGCCTCTACCTCGCGAAGGTCGCCATGATTGCCGGGCTCGCCTTCATCGTCGGGCAGATCACCGGGCTCGTCAGCTTCCTGGCCGGTCAGGCCTTCATGGGCGACCACGCCCTCGCCCTGGGCGATCCGGGCACCGTGCGGGCCGTCTTCGGCAGCGGTGTTTACCTGACGCTGATCGCGCTGCTCTCCGCCGGCCTGACCGCCCTGGCACGCAGCGGCACCCTGGTGATGGGCCTGCTCATACCCTTCCTCCTCATCGTCCCGTTCGTGGTTGGTGAAGTCGTCGGTGGAGCAGGCCAGTTCATGCCGGACCGGGCCGGTCAGATGGTCATGCGGATGGAGGCGCAGGGTTCGCTCGGCCCGTGGACGGGGCTCGCGGTGGCCGCCCTGTGGTCGCTTACGGCGCTGGTCGCCGGCTGGATCGCTGTGCGGCGCCGGGCCGCGTGACGCCGCGCCAGCTGTCAGTGCCTCTCGGGATACTGACGATATGACCACGGCAGAGCATCTCGACACGATCGATCGGCTCCGGGCGCGGGAGTTCCCCACCGATCGGGAAAGGTCCGGCGGCCGGACCAGCGGCCCGGGCTACCACCTCGTCGAGCTCGGACGGACGGGTGACTTCTGGGACGACGACGGTTCGGGACGGACGGAGGCGGCCGACCAGATCGGCGCCGAGTGTGGGTCCCTGGCACAGGCCTTGACCGGCCGGTGGGGGGAGCCGCAGATGTTCAGCCTGACCTCGACGCTGGACCGGGCCCTGGAGGGGGAGGCGATAGCGCAGCCATGGCATGAGATGAGCAACACCACCGACCATCTCCGCTTGTGGCGGGCCGAGGAGCAGTGGGTGGTCGCGTACGTGGCGCAGTGGGACGCCGAGGGCCCGTACCTGTTGATGGCCGGAGTCACCGTGATCGACCCACCGTAGGCGGGGGCGCACACGGACCGCCGCCGAGGAAAGGGGCAGACCGACCGCCGCCGTAGGAAAGGTGGGCGCAGACCGACCGCCGCCGTGGGGGGGCGGACGGGTCAGGAGCCGGCGGGGTCTTCGGCGGCGGCGCGGAGGCGGGCGTACTCGTGGGCCATGGACTCGGCCGTCCAGTGGGCGTTGAGGCCGCTCGGGTTGGGGAGGGCCCAGATACGGGTGGAGCCGATGGTCCGCTCCTGGGGGCCTATCTGCGCCTTCCTCTCTCCGAAGGCGGTGCGGTATGCGGTCACACCGACCACTGCCAGCCATTGCGGACGCAGCTGTTCCACCTTGGCCGTCAGGATGCGGCCGCCCTCGCGGAACTCCTCGGCGGACAGTTCGTCGGCGCGGGCGGTGGCGCGGGCGACCACGTTGGTGATGCCCAGGCGGTAGGTGAGGAGTTCGTCCTGTTCGGCGGGGGCCAGCCGGCGCGGGGTGAAGCCCGACAGGTGCAGCACGGGCCAGAAGCGGTTGCCGGGGCGGGCGAAATGGTGGCCCGTCGCAGCGGAGAGGAGTCCTGGATTGATGCCACAGAAGAGGACGCGCAGACCCCCCGCGACCACGTCCGGGAGGACGCGGCCGCGGGCGGCGGACAGCTCGTCGGGGGTCAGAGGATCGACCCCGGTGCGTACCCGGCGGCCTCCGGGTGCTGCTTGGCGATCGCCTCGATACGGGAGCTCACCGCCGCGACCTGGTCACCGGCAGCGCCCGTGAAGGACAGCTTGTCGGCCATCAGGGCGTCGAGCTGGGCCCGGTCCAGCGGCATCCGCTCGTCGGCGGCCAGCTTGTCCAGCAGCTCGTTGCGTTCCGCGCCCTGCTCGCGCATGGCGAGGGCCGAGGCCACGGCGTGCTCCTTGATGACCTCGTGGGCGGCTTCGCGGCCCACGCCGGCCCGCACCGCGCCCATGAGGACCTTGGTGGTCGCGAGGAAGGGGAGGTAGCGGTCCAGTTCGCGGGCGACGACGGCGGGGAAGGCGCCGAACTCGTCCAGGACGGTCAGGAAGGTCTCCAACAGGCCGTCGAAGGCGAAGAAGGCGTCCGGCAGGGCCACCCGGCGGACCACGGAGCAGGAGACGTCGCCCTCGTTCCACTGGTCGCCGGCCAGCTCGCCGGTCATCGAGGCGTAGCCGCGCAGGATGACCATCAGGCCGTTCACGCGCTCGCAGGAGCGGGTGTTCATCTTGTGCGGCATCGCGGAGGAGCCGACCTGGCCGGGCTTGAAGCCCTCGGTGACCAGTTCGTGGCCGGCCATCAGGCGGATCGTCTTGGCGATCGACGAGGGGGCGGCGGCCAATTGCACCAGGGCGGTGACCACGTCGTAGTCCAGCGAGCGCGGGTAGACCTGGCCGACGGAGGTGAAGGCCTGGGCGAAGCCGAGGTGGCCGGCGATCCGCTGCTCCAGCTCGGCGAGCTTGGCCGTGTCGCCGCCGAGCAGGTCCAGCATGTCCTGCGCGGTGCCGACCGGGCCCTTGATGCCGCGCAGCGGGTAGCGGCCGAGCAGGTCCTCAAGGCGGTCGTAGGCGACCAGCAGTTCGTCGGCCGCGGTGGCGAAGCGCTTGCCCAGGGTGGTGGCCTGCGCGGCCACGTTGTGGGAGCGGCCGGCCATGACCAGCTCGGCGTGCTCGGCGGCGAGCTTGCCGAGGCGGGAGAGAACGGCGACCGTGCGGTCGCGGGCCAGCTCCAGCGAGAGCCGGATCTGCAGCTGCTCCACGTTCTCGGTGAGGTCGCGGGAGGTCATGCCCTTGTGCACGTGCTCGTGGCCGGCGAGGGCATTGAACTCCTCGATCCGGGCCTTCACGTCGTGCCGGGTGACCTTCTCCCGCTCGGCGATGGAGGCGAGGTCGACGGTCTCAAGGACGCGCTCGTAGTCGGCGAGGGCCGCGTCGGGGACCTCGATACCGAGGTCCTTCTGGGCGCGCAGCACGGCGAGCCACAGCCGCCGCTCCAGCGTCACCTTGTACTCGGGGGACCACAGGACGGCGAGCTCCGCGGAGGCGTAGCGGCCGGCCAGGACATTGGGGATGCGGGGCTTGGCTGTCACGTGGAGGAATTCTACTTGGGCTGCCGCTGTGCGTTCACGCAGGTGGCGGCTTCACTCCTGATGGTGCCTTGCTACGAGAGCCGCTCGCGGGCCGCCTCCTCGTACGGAAGCAGTTCGGGGCGCTTGGCCGGGCGGCCGTCCCCGGAGGAGCGGCCCGTCAGACGGCGGCCGACCCAGGGGAGCAGGTGCTGCCGGGCGAAGCTCAGGTCCTGCGCCCTGCGTACCGCCCAGCCCGGCGCCACCGCGACCGGCAGACCGGTGCGCCAGTCCTCCTGCGGCGGCAGACCGAGCGCCTGCCAGACGGCCTCCGCCACCCGGCGGTGGCCCTCGGCCGTCAGGTGCAGCCGGTCGACGCCCCACATGCGCTGGTCGGCGAGCGCTGGAGCCCCGTACAGGTCCACCACCAGGGCGCCATGCCGGGCGGCGAGCTCTTCGATGATCGCGAAGAGCTCCTCCATGCGGGGCCGGAAGCGGTCCATCACGGGCCCGTTGCGGCCGGGGGAGCGCATCAGGACGAGGCGCTCGCAGGAGGGCGCGAGGAGTTCCACCGCCGCCTCCAGGTGGCCGCGGACCCGGCCCATGTCCACCTTGGGGCGCAGCGCGTCGTTGAGCCCGCCCACCAGGGTCACCACGTCGGCGCGCATCGCCGCGGCCGCCGGCACCTGCTCCTCGGCGATCTGCCCGATGAGCTTGCCCCGCACGGCGAGGTTCGCGTAGTGGAAGCCCGGCTCGCGCGCGGCGAGCCGGGCGGCCAGCAGGTCGGCCCAGCCGCGGTAGGAGCCGTCCGGCAGCAGGTCCGACATGCCCTCGGTGAAGGAGTCGCCGACCGCGACAAGACTGGTGTATGAGGCATTCATTTCCATGAGGGAGCGATGTTACCGCGCGGTATGCCTACGCGGCAGGGCCGGGACCGCACCTCACGCGCCGGCTACGCGACCGCCGGCCTGCCGAACAGCTCGCGCAGGACGTCCTCCATCGTCACCAGCCCCGTCATGGCGCCGTCCGGGCCGAGCACCGCCGCCAGATGCGTACGGCTGCGCCGCATGGCGGTCAGCACGTCGTCCAGCGGGGTCTGCGCCCGCACCTGCGCGATCGGCCGCAGAGCCGACAGCGGGAAGGGCGCGTCCCGGTCCTCGGCCTCCAGCGCGTCCTTGACGTGCAGGTAGCCCAGGATCTTCTGCTGGGCGTCGATCACGGGGAAGCGGGAGTACCCGGACGCGGCCGACAGCCGCTCCAGCCCCGCCGGAGTGATGCCCTCCCGGGCCGGAACCACGCGGTCCGCCGGCAGCACCACATCGGTGACCGGCCGTTGGCCCAGTGCCAGGGCGTCGTGCAGCCGCTCGCTCGCCCGGTCGTCCAAGAGCCCCGCCTCACTGGAGTCCTTGACGATCCGCGCCAGCTCGTCGTACGAGAAGGTCGCCGCGACCTCCCCCTTCACATCCACCCGCAGCAGCCGCAGCAGCGCGTTGGCGAAGGCGTTGATCGCGAAGATCACCGGCCGCAGCGCCCTGGTGACGGCCACCAGCGGCGGCCCCAGCAGCAGGGCGGTGCGCACCGGCTCGGCCAGCGCCACGTTCTTCGGGACCATCTCGCCGAAGAGCATGTGCAGGTACGTCGCCAGTGCCAGCGCCACCACGAAGGAGATCGCGTGCGTCAGCCCGCCCGGTACGCCCAAGAGGTCGAACAGCGGGGTCAGCAGGTGCGCGATGGCCGGTTCGGCCACCACACCCAGCACCAGGGTGCACAGGGTGATCCCCAGCTGCGCCGCCGCCATCAGCGCCGACACGTGCTCCAGACCCCACAGGACGGCGTGGCCCCGCCGGTCGCCCCGGTCGGCGTACGACTCGATCTGGCTGCGCCGGACGGAGATCAGCGCGAACTCCGCACCGACGAAGAAGGCGTTGACGAGCAGGGTCGCCAAGCCGATCAGCAACTGGACCGCGGTCATCGGGTCTTCTCCCCACCCTGGTTCTCAGCCGGCATGTGCAGCAGGACCCGGGCGGCGCGACGACCACCGGCGTCCACCACTTCCAGGTCCCACCCGTCCAGCTCCACGCTGTCGCCGACGACCGGGATCCGGCCCAGGCCGGTCGCGATCAGACCGGCCAGCGTCTCGTACGGTCCCTCCGGCACCCGCAGCCCGATCCGCTCCAGCTGGTCGGTGCGAGCGGCGCCGTCGGCCGAGTACAGCGAGCGCCCGGCGGGATCCGTACCGGCCGGAGCCAGGTCGGGGGTCTCGTGCGGGTCGTGCTCGTCGCGGACCTCGCCGACGACTTCCTCCACGATGTCCTCCAGGGTGGCCACACCGGCCGTGCCGCCGTACTCGTCGATGACCACGGCCATCGTCTGCTTCCCCGACAGCCGGTCCAGCAGCCGGTCCACGGTCAGCGACTGCGGTACGAGGAGCGGCTCGCGCAGCAGCTGCGCCACCGGATGGCGTCGGCGGTCCTCGGCGGGCAGCGCCACCACGTCCTTGATGTGGACGATGCCCACGACGGTGTCGAGGCTGCCCCGGTAGACCGGGAAGCGCGACAGGCCGGTCGCCAGCGTCGCGTTGGCGACGTCCTCGGCGGTGGTCTGCACGTCCAGGGCGGTGACCTGCACGCGCGGGGTCATCACATTCTCGGCGGTCAGATCGGCGAGGTTCAGCGTCCGCACGAACAGCTCGGCGGTGTCCTTCTCCAGCGCTCCCGCCCGGGCGGAGTGCCGGGCCAGCGCCACCAGCTCCTGCGGGGTGCGCGCGGAGGCCAGTTCGTCGGCCGGCTCCATGCCCAAGCGGCGCACCATGTGGTTCGCCGTGGTGTTCAGGTGGCCGATGAGCGGCCGGAAGGCGCGGCTGAACACCCGCTGCATGGTGGCCACCCGCTTGGCGATCACCAGCGGCGAGGAGATCGCCCAGTTCTTGGGCACGAGCTCGCCGACGACCATCAGGACGATGGTTGACAGGACGGTGCCCAGCGCCAGGGCGGTGGAGGAGGCGGCCCCGGCCGACAGCCCCATGGACTTGAAGGGTCCCTGGAGCAGCGCGGCGATCGAGGGCTTGGAGATCATGCCGATGATCAGGCCGGTCACGGTGATGCCGAGCTGGGCTCCGGAGAGCTGGAAGGTCAGGCTGCGGACGGCGGCCAAGGCACTGTCGGCCCCCCGCTCACCGCGCTCGACGGCTCGTTCGAGCTCGCTGCGCTCGATGGTCGTCAGCGAGAACTCCGCCGCGACGAAGACTCCGCAGGCAAGGCAGAGCAGCAGCGCCACGACGAGCAGGAGCACTTCGATCATCGGTCCCTCACCTCCGTCCCATGATCAGCCAGGAGGAGGGGTATCGCGCGATGTCGCGGTCGGCAGGGCCGGGGACTGGGAGGCTCGCCCATGGGCGGACGCTCACACCTTTCATTCGAGACGTTCGAGTCGTTCGTGAGGAACTATTACCCGCCATAGTAAAGGAAACGCAAAGAGGCCGGATCATTTCCTTGGCGGAGGCACCCGGATGATGGGATCCGGGACATGAGTGATCTTGACATCGGTCCGGCGTCGGCGGCCGAGCTGAGCGCCGTTCTGGACTTCTGGAAGACCGCCGCCGAGGGAACGAGTATCAGCGACGACCTCGCCGGGGTCGAGCTGCTCCACGAGCGCGACCCGTACGCACTGCTGCTCGCCCGGCACGACGGCGTGCTGGTCGGCACCGTCATCGCCGGTTTCGACGGGTGGCGCTGCCACCTCTACCGGCTCGCCGTGCACCCCGGGCACCGCCGCCGGGGGATCGGGGCGGCGCTGCTGGCCGTGGCGGAGGAGCGCTTCAGGGCGCTCGGCGGCCGCCGCGGGGACGCCATGGTGCTCGACCGCAACGAGCAGGCGCACCGCGCGTGGGACGCGGCCGGATACGGGCCCGAGGACCACTGGACCCGATGGGTCAAGCCGCTCGGCGGCTGAGGGCCCGGGACGCTCACTCGGGGGAACGGCGGGCCGATCCGATCACGCAGTACGAGGTGGGGAAGGCCGGACCGCGCTCGGGCAGCCGGAAGCTGCGCTGCGAGACGATCCTGAAACCGGCGGCCTCGATCGAGGCGAGCGGGTCCCGGGCGGTGTGGCAGCCGCCGAAGAGGTGGGGCCAGACGGTCCGGTCCAGGGCGCGCTGGACGGCCGCCATGCCGGGACCGGGAGCGAGGCCGTGCTCCAGGAAGCGCAGCTCGGCGTCGGGCCGCAGCACCCGGTGCAGCTCCGAGAGCGAGCGGGGCAGGTCCCGGACGGTGCACAGCACGAGCGAGGCGACGGCGGCGTCGAAGGCCTCGCTCTTGACCGGGAGGGCCTCGGCGGCGCCCGGTACGACGTCCACCGGGACCTCGGCGCGCCGGGCGGCGCTGGTCGCGAGGTGGCGGAGGCTGCGCTCCGGTTCGACGGCGACCACTTCGGAGACGGCACGGGGGTAGTGGGCGAAGTTGAGCCCGTTGCCCGCGCCGATCTCGATGACGCGGCCGCTGACGCCGTGCAGCAGTTCGCGGCGGAGGGCGGCGATGCCGCCGCGGGTCTCGGCGGCGACGCTGGCACGGGCGTAGAACCGGGCGAAGAGCGGATGGTGGACCGGATCGCGGGGCAGGGCCGGTTTCGTGCGCAGCGGCATGGCGGACCTCCGGGAGCGGCGGACATACCCGTACCTCCAGGATGCCCGGGCTGCGGCGCCTCATCCCTGCGGTGCGCCCGCCGGGTGGCTGCGGGGCCCGCGACGCCGGGCGGCCTGGCGGTACGAGGCCCGGACCCGCCACGCCCGGACTCCCGATCTCGCGCGGCGGCGGCCGGTGTGCCGCACCCCGTACTCCCCGCCTCACCCGGGCGGGTCTGGGCCCGGTCCGCCCAGGCCGCGGCTCACACGCCGACGGGCCGGGAGGGTCCCGCCGCGAACGCCGGTGGGGCCCAGGCGGCGAGGAAGGACTCCGCCGACCAGGTGCCCGAGAGGGGCGGGGCCAGCCAGGAGGGCGCCGAGGCGCGGAAGTCGGCGGGCGCCAGGCCTCCCGCGCCCTCCGGCACCGCCCCCAGCAGGGGGATGCCCGACACCTTCGGGAGGTCGACGAGGTTGCAGCGGGAGGCCAGGTCGGGGACGGCCGGCCAACTGCCGACCACCACGCCCAGCGGAGTCAGGTCCCGCGCCCGGAGGGCTTCCGCCGTCAGCGTGGCGGAGTTGAGGGTGCCGAGCCCCGCCGGAGCCACCACCAGGACCGGGGCGCCCAACAGCCGGGCCGCGTCCGCGAGGCTGTGGCCCGCCTCGTCGAAGCGGACGAGGAGCCCGCCCGCGCCCTCCACCAGCACCAGGTCGTGTGCGGCGGCCAGTTGCCCGGCCGCCTCGGCGATGTCGGCGGGCGCGAGCGTGGGAAGGCCTGAGCGGCGGGCCGCCGTGTCCGGGGCCAGCGGCTCCGGATAGCGGGCCAGCTCGACCGCCGTCACCGCCGGGCCGCCCAGCCGTACCGCTTCCGCGGCGTCCCCGGGCTCGTCCGGGCCGACGCCGGTCTGGGCGGGTTTGAGCACCGCCACCGAGCGCCCGGCGGCCACCGCCGCGGCGGCGATCGCCGATGTGACGATCGTCTTGCCGATCTCCGTGCCCGTGCCCGAGACGATCAGTACGGTCATCGACGCTCTCAGCCTTCCCGCGCCGCGGCGCATGCCGCGCGGCAGATTCGTGCGATGTCGGCGTCGCCCGCGACGAACGGCGGCATCGTGTAGATCAGGTCCCGGAACGGGCGCAGCCAGACGCCCTCGCGGACCGCCGCCCGGGTGGCGGCGGCCATGTCGACCGGGCGAGCCAGCTGGATCACGCCGATCGCTCCCAGGACGCGGACGTCCAGGACTCCGGGGAGGGCGGCGGCCGCCGCCAGGCCCTCGCGCAAGCCGGCCTCGATCCGCTTCACCTCGCGCGCCCAGTCCTGGCCGAGCAGCAGGTCGATGGAGGCCGAGGCCACGGCGGTGGCGAGCGGGTTGCCCATGAAGGTCGGCCCGTGCGCCAGCACCGGAACGTCACCTTGCGAGATCCCGTCGGCGACCCGCTCCGTGCAGAGGGTCGCGGCGAGGCTGAGGTAGCCGCCGGTCAGCGCCTTGCCCACACACATCACGTCGGGGGTGATCCCGGCGTGGCCGGCGGCGAAGAGCGCTCCCGTACGGCCGAAGCCCGTGGCGATCTCGTCGAGGATGAGGAGGACCCCGTACTCGTCGCACAGTTCGCGCAGGATCCGCAGGTAGCCGGGGTTGTGGAACCGCATGCCGCCCGCGCCCTGCACCACCGGTTCCACGATGACGGCGGCCAGCTCGTGCGCGTGCGCAGCGATCAGGGAGCGCAGGTGCCCGGCGTACGCCGCGTCCACCGGGGTGTCGAAGTCGCCGGGCGGCGCGTCCGCGAAGACCTGCCGCGGCAGGTGGCCCGACCACAGCTCGTGCATCCCGCCCTCGGGATCGCAGACCGCCATGGGCTGCCAGGTGTCGCCGTGGTAGCCGCCGCGCCAGGTCAGCAGCCGGGTCTTGCCCGTGCGGCCCAGCGAACGCCAGTACTGGAGGCACATCTTGACCGCGACCTCGACGGCCACCGAACCGGAGTCGGAGAGGAAGACGTGCTCCAGTCCCGCCGGGGTGATCTCGACGAGCTTGGCTGACAGCCGGACGGCGGGCTCGTGGGTGAGCCCGCCGAACATCACATGCGACATCCGGCCCAGCTGGTCGGTCGCCGCCTCGTTCAGCACCGGGTGGTTGTAGCCGTGGATCGCGGACCACCAGGACGACATGCCGTCGACCAGCTCGTCCCGCCCCTCGGACGGGACGGCCAGCCGCAGCCGGACCCCGGCGGCCGAGGCGACGACCAGCGGCTCCTGCCGCCCGGGCATCGGGCCGTACGGGTGCCAGACGTGCTGCCGGTCCAGCGCGAGCAACTCGGCGCCGGCCGCGACGCCGCCGGGCGGGGTCGCGGTCGGCTCGGCCTGCGGCTCGTACGCGTGGTGCGGATCAGACGGACCGGGCAGATCGAACGGATCAGAAAGACCAGACGGGTCAGGCAAACCAAACGGGTCAGGCAGATCAGGCATTGGGGGCGAGATCCGTCCCCGCGCCGCGGCGCCGTACCGCCACCAGGTCCGACCGGGCCTCCCCCGCGCCGGCCTGCGCCGCTGCGGGCGCCGCCTCCGCGTGCCCGGAGCAGCCGCCGCAGGCCGAACCGCAGCCGCCCGCCGCCGGGGCATCCACCGAAGCCGCGCCCGAACCGCATACCGAGGCGCCCGTGTCCGCGCCGTGCGAACCGCAGCCGCCGCCCGCGGCCCGGGCCGCCTCCACGTCCGACCGGTGCGCGGGGAGGGTCGACGTACCGGCGCCCTCCACCTCGAACCCGGCGTCCGCGATCATGTCCAGGTCCGCCTGACCGGCCTGGCCCTCACTGGTCAGGTAGTCGCCCAGGAAGATGGAGTTGACCAGGTGCAGCGCCAGGGGCTGCATCGTGCGCAGGTGCACCTCGCGCCCGCCGGCGAGCCGGACCTCGACGTCGGGGCAGACGAAGCGCACCATCGCGAGGATCCGCAGGGCCCGCTGGGGGGTGAGGTTCCACTCCTTGGCGAGCGGGGTCCCCTCGAAGGGAATCAGGAAGTTGACCGGCACCGAGTCCGGGTCCAGCTCCCGCAGCGAGTAGACGACATCGACCAGGTCCTCGTCGCTCTCGCCCATGCCCGCGATCAGACCGGAGCAGGCCGACAGACCGGCGGCGTGCGCCTTCTGTACGGTATCGACCCGGTCCGCGTAGGTGTGGGTCTTGGTGATCTGCCCGTACGTGGCCTCGGACGTGTTGAGGTTGTGGTTGTAGGCGTCCGCCCCCGCGTCGCGCAGCCGTTCCGCCTGGCCGTCCGAGAGCAGGCCGAGGCAGGCGCAGACCTCGACGCCCTCGTTCTGCTCCTTGATCGCCGCGATCGTCTTGCCGACGCGGTCCACGTCACGGTCCGTGGGCCCGCGGCCGCTCGCCACCAGGCACACGCGCTTCGCGCCGCCCGCGACACCCGCGGCGGCGGCCTGAGAGGCTTCCTCCGGCTTCAGCCAGGTGTACTTGAGGATCTCGGCCTTCGATCCCAGGCGCTGGGAGCAGTAGGAGCAGTCCTCCGGGCACAGGCCCGACTTCAGGTTGACCAGGTAGTTCAGCTTGACCCGGCGGCCGAACCACTGGCGGCGCACCTTGCCGGCCGCGGCCACCACGTCGAGCAGTTCGTCGTCGGAAGTCGCCAGTACGGCGAGAGCCTCTTCGCGGGTCGGCAGCTCGCGCCGCAGCCCCTTGTCCACCAGGGTGTTCAGCAGGTCCATGACGCCGATCCTGGACCACACCACCACTCCCGGCCAAGGAGAGATCGCACAACATGGCCGGATGGGAGTGTGTGTATCGCCACACCTGACGCTCACCTCGCGGCGGCTAGGGTCGGGCAGATCTGTGGACTGCCGACAAAACCGCCGACGCCCCGCGGGTCAGACCGCCCCGCCGCACCGCCTACCGAACCGCCGCCGCACCGCTGCCAAGACTGCCGACACAGCTGACAAAGCCGACACAGCCGACACAGCCGAAGACATGCGAGGACCTTGCCGATGCTCCAGCCCGCTCCCGCTCCTGAGCCCGTGGACGTCTTCGCCTGGGTCGACGCCGCGGCGAACGTCCGTGAACAAGCCGGACTCGTCAGGACGCTGCGCCCCCGCCCGCCCGTCTCGCCGCTGCTGGACCTCGCGAGCAACGACTACCTCGGCCTGTCCCGGCACCCCGAGACCGTTGCCGGCGCGCGGGAGGCGGCCGAGCGCTGGGGTGCGGGGGCCACCGGCTCCCGTCTCGTCACGGGGACCACCGAGCTTCACGCGGAGTTGGAGCGGGAGCTCGCCGCCTTCTGCGGCTTCGAGGCCGCGCTGGTCCTCTCCTCCGGCTACGCGGCCAATCTCGCCGCTGTGACCGCGCTCACCGACCGGGGCACGCTGGTCGTCTCCGACGCCGGCAACCATGCCTCGATCGTCGACGGCTGCCGCCTCTCGCGCGCCGAGACCGCGGTGATCCCGCACTCCGATCCGGACACCGCCCGCAAGACGCTCGCTGCCCACGAGGGCCGCGCGCTGCTGGTCAGCGATTCGGTCTTCTCGGTCGACGGGGACGCGGCGCCCCTGGCTCCGTACGCCGCCGCCTGCCGGGACGAGGGCGCGGCTCTGGTCGTGGACGACGCGCACGGGCTGGGGGTGCTGGGTGAGGGAGGCCGCGGCGCGCTGTACGCCGCCGGGCTCGCGGGCGCCCCCGGCGTGGTCGCCACCACGACCCTCTCCAAGTCCCTGGGCAGCCAGGGCGGGGCCGTGCTCGGACCGGCCAAGGTGATCCGGCACCTGATCAACACCGCCCGGACCTTCATCTTCGACACCGGGCTCGCTCCGGCCGCCGCCGGCGCGGCGCTCGCGAGCCTGCGCCTGCTCCAGCGGGAACCGGAACGGGCGGCCCGCGCCCGCCAGGTGGCCGCCCAGCTGTACGGGCGGCTCACCGCGTCCGGCCTGACCGCGGCCCGGCCGGACGCGGCCGTGGTGTCGGTACGGGCCCCGTCGGCTTCGGCGGCACTGCGCTGGGCCGCCGACTGCCGCGAGGCAGGGCTGTCCGTGGGATGCTTCCGGCCGCCGTCGGTGCCCGACGGCATCTCCCGGCTGCGGCTGACAGCTCGGGCCGATCTCACGGGGGAGGAGATCGCCCGGGCCGTGGCGACGATCCTGCGGACCGCTCCGGCCGGAGCCGCGGACCAGTAGGCGACGCAGCAGGCGTGCCGGGCGACGGCCCAGGCCCGGCGGGATCCGGCAAGATCCGGCGGAATCCGGCGGAATCCGCAAGGGGCGGCCCAGATCCGGAAAGACGGCTTAAAGGAGCGCGTCACTCCGTACGTGAACGAGGAATCCGTCCCAGGCCGGCCCGGTGAAGAGTACGGCCGGGCCGTCCGTCCGCTTGGAGTCGCGGACGGCGAGCAGACCGCCGCCGAGGACGGCTGCTTCCACGCAGTTGTTCATTCCGGTGCTGCGGCTGCTGCGCCGCCACCGGGTCGCGCTGCTGAGAAGTCCGCTGGTGGATAAGGGGGTTGCGGACACAGGGTGCCTCCTTACGCATCGTCAGCAAGTGAGCTGATGAGATCCGACGAGTCCTGGGGCGGGAGGGCGTGCGCCTGGATGGTGCGGAACGCGGCGCTGTAGGCCTCAAGGTCTTCCTTCCGCTCCAGATAGAGGCTACTCGTCAAATGGTCGAGTACCACCACATCCAGATCGACCATGTCCGGAAATGAAAAGATGACGAACGGTCCTGTCAGGCCGAGGTGTCCTCCGACGCTGAACGGCAGTACCTGCAAGTGGACTTGGGGCAGCCGGGACACCGCGACCAGGTGTCGCAGCTGCTCCGCCATCACCCGGGAACCGCCGATCTGCCGGCGCAGCACCGCCTCGTCCAGTACGGCGCTCAGCTCCAGCGGCGGATCGGCCCGCAGCACCGACTGCCGAGCGAGGCGTACGTCGACCAGCGCGTCCACCTTCGGTTCCGGAAGCCCGCCCAGGGCGGCGCGGGTCACGGCCCGCGCGTACTCGGCGGTCTGCAACAGCCCCGGAACCACCGAGAGTTCCACGGTGCGGGCCGAACGGGCGCCCGCCTCCAGGCTGATGAAGTCGCGGTACTCCTGCGGAAGCAGCCCCCGGTAGTCGTGCCACCACTGGCGGCCCCGCCCGGTGTCGTCCCCCGGTCCGGGGCCGGCGGCCGAGGCCGACAGGGCTTCCAGCAAGGCGCGTTGCTGCGCGCTGACGACGTCTCCGTAGGCATCGAGGAGCACACGGATGTCCTCCGGTTTGACGCCGCTGCGCCCCGTCTCGATGCGGCTGATCTTCGATTGGTGCCATCCCGCGAGCCGGGCCGCCTCACCGCTGGTGAGTCCGGCCCGGTCGCGCAGTGCACGCAGTTCCTCGCCGAGTTTGCGCCGACGCACCGCGGGTCCGTGCTGCACACCCGCCTCCTTCCACCGGCACACCTCGCACCAGTCTGCCGTCCGAATACGCTCTTCCGTAGCAGAGTTCACCGCATTGGGCGACAGATATATGCATATCCCGGGAGAACGGCAGAAAGGGCGGCACCATGGGTGGCACTCTGGCGTCCAGCACAGATCCGGGGCGGTTCGCCCCGGTGGGAAAGGGACCGTCGCCATGGCAGACCATCAGGAAGCATCCGTCACTCTGCCGAGCGATCCCGCCTCGGTCGCCGCCGCCCGCCGCTATGTGGCGGAGGTGCTGAGCGAATGGGGACTGCCCGATGAGGCCGACGCCGCCGACAGTATCCGGCTGATCGTCTCGGAGCTCGCCACCAACGCCGTCCAGCACACGTTCGGGCAGTCGCCCACCTTCACCGTCGATGTCCGGCTGGAGCGTGGGGAATGGCTCCGCGTCGGCGTGACCGACAGCCACCCGCGCTGGCCCAAGCGGCTGCCGGCCGCCGTCCAGCAGGACAACGGCCGGGGGATGGTGATCATCCGCTGGCTCACCGCGGAGGCGGGCGGCCGGCTGTCGGTCACTCCGACCGAGGACGGCGGCAAGACGGTGTGGATCGCCCTGCCGTGGAACCTCCCGGCGGCCGTGAAGAGCTCCACCGGCGCCTGAACCGGGGGCTGCGCCGCCCGAAGACCGGCCACCGCCCGCCCGGCCGGAATGCCCGGCCGGAATGCGCGCCCGGAATGCGCGCCCGGGAACCCGGGCGGGGCGCCCGGCGGGACCCCGGATGCGCCCCGCCCGGGATCAGCCGAGGCCGCGCTCCGCCGCGCCGCGCTCGATGCACAGCTCGTTGCCCTCCGGGTCCGAGAGCACGACCCACCCCATCACGCCGTCCTGCGCGCGCCGGTCGTCCACGACCTTCGCCCCGAGGCCGACCAGGCGCTCCACGGTCTCGTCCCGGGTGCCGACGGGCGGCTGGATGTCCAAGTGCACACGGTTCTTGACGGTCTTGGCATCCGGAACCCGGATGAAGAGCAGGCCCGGCACACCCGGCTGCCCGGGCTCCAGGAGGATCTCGTCGTCACCCTCCACATCGTCCGGATGGATCGGATAACCGGTCACCGCGGACCAGAACTCGGCCACGCGGTACGGGTCCACGGCGTCGAAGGTGATGTGCCGGACGGGATTCAGAAACATGCGTCTCCTCGGTTGCGGGCCGGTCGCGCGCCGTGCGCGGGCCCGTATACGGAAAGTTCGCGTCGGAGTCCGGGACCCGAACCGGGTACCTGCCCGAAACGTGGGTTAACCCAGCGGAAAAACGGGGCCCCTAGCGTGGTGGCCACGTTCGACCGTCAATGATCACCCATGATCCGGTAAAGCCGCGGTGGTCGCCACGGAAAAACTTCTCTTCGCGTTGGGCAAGACACTCTTGGCTCGGATAAGCCCAGGTCAACAGAGTGTTGGTGACCGCTAAGGTCGCCTCGGCGCGATGTTGATCTTGTCCTGGGAGCTTGGTGATACGAGTGCAACTGACACCGCACGAGCAGGAGAGACTGCTCATCCACGTGGCCGCCGACGTGGCCGCGAAGCGGAAGGCGCGCGGGGTCCGCCTCAACCATCCCGAAGCGGTCGCCCTGATCACCTCGCACCTCCTCGAAGGCGCCCGCGACGGCCGGACCGTAGCCGAACTGATGGCCTCCGGCCGCACCGTACTGCGCCGCGAGGACGTCATGGAGGGGATCCCCGAGATGATCCACGACGTCCAGGTCGAGGCGACCTTCCCCGACGGCACCAAGCTCGTCACCGTCCACGATCCGATCGTCTGAAGGGGAGTACCGCATGATCCCCGGAGAGATCGCCTTCGGCGACGGCCCGGTGCCCCTCAACGAGGGCCGCCCCGTCACCCGGCTCACCGTGCTCAACGCCGCCGACCGCCCCGTCCAGGTCGGCTCCCACTACCACTTCGCCGAAGCCAACCCCGGCCTGGACTTCGACCGCCCCGCCGCCCACGGGCTCCGGCTCAACATCGCCGCCGGTACGGCCGTACGCTTCGAGCCGGGCATCCCCGTCGCGGTGGAACTCGTACCGCTGGGCGGGCTGCGCACCGTACCGGGTCTGCGCGGCGAGACCGGGGGGCCGCTCGATGGCTGAGCTGTCACGCCAGGTGTACGCCGACCTCTTCGGGCCGACAACCGGTGACCGGATCCGCCTGGCCGACACCGCCCTCTTCGTCGAGATCGAGCGGGATCTCGCCGGGGGCCCCGGACGGTCCGGCGACGAAGCCGTCTTCGGCGGCGGCAAGGTGATCCGCGAGTCCATGGGCCAGGCCCGCACCACGCGCGCCGAGGGCGCCCCCGACACCGTGATCACCGGGGCGGTCGTCCTCGACCACTGGGGCATCGTCAAGGCCGACATCGGCATCCGCGACGGGCGCATCTGCGGCATCGGCAAGGCCGGCAACCCCGACACCATGGACGGCGTCGACCCCGCCCTGGTCATCGGCCCGGAGACCGAGATCATCGCCGGCAACGGGAAGATCCTCACCGCCGGGGCCATCGACGCCCACGTGCACTTCATCTCCCCGACCCTGGTCGACGAGGCCCTCGCCTCCGGCATCACCACCCTCGTCGGCGGCGGCACCGGGCCCGCCGAGGGCACCAAGGCCACCACCATCACCCCCGGACCCTGGCACCTGGCCCGGATGTTCGCGGCGCTGGAGGCCTACCCCGTCAACATCGGGCTCCTCGGCAAGGGCAACACCACGTCCCGCGAGGCCATGCACTCGCAGCTGCGCGGCGGGGCGCTCGGCTTCAAGATCCACGAGGACTGGGGGGCCACCCCCGCGGTCATCGACGCCTGCCTTGGCGTCTGCGAGGAGACCGGCGCCCAGCTCGCCATCCACACCGACACCCTCAACGAGGCCGGTTTCGTCGCCGACACCCTCGCGGCCATCAACGGGCGGACGATCCACGCCTACCACACGGAGGGAGCGGGCGGCGGGCACGCCCCCGACATCATCACCGTGGTCTCCGAGCCCAACGTCCTGCCCAGTTCCACCAACCCCACCCGGCCGCACACCGTCAACACCGTCGAGGAGCACCTCGACATGCTGATGGTCTGCCACCACCTGAACCCGGCCGTCCCCGAGGACCTGGCCTTCGCCGAATCCCGGATCCGGCCCTCGACCATCGCGGCCGAGGACATCCTGCACGACCTCGGAGCCATCTCGATCATCTCCTCCGACTCCCAGGCCATGGGCCGCATCGGCGAGGTGGTGCTCCGCACCTGGCAGACCGCCCACGTGATGAAGGAGCGGCGCGGTTTCCTGCCCGGTGACGGACCCGCCGACAACCACCGGGCCCGCCGCTACGTGGCCAAGTACACGATCAACCCCGCGGTGGCCCAGGGCCTCGCCCGGGAGATCGGCTCGGTCGAGACCGGGAAGCTGGCCGACCTGGTGCTGTGGAACCCGGCCTTCTTCGGGGTCAAACCCCAGCTGGTCATCAAGGGAGGGCAGATCGCCTACGCCCAGATGGGCGATGCCAACGCCTCCATCCCCACCCCGCAGCCCGTTCTGCCGCGACCGATGTTCGGCAGTCGGGGCAGGGCGCCCGGCCTCAATTCGATCAACTTCACCGCGCAGGCCGCACTCGACGACGGACTGCCCGAACGGCTCGGGCTCGGCAAGGCCTTCGTCGCCATCGACAACACGCGCAAGGTGAGCAAGGCGGACATGCGGGGCAACGACGCCATGCCGAGGGTGGAGGTCGACGCCGACACCTTCACCGTCACCATCGACGGGGAGGCCGTGGAGCCGGCTCCCGCGGCCGAACTGCCCATGGCACAGAGATACTTCCTCTTCTGATGCGGGGCCCGCTGATGGACACACACCGATGAGCCTCGCCGCCCTGCTCATCCTCGCCGACGGCCGTTTCCCCGCCGGAGGGCATGCCCACTCCGGCGGGGCCGAGGCCGCCTGCAAGGCGGGCCGGATCCACGACGCCGCCACCCTGGAGGACTTCTGCCGGGGCCGGCTGCACACCACCGGGCTCGTCTGCGCCGCCCTCGCCGCCGCGGCAGCCCTCGGAATGGACCCGGCCGAACTCGACGCCGCCGCCGATGCCCGCACCCCCTCGCCCGCGCTGCGCACCGCCGCACGGCGGCTGGGCCGGCAGCTGCTGCGGGCCGCCCGGGCCACCTGGCCCACCGCCGAACTGGAGGCACTGGCCGCCGCCTTCCCGCGCGGAGCCCACCAGCCGGTGGTGCTCGGCCTCACCGCCCGGGCGGCCGGCCTGGGGGCGCCCGATGCCGCGCGGGTGGCGGCGTACGAAAGCGTCGGCGGGCCCGCGATGGCGACCGTGCGGCTGCTGGGCCTGGACCCCTTCGAGGCGAGCGGGGTCCTGGCCCGCCTCGCGCCCGAACTCGACGCCGTCGCCGCCGAGGCGGAGCGGGCCGCGCTGCGGGCCCGCTCACAGGGCTTGGACGCGCTGCCCGCAGCCTCCTCACCCCTGCTGGAGATCGCCGCGCAGGTCCATGCCGACTGGCCGGTCCGTCTCTTCGCCTCCTGACCGCCCCTTCCAAGGAGATCCCGTGCACCTCGACCACGCCGTGACCTTTCCCCAGCGGCATACACACAGCGCCGGGCCCCTGCGGGCCGACGGCACCCGCCGCGCCCTGCGCATCGGGCTCGGCGGCCCCGTCGGCTCCGGCAAGACGGCCACCGTGGCCGCCCTGTGCCGCGCCCTGCGCACCGAACTGTCCATGGCCGTCGTCACCAACGACATCTACACGCGGGAGGACGCGGAGTTCCTGCTCCGCGAGGCCGTCCTGCCGCCCGAGCGGATCACCGCGGTGGAGACCGGCGCCTGCCCGCACACCGCCATCCGCGACGACATCTCCGCCAACCTGGAGGCCGTCGAGGAACTGGAGGAGGCCCACGGACACAGTGCCCCCCTCGATCTGATCCTGGTCGAGTCCGGCGGGGACAACCTCACCGCCACCTTCTCCCGGGGGCTGGTGGACGCGCAGATCTTCGTCATCGACGTGGCGGGCGGGGACGACATCCCGCGCAAGGGCGGTCCCGGCGTGACCACCTCGGACCTGCTCGTCGTCAACAAGACCGACCTCGCCCCCCACGTCGGCTCGGACCTGGGCCGGATGGCGCGCGACGCCGCGCAGCAGCGCGGGGAACTGCCCGTCATCTTCCAGTCCTTGCGCGGACCGGAGGGGGTCGCTCCGGTAGCCGCGTGGGTACGGGAGCGGATCGCCGCCTGGGCCGTACGGTGACCACCGCGGCCCCCGTCACCCCGCCAACCGTCACCCCGCCTCCCGCCGCCGCACGGCCCGCCGCCCCGCCCTCGCGGGGGCTGCACGCCACCGCCCGGATCCACGCCGTCGCCGACGGGCGCGGCGGGACCGCCCTGCCCCTGCTGGCCGGGGAGGGCCCGCTCGCCCTGCGCCGCACCCGGGGCCACGGGGCCACGGCCGGGGTCACGCTGGTCGGCGCGATGAGCGCCCCGCTGGGCGGGGACCACCTCACCGTCGAGGCCACCGCCGGGCCCGGGGCGCACTTCGCCCTCGCCTCGGCGGCGGCCACGCTGGCGCTGCCGGGCCCGGGCGGGGAGCCCGCGCGGTACGACGTACGGCTGACCCTGGAGGAGGAGGCGTCGGTGTGGTGGACGCCGGAGCCGCTGGTCTCCGTGCGCGGCAGTGACCTGCGGGTGCGGACACGGGTCCGGCTCGCGCCCACCGCACGGCTGGTGCTGCGCGAGGAACAGGTGCTGGGCCGCACCGGTGAGGCGCCGGGCCTGCTGCGCAGCCGGCTCGCGGTCACCCGCGGCGGCCGTCCGCTGCTGGACCAGGAGCTCGCCTGCGGGCCGGGGGCTCCGGGCGGGTGGGACGGCCCGGCGGGTCTGGCGGGCCACCGGGCGCTGGGGCAACTCCTCGTGGTCGACCCCGCGTTCGCCGGGGCGCCGCCCGCCGCCGGGTTGCTGGGGGAGTTCGCCGCGGTGACCCCGCTGGCCGGTCCGGCCGTGCTGGTGACGGCCCTGGCCCCGGACGCCCTGCGCCTGCGGGAACTCCTCGACACGGCCTGCCGCACCTACGCCCGCCGGCCCGACGGCAGCACCTGACGGCCTGCCGACCGGCGGGGGACGAGGCCTCAGCGCGGTTTGCGTCGGGGCTTCTTCTTCCGCTCCGCCTCCTCCTCGGCCTTGACGTCGGCCGCGTAGCGGTCGACGTACTCCTGGCCGGACAGATGGAGGATCGCGTACATGATCTCGTCGGTGACCGCCCGCAGGACCGCCCGCTCGCCCTCCAGCCCGGCGTACCGGGAGAAGTCCATCGGCGGGCCGAAGCGGATCGTCACCTGCCGGATTTTCGGGATCCGCTGCCCCGGCGGCTGGATCTCGAAGGTGCCGACCATCGCGCACGGCACGACGGGCACCCCGGCGCGCAGCGCCATCGCCGCCACCCCCACCTTGCCCTTGTACAGGCGTCCGTCGTGCGAGCGGGTGCCCTCCGGGTAGATGCCCAGCAGCTCGTCCCTGGCCAGGACGCCCAGACCCTCGCGCAGGGCCGCCTGCCCGGCGTCCTTGCCCGAGCGGTCCACCGGAATCTGCCCGGCGCTGCGGAAGAAGGCGGCGGTGAGCCGCCCCTTGATCCCCGGGCCGGTGAAGTACTCGGCCTTCGCGAGGAAGGTGATCCGCCGCTTGAGGATGGCGGGCATGAGGAAGTGGTCGGAGAAGGACAGGTGATTGCCCGCGATGATCGCGGCGCCCTCCGCCGGGATGTTCTCCAGCCCCTCGATACGGGGCCGGAAGATCAGCCGCAGCAGCGGCCCGAGCAGCACGTGCTTGAGCAAGTAGTAGAACAACAGGCCGCTCCCGTCGATGTCCTGTCGTCGCAGTCGCGAGCCTCAGTGGTCAGACATTACGTGAAGCGGCCATGCCGGCGGTCAGCAGTCCCAGCACCACCCAGCCGAACCACAGCCAGCCGTTGCTGCCCAGGGCCACGGAGTACGTGGCGACGGCCACCAGGGCGGCGAAGGTCATGACTGCCATCGCCTTAACGGATCCGGTCATGCCCCATGGTGGCGCGCGAGGGCCGTGCTCCGCTACTGGCCACGCGCTCGGAGTGCGGCGAGATAGGAGTTGTACGCCGCCAGCTCCTGGTCGCCGTCACGGTCCGCGGCCCGGTCCGAGCGCTTCGCCGCCCGCTGCTCGGAGTGGTACCACTGGTACACCAGCGCTATCAGCACCAGTACGGAGGGGATCTCGCTGAAGGCCCAGGCGATGCCGCCGCCCCACTGCTGATCGAGCAGGGCGTCGATGCCCAGGGAGGCCGGCGGGTTCGCGTACGTCTTGATCATCGGCTCGCTCGCCATCATCAGGGCGATACCGAAGAAGGCGTGGAAGGGCATGCCGGCGAAGAGCTCCAGCATGCGCATCACATAGCCGGGACGGTGCGGACCCGGGTCCACGCCCATGATCGGCCAGAAGAAGACGAGGCCGACGGCGAGGAAGTGCAGCATCATCGCGATGTGCCCAGTCCGGCTCTCCATCAGGAAGTCGAAGACCGGGGTGAAGTAGAGGCCGTACAGGCTGGCGATGAACATCGGGATCGTGAAGGCGGGGTGCGTGATCACCTTCATGTAGCGGCTGTGCAGCAGCATCAGCAGCAGCTCGCGCGGCCCCTTCTGCCCGCGGGCGGCGGGCGCCAGCGCGCGCAGGGCCAGGGTCATCGGCGCGCCCAGCAGCAGCAGGATCGGGGTGATCATGCTGATCACCATGTGCTGGACCATGTGGACGCTGAACATGACCATGCCGTAGTCGTTCAGCTTGGTGCACAGCACCAGGATCACGGTCAGCACACCGAGCGTGAAGGCGACGGTCCGGCCGACCGGCCAGGAGTCCCCGCGCCGGCGCAGCCGCAGCACGCCCCACCCGTACAGGGCGAGCATCACCAGGGAGCCGGTCAGGAAGAAGGAGTCGAAGGAGAACTCCAGCCCACGTCCGAGAGTGAAGGGCGGCAGGTCCATCTCCATGCCGTGCCCGCTGTGATCCATCTGTTCACTCCCTTGACTGTGGTGCCCCACCACAGTAGTGGGGCCCCCGGGCGCTCATGCGCCCGGGGGCCGCCCGCGGGCGGCGGGGGAGTCGGCGGGGGAGTCAGAGAACGGTCTCGGCCTCGGCGTACCGCTCCGCCGGGACCGTCTTCAGGGTCTGCACGGCCTCCGCGAGCGGGACCATCACGATGTCCGTACCGCGCAGCGCGGTCAGCATGCCGAATTCCCCCCGGTGCGCCGCCTCCACCGCGTGCCAGCCGAAGCGGGTGGCCAGGACGCGGTCGTACGCGGTGGGCGTGCCGCCGCGCTGGACGTGGCCCAGGATCACCGGCCGGGCCTCCTTGCCCAGGCGGTTCTCCAGCTCCACGGCGAGCAGGTTGCCGATGCCGGCGAACCGCTCGTGCCCGTACATGTCCGTGCCGCCCTCCTGGAATTCCATCGAACCGGCGCGCGGCTTGGCACCCTCGGCGACCACGACGATCGCGAACCGCTTGCCCGCGGAGAAGCGTTCGCCGACGATGGCCGTCAGCTCCTCGATGTCGAAGGGGCGCTCCGGCACGACGATCGCGTGCGCGCCGGCGGCCATGCCCGAGTGGAGGGCGATCCACCCGGTGTGGCGGCCCATGACCTCCACGACCATCACCCGCTGGTGTGACTCCGCGGTGGTCTTCAGCCGGTCCAGCGCCTCCGTGGCCACGCCGACGGCGGTGTCGAAGCCGAAGGTGACGTCGGTGGACGCGATGTCGTTGTCGATGGTCTTCGGGACGCCGACGATCGGCAGACCCGCCTGAGCCAGCAGGTTCGCGGCCTTGAGGGTGCCCTCGCCGCCGATGGGGATGACGGCGTCCAGGCCGAGGTCGGCGAGATGGCCGCGGGCGCGCTCCACGCCGTCGCGCAGATGCGCGGGCTGGACGCGGGAGGAGCCGAGGATCGTGCCGCCGCGGGCGAGGATGCCGCCCACCGCGTCGAGGTCGAGCTTGCGGTAGTCACCCTCCAGCAAGCCCTTCCAGCCGTCGTGGAAGCCGATCACCTCGTCGCCGTGGTCGACCACGGCGCGGTGCACGACGGAGCGGATGACGGCGTTGAGGCCGGGGCAGTCGCCACCGGAAGTGAGCACACCTATGCGCATGGCGGGAAGAGACCTTTGCAACGTGGGCCGACGACCGGACCACGTCGTCCGGTGGGATCTACCGTCACCCTACAAGCGGAAGACCGGTGGGCTGAACCATCCTCCACATGCTGGTCGCACGCGTCGTGCGAACGCACGTCGGCCCGGCTTCCCCCAGGGAATCCGGGCCGGACGGCAGGTGACGCCGGACCTAGACGGGCTGCGTGGCCGCCGCGATGCGCTCCGCGCGCAGCGCGTCGTACCACTGGTCGTCGAGCGGCGGCAGCGCGTTCACGTCGAGGGCCAGCTTCAGCAGCAGGTCCGCGATCAGCGGGTTGCGGGCCATCACGGGACCGTGCATGTAGGTGCCGAACACCGTGTCGTTGTACGCGCCTTCGGTGCCGTCGCCGGTGCCGTTGCCACGGCCCAGCCGGGTGCGGGCGAAGGGCTTCGCCGTCGGGCCGAGGTGCGTGACGCCCTGGTGGTTCTCGAAGCCGGTCAGCTGCGGCAGGCCCAGGCGGGGGTCGATGTCGGCGAGGACGTCGCCGACGCACCGCTCGCCCTCACCGCGGACGGTGACGACGTCGAGCAGGCCGAGGCCCTGCTGGCGCTCGCCCACGTCGTTGACGAACTCGTTGCCGAGGATCTGGTAGCCGGCGCAGACGGAGAAGACGATCGCCCCGTTCGAGACGGCGCGCTCCAGACCGCCGTCGCGCAGCAGGCGGTCGGCGGCCAGGCGCTGGGGCCGGTCCTCACCGCCGCCGATCAGGTAGATGTCGCCCGAAGTGGGGATCGGCTGGTCGCTGCGCACGTCCACGCGCTGCACGTCCAGGCCGCGCTGGCGCGCCCGGCGCTCCACCACGAGGGCGTTGCCCTGGTCTCCGTACGTGCTCAGCAGGTCGGGGTAGACCCACACCAGACGCAGGCTGTTGTCGCTCATGCTCTTGTCCTCTGCGGTTTCTGACGGGGCTAGTTGCCGACGCGGCGGCGCACGTCCTGGAAGGCGGTGTAGTTGGCGATCAGCTCGATCTGTCCGGGCGGCGCCAGCTGCACGGCTTCGTCGAGGGTCTCGCACACCCGGAAGTCCAGGCCGGCGACCTCAAGGCGGACCGCGAGGTCCAGCTTGCGGTCACCGATCACGAAGATCGGGTGGCCCGCCAGGCGCGGGTAGTCCACGTCCCACAGCCAGGAGGTGTCGGTGCCGTCCGCGCCCCGCGCGTTCACCGAAAGGATCACCGGGGTGGGCGGCGGGTCGATCAGCGAAAACGTTTCGAGCCAGCCCGCCGGGTTCTTCGCCAGCAGCAGCCGCAGCTCGCGGCCCTGGAAGTTCACCACGTCATAGCGGCCGGCGACGGCCTGCACCTGGTACATCCGCTCCAGCGCGACCTGGGGCGGGACGCCGAAGACCGCGGCGACCGCGGCCGAGGTGGCGGCGTTGGCCTTGTTGGCGCGGCCCGGCAGCTGGAGGTGGATCGGCCAGGCCGAACCGTGCGGGTCCAGCACGTGGTCGCCGGAGAGTACCCAGCTGGGCGTGGGGCGGCGGAAGCCGCACTCGCCGCAGAACCAGTCGTCGCCCGGGCGCTGCATGACACCACCGCAGGACGGGCACGACCAGGCGTCGTCCTTCCACTCCTGGCCGGCGGCGACCCACACCACGTTCTGCGAGGAGGAGGCCGACCACACGATCAGGGGGTCGTCGCAGTTCGCGACGATGACCGCCTTGGAGCCCGAGAGGCCCTCGCGCCACTTCTCCGCGAGCATGCGGGTCTCGGCGGCGCGGTCCAGTTGGTCGCGGGAGAGGTTCAGCAGGGCGATCACCTTGGGGGTGACGTCCCGGGCCACTCCGGCGAGGTACTTCTCGTCCACCTCGATGACGCCGTACTTGGAGTCCGAGCCGCCCGCCAGCGCCGAGGTGATGCCGGCCGGCATGTTGGCGCCCAGGGCGTTGGAGACCACCGGACCGCTGGCGCGCAGCGCCTCGGCGATCAGCCGTGTCGTCGTGGTCTTGCCGTTCGTCGCGGAGACGAGGACGACGTCGAGATGCTGCGCCAGCGCTCCGAGAAGATCGGGGTCGAGCCTGAGTGCGACCTTGCCACCGATCACCGATCCGCTTCCGCGTCCCGCGGCCCGCGACACCGCCGCCGCGGCCTTGCCCGCCGTCACGGCCAGCTTGGCCCGCGGCGAAAGCGGCTCTGTGTTGCCTGCCATCGTCCCTTGTCCTCCTTGCGTCGGTCGGCCCCAGCCTATCCAGTACCGGCCGCGGCCTTGACCGCGGCGCCCCCGCTCCGCCGCGGATCTGCTCATACAGCCGTCCGTCGTACGCTTACCGCCATGCGACAGCGCCCCATCCCCGGTACCACCGGACTCGTCCGCACCATGAGCCTGCTGGGCGATCCGGTGCTCCACTCGGCGTGCGCGGAGGTCACGGCGTTCGGTCCGGCCCTCGACCAGCTCATCGAGGACATGTTCGCCACCATGTACGCCGCCGAGGGCGTCGGCCTGGCCGCGAACCAGATCGGCGTGGGGCAGCGGGTCTTCGTCTACGACTGCCCCGACGACGAGGACGTCCGCCATGTCGGTCACATCGTCAACCCGCGCCTGGTGACGGCCGACGGGGACGAGTTCCGCGGTCCTGAGGGCTGCCTGTCGCTGCCCGGGCTGGAAGCCGGCACGGTCCGTTTCGACCACGCAGTCGTGGAAGGCGTCACCTCCGACGGCGCCCCCGTACGCATCGCCGGCACCGGCTTCTTCGCGCGCTGCCTCCAGCACGAGTGCGACCACCTGGAGGGCACCGTCTACGCGGACCGGGTCACGGGGCTGCGGGCCCGGCGGCTGCGGCGGGCGATCCGCAAGGCGCCGTGGGGTGCGCGGGCAGAGCACGGCTGAACCGGCCGCCCGGCGTCTTGCCACCGTCAGCAGCCGGCGCCTTCCGTACCCGTCAGAAACCCGGGCCGTCCGCCCGGTTGCCGGCCGTTCCCAGCCGGCCCCACAGCAGGTCGGTGAGGCCGGTGACCAACTCCGCGCGCCCGCACGGGCGCTCGCCCAGCCACCAGTCTCCGGCGGCGTGCATCATGCCGACGATGCCGTGCCCCCAGACCCGGGCGAGGCGTTCGCCGCCGGGGCCGAGGTCCACGCGCTCGCCGATCACCTTGGCGAGCTCCTCGCCGAGCCGGCGCAGCAGCGGAGCGGAATGCAGCCCGACGTCGAAACCGCGCTCGGCGCTGTGCGAGTCCTCGGCCGGGTGCATCAGGAAGCGGTAGACCTGGGGGCGCGCCTCGATGGCGGCGAGGTAGGTGTCGAGGGTGGCCTCCACCCGGCGCCGCCGCTCGGCCGGCGCGTCGAGGGCTGCCCGCAGCGAGTCGAGCAGGGCGTCGGTGTGCCGGACGGCGAGCGCCTGGTAGAGGCCCGCCTTGTCGCCGAAGTGCCGGTAGAGGATGGGCTTGGTGATGCCCGCCTCCGCCGCGATGGCGTTCATGGAGGCTCGGGGGCCGTCCCTGAGCACGACCCGGTCGGCGGCTTCGAGCAGTTCCCGTCGCCGGCGATCGGCCCCTCCCGGGTCGCCGGCCTGCTTCGTGGTCTCCATGACGTGTTTCTCTCCCCGCCCTTGCGATGTGCGTGACGCCCACGCAACGTAACACCCCGCACACCCTGACGATCGAATGGTGGTGCGGTCCCGGTCCTGCTTGACAGTACTTACTCACCGGTAACAGACTGTGCCCCCCGTGTGGTTACCGCTAGTAACCCGCACATGGACGAGCGCAGACAGGTGGAGGGGACATGGCGGAGTTCACCATGGAGCTGAACGACGACCAGAAGCAGGTGCGGGACTGGATCCACGGCTTCGCCGCCGACGTGATCCGCCCCGCGGCCGCGGAATGGGACGAGCGCGAAGAGACTCCGTGGCCCGTCATCCAGGAAGCCGCGAAGGTCGGCATCTACTCGCTCGACTTCTACGCCCAGCAGTTCTTCGACCCCACCGGCCTCGGCATCCCGATGGCCATGGAGGAGCTCTTCTGGGGTGACGCGGGCATCGCCCTGTCCATCGTCGGCACCGGGCTCGCGGCCATCGGCGTCGTCGCCAACGGCACCGAGGAGCAGATCGGCACCTGGATCCCGCAGATGTACGGCGACCAGAACGACGTCAAGGTCGCCGCCTTCTGCTCCTCCGAGCCGGACGCCGGCTCCGACGTGGGCGCCATGCGCACCCGCGCCGTCTACGACCCGGCCAAGGACGAGTGGGTGCTGAACGGCACCAAGACGTGGGCGACCAACGGCGGCATCGCCAACGTCCACATCGTCGTCGCCGTCGTCGACCCGGATCTCGGCACCAAGGGGCACGCCTCCTTCATCATCCCGCCGGACACCCCGGGCCTCTCCCAGGGCCAGAAGTTCAAGAAGCACGGCATCCGCGCCTCCCACACCGCCGAAGTGGTCCTGGAGGACGTACGGGTCCCCGGCTCCTGCCTGCTCGGCGGCAAGGAGAAACTGGACGAGCGGCTCGCGCGGGCGCACGAGCGGGCCCGCGGCGGCGGTGGCGAGAGGGTGAAGAACGCCGCCATGGCCACCTTCGAGGCCTCCCGTCCGGCCGTCGGCGCCATGGCCGTCGGCACCGCGCGCGCGGCGTACGAGGTCGCCCTCGACTACGCCAGGACCCGCACCCAGTTCGGCCGTCCGATCATCGACAACCAGGGCGTGGCCTTCCAGCTCGCCGACATGCGCACCCAGATCGACGCGGCCCGGCTGCTGGTGTGGCGGGCCTCCTGGATGGCGGTCGCGGGCCGGCCCTTCACCTCGGCGGAGGGCTCGATGTCCAAGCTCTACGCGAGCGAGGTGGCCAAGAAGGTCACCGCCCAGGCGCTCCAGATCCTCGGCGGCAACGGCTTCACCCGCGAGTACCCGGTGGAGCGCATGCACCGGGACAGCGCGATCTACACGATCTTCGAGGGAACGAGCGAGATCCAGCGCCTGGTGATCGCCCGCACCATCTCCGGCATGCCCATCCGCTGACGCGCGGGAGGCGGCCGGCCCCGGGGCGGGGCCGGCCGCCTCCCGGCGCGCCCCTGCTCAGCGCGCCGACGGCGTTTCGAGCAGCCGCACCAGGGCGCGGGTGAACAGGAGCCGCCCCGCCGCCGCGATCAGGGGGCCGAAGGCGCGGGGGAACCCGCGCGGGCGCAGGTCCTCGTGCCACAGGACCTCCGCCCCGCCCGCCGTGATCGGGCGGATCTCGATCTCCGCCCAGCCCGCCACCGCCCGGCCGCGCTTCTCCAGCCGTACCAGCCCCGGCCTGCCGTCGGACGGCGGCCGCCAGACGACGACTTCCATCCGGTCGGCGAAGCCGATCGGGCCCACACCGGTGCGCGCCGTGAAGACCGTGCCGACCCGCGTGGGAGGCGCCGTTTCGACGACCGTCCGGGTGAGGGGGACCTGCGCGCCGTGCCGCTCCCAGTCCGTCAGCCGCCGCCACGCTTCGGCAGGGGGCAGGAGCGTGTGGTGAATGATCCGGAATACGGGCATGAGCGCATCGTAATCGGGCATACACACACTGAACTGAACCACGAATACGGGTTCCGTCCAGGGGTGGCGATCAGCAATACTCACCGCCACGTGGATCGCGGATTCGACCGGGTGACCACCGGCCCTCCCGCCCCACTTCGCGAGGAGGTGCGCCATGTGCTCTCACCAGCCCCCCTGCCCTACGGCCGACAGCGCCGACCATGATGCCGCCCACACCGTGGCCTTCCATCCCGAACAGGGATGGAGCCTGCTCTGCAACGGCGCCGTGGTCTTCGACGACACCGGTGAACTGCTCCCCGACGGCCGCGCGGTGCAACCCCGCCGACCGGCCATGGTCTGAGCTGAGGAGGCAGCATGCGCCAGCAGCTGATCCGCAAGCCCGTCCCCAAGCCCGCCCCCCGAGACCTGGATCTGCGCACACCGTCCGGCAGGCCCCTGCCGTACTGACGGCGGGCATCCGGGCCGTGCGCCGTCCACCCGCTGCCCGTCCACCGGTTGTCCGTCAGCCGGTGGGCGCGCTCGCGCCGCCCAGGAACGCCGCCTCGTAGGCCGCGTCGCCGATCGCCGCCCGGGCCTGCCGTTCGCCCTCGTCCCGCAGGGCCGTCAGTGAGGGTGCCCCGCCCATCTGCGGCCGCCCCACCGTGCGCCACCAGGCGTGCCCGGTACCGAACAGGCGCGCCGCCAGCTCCCCGTCCCCCAGCGCCGCGACCGACGCCGCGAGCAGGTCCAGACCCAGGGCGATGCCGAGGCGGTCGCCCAGCAGCCGCTTGCCGGACAGCATGGCGCGCACGTGCCGGGCCGCCTCCCCGTGGTGGCCCAGCCCCATGGCGGACACCGCCAGGACGTAGTCCGCGTAGGCCCGCAGCCAGCGCTCGCCCAGCCGTGCGCAGGCCTCCCGCAGGGCCCGTGCCTCCTGCGCCGCCTCCTCGTAGCGCTGCGCCGCGCACAGGGCGTAGCCCCTGGCCAGCCGGCACAGCAGCCAGCCCGGGCCGTTGGTCCGGTCCCCGTGGCCGGCCCGCACCCGGGGACCGGCCAGCGAGAGGGCCCGTTCGGGGTCCCCCGGCATCAGGACGGACACCGCGTGCAGATAGGCCGCGCGCAGCTCCGCCTCGGGGTCCCCGAGCCGGGCCGCCTCCCGGGTGCACTCCTCGCCCAGGGCGCGGGCCCGGTCCATATCGCCGTGGAGCAGCGCGGTGAGCCCCAGCGCCCACAGGGCCTGGGTGTACGCGGGCCCGGTGGCCGGGGCCGCTCGCAGGGCGCGTTCCAGGAAGGAGCGGCCCTCGTGCACGTGTCCGCACGCGAACCAGAAGAACCACAGCGCCCCGGCCATCTCCAGCGCCGCCGTCGGGTCGCAGACCAGCAGGTGTTCCAGAGCCGTACGCAGCTGCGCGTGCTCGGCCGTGGTCCTGCGGTACCAGTCCACCTGGCCCGGGCCCAGCCACGCGCGGTCACCGGCCTCGCAGAGCGCCGCGTACCAGTGGGCGTGCCGGGCGGCGACGGACCCCACCTCCCCCAGCTCGCTCAGCCAGTCGTGTCCGTACTCGCGGATCGTGTCCAGCATCCGGTAGCGGGCCCCGGCCCCGCGCTCCTCGGTGCGCCGGACGACCGACTTGGCGACCAGGCCGTCCAGTGCCCGCTCCACCCGGGAGGCGGGCAGCGGGCCCCCGGCGCACACGGCCCGGGCCGCGGCGACGTCGAAGTCCCCGGTGAAGACCGACAGCCGGGCCCACAGCAGCCGCTCCAGCGGCTCGCACAGCTCGTGGCTCCAGCCGATCGCGGTCCGCATCGTCCGGTGCCGGCGCGGCAGCGCGCTCCCGGTATCCGACAGCACGTCGAACCGCGCGCCGAGCCGCTCGGCCATCTGCTCCAGCGTCCACAGCCGCAGCCGGGCGCCGGCCAGCTCCAGGGCGAGCGGGATTCCGTCCAGGCGCCGGCACACCTCGGCCGCGACGGCGGCCCGTCCGGGGTCTTCGAACAAGCCCGTCAGCTGAGGGGTCGCGAGGAGGGCGCGGGCGCGGAAGAGGGCGAGGGCGTCGCTGTCGGTCCCCTCGCAGGGCAGCGGACGCACCTCCACGACCGTCTCCCGAGGAGAGCCGAGCGGCTCGCGCGAGGTGACCAGCACGGTCAAGCCGGGCGCCGACTGGAGGAGTTCGCCCACCAGATGCCGGCAGTCGGCGACCAGGTGCTCGCAGGTGTCGAGGACGAGGAGGAGCTTCTTGTCGGCCATCCAGGCGCACAGCTCCTCGTCGAGGGGGCGCGGGGAGTGGTAGGTCAGGCCGACGGCGCGGGCGACGGTGGCGGTGAGCAGGCCGGGGTCGCGCAGCGGTGACAGCTCCACCCACCGGACGCCGTCGGGCCGTGCCTGGCGGGCGTCGGTGACGGCCCGCAGGGCGAGCCGGGACTTCCCGACGCCGCCCACTCCGGTGAGGGTGATCAGTCGTCGCTCGCGCAACAATCCGTCGAGCAGAGCGAGTTCGCGCTCACGGCCGACGAAGACCGGCGATTTCGGCGGCAGGTCACCCCGCGCGGCACCGGAGTCCGGCTCGGGATCGACCCCTTGGGAGCCGGTCTGATGGTTGTTGAACGCGTACTCACCGAACACGGATGTATTGTGCGTGATCTTCTTTCGCGACGCGGCCGTTCGGGGCGGATCGCTGTCACGTCTCACCTGGCGAGAGAGATCCGCCGCTCCGCCGAGAAGGCGCCCCAGTTGCCGTCCGGCAGCCGGGCGCGCAGCTTCACGGCCCATACGGTGCCGGCCGGTTCGGTGACCGTGAGCCGGTACTCTGCGCGGCCGGCCGGTACCGCGCCCGCACCGAACTGGATGACGGTGGTGGGCCGGCCGTTGACGTACAGCTCGTACTCGGTGGTCTCGCGGCCGGTGTCCGGAGCGGTCCAGGTCAGGGTCAGGGCGCCCGGGGAGGCGGCCGCCGCGAAGTCGGCCGGGGCGGTGCCCGGCCCGTGCCCGGAGGCGGGCGGGGTCGTCACGTCCACAGCCGGGCCGTCGGGGGAGGAGTTGTCCGCCCCGTCGCGGGCGCGCACGGTGAAGGTGTAGACGGTGTCCGGCTGGAGGCCGCCGAGCGCGGTGCCGCTCTCGCCGGGGCCGGCGGTGTGGATCCGGACACCGCCCTGGTAGACGTCGTACGCGGTCACGCCCGTGTCGTCGGTCGCCGGGGTCCAGGACAGCCGCGCGCTCCGGGGTCCGGTGGGCGAGCCCGTGGCGGCCGCCGGAGCGGTGGGCGCCCGGTGGTCCTCGGTCCCGGCCGCCGGGGTGGTCACCCGGGCGGCGGCGCCGGGTGCGGAGAGATTGCCGGCGGCGTCCTCGGCCCGGACGGTGAAGACGTAGGGCGTCTGCGGGGTGAGGCCGGTGACGTCCGTCATGGTCTTGTCGGCCGGGAGTTCCCGCACCAGGACGCCGGCCTGGAACACCTGGTAGCCCGTCACCCCGTCACGGTCCGCCGCCGCGTCCCACATGACGTGCACGGTGGTGGCGCTGCCCGCCTGGGCGGTGAGGCCGGCGGGGGCGGGCGGTGGGTCGGTGTCGGCTCCCGCGCACGCCGTCAGGCCGGCGAGGAGCACGCAGAGGAGGAGCGTGGGGGTGGCGGTGCGTCGCACGGCTTCCTCCACCACGTTCTCCGCCCTCCGCGTAAAGGTCTAGACATTTATGGCATGGGGAGCCGGGGCGGGACAAGACCCGGGCGGCCCGGTTCGGTGCCTTCCGGACCCGTCTGGCATTATTGCGAGCTCTTTGCAACAGCGGATTATCGTGAACAGGGATGTGCAGAGCATGACGGCCCGGACAGTAAGGGATGCGGCCAGGGCGACCCTGGCCGCCGCGCTCATCACCGGCGTGGCGGCCTGCTCCAACCCCGCGGGCGGCGCCGGCGCGGGGCCGGAGAAAGCGGATTCCGCCGTGGTCGGCATCGCGAGCGAGCCGGAGAGCCTCAGTCCGCTCCTGGGCTACGGCAAGGACGGCAACTCCAAGATCTTCGACGGACTGCTGACGCACGACGCCGGCATGAAGCTGAAGCCCGCGCTCGCCGAGGCCCTGCCGGAGGTCTCCGCGGACGGCCTCACCTACACCTACAAGCTGCGCCAGGGCGTCAAGTTCAGCGACGGAGCGCCCTTCTCCGCCAAGGACGTCGTCTTCACCTACCGCACCATCCTCGACCCGAAGACGAACAACGCCTCGAAGACCGAGCTGGACGCCATCGCGGGCGTCGAGGCTCGGGGCGAGGACGCGGTCGTGTTCACCCTGAAGTACCCCTACGCGCCGTTCGCCGAACGCACCGTCCTGCCCATCGCCCCCGAACACGTCGCGGGCAGGCAGGACGTCAACAGCGGGGACTTCACCACCGAGCCCATCGGCACCGGCCCCTACGTGCTCACGGGCTGGTCCAAGGGCGAGAAGCTCGGCTTCAAGGCCAATCCCGGCTACTGGGGCGGCGAGCCCGCGGTCAAGAAGTTCACCATGGCCGTCATCAAGGACGACGACATACGCGCCACCCGGCTGCGCTCCGGAGAGCTCGACGCGGCGATCCTGCCGCCGAACCTCGCCAAGGGCTTCGCCGGGGACCGGGCCCGCAGGACCTACGCGGCCAAATCCTTCGACTACCGCACGGTGACCCTGCCGACGCACCACCAGGTCACCGGTGACGTGGCCGTCCGGCAGGCCCTGGACATCGCCGTCGACCGCAAGGCGATGGTCGACCGGCTCATGGAGGGCGCGGGCAAGCCCGCCTACGGCCCCGTCCCCACCGACAGCCCGTGGTTCACGGCCGGCACGGAGCGCACCCAGGACCTGGACCGGGCCAAGCAGATCCTCGACGCCGCCGGGTGGCGGACGGGCGAGGACGGCATCCGGGTCAAGGACGGGGTCCGCGCCTCCTTCCCGCTCTGGTACCCCTCCGGCGACAAGCTCCGCCAGGACCACGCGCTCGCCTTCGCCTCCGACGCCAAGAAGGCCGGCATCGAGATCAGGACGGAAGCCGGCACCTGGGAGGTCATCGAGCCGCGGATGAAGACCGACGCCGTCCTCGCGGGCGGCGGCTCCCCGGCCGACCCGGACTTCGACCAGTACCAGCTGCTGACCTCCTCGCTCGCCGGTGACGGCTTCAACAACATGGCGTGGTACGACAACAAGACGGTGGACCAGGCGCTGGCCGAGGCCCGCAAGAGCGGCGACCACACCGCCCGCAAGGCCGCGTACGACACCGTGCAGCGCGAGCTCGTGAAGAATCCGGGCTACGTCTTCCTCACCCACATCGACCACCTGTACGTCGTGAACGACAAGTGGGACGGGCTGACCACCCAGACCGAGCCCCACGACCACGGCCTCGGCGCAGGCCCCTGGTGGAACGTCGAGAGCTGGAAGCCGAAGCAGAAGTGACCTCCCGCTCCGCGCGCCTGCCCTGGAGGCCGATGGCCCGCATGGCGGGGCGGCGGACCCTGTCCGCCGCCCCGGTCCTGCTCGCCGTCACCCTCGGCGTCTTCGCCGTCGCCGCGCTGTCCCCCTTCGACCCGGTCAAGGCGTACGCCGGCACTGCCGGCCTCACCGCCTCGCAGGCCGAGCTCGACCAGTTGCGGGCCAACCTCGGTGTGGACCAGCCGCTGCTCACCCGCTGGTGGGACTGGCTCACCGCCGCGCTCACGGGTGACCTCGGGACCTCGGCCGTCATGCGGCAGCCGGTGGCAGACGTCATCACCGAACGCGTGGGCTGGTCGGCGCTGCTGGCGGCCTGCGCCTTCGCGGTGGCGGTGCTGGCGGGCACGGTGCTCGGCGTACTGGCCGCCCGCCGCCCGGGCGGTGCGCTGGACCGGGGCGCCTCCTCGCTCGCGTACACCCTGGAAGCGGCCCCCGCCTTCTGGCTGGGACTCCTTGCCATCTGGTTCTTCTCCGTGCGCCTGGGCGTGCTGCCGGCGGGTGGCCTGACGGACGCGGACAGCGATGTGGTCACTTTCGGCCAGGTCGCCTCGCACCTGGTCCTTCCCGCCTTGGTGCTGGGCGTCTCCCAGCTCCCGTGGTTCTTCCTGTACGTCCGCCAGGGCGTGGCCGACGCGCTGGCGGAGGATCCCGTACGGGGGGCCCGTGCGCGGGGCCTCGCCGAGCGCCGGGTGCTGCTCGGACACGGGCTGCGCTCCGGCATGCTCCCGACGCTGACACTGATCGGCTCCCGGGTGCCGGAGCTGATCACCGGCGCCCTGCTCGTGGAG
Source organism: Streptomyces sp. NPDC003034 (assembly GCF_053591375.1). NCBI lineage: Bacteria > Bacillati > Actinomycetota > Actinomycetes > Kitasatosporales > Streptomycetaceae > Streptomyces > Streptomyces sp. NPDC003034. Next base: position 117,674 of record NZ_JBSFTS010000003.1, read on the forward strand.
ACCGTCTTCAGCTGGCCGGGCATCGCGGCGGCGACCGTCCAGGCGGCGACCTCGGTGGACTTCCCCCTGCTGGCGGCCCTGACGGTGCTCGCCACGGTGGCGGTGCTGGCCGGGAACCTGCTCTCCGACGTGCTGTACGGCCTGGCGGACCCGAGGGTGGGCTTCGATGGCTGAAGCGAAGGCGGGGCTGAGGGCCGGGGCCGCGGCTGGCGCGAGGGGCGAGGTGGTCTGGAAGTCGTCGGGGCGGGCGCGGCGTTCGACGCGGACGCTGCGCGTGCGCACCTCGGCGGCGATCGTGGCGCTGATCGTGCTGGCGGTGCTGCTGGTACCGCCGCTGGCCCAACTCGACCAGCAGGCGGTCGACTTGTCGGCAAGGCTCCGGCCGCCGTCGTGGGTCCACCCCTTCGGTACGGACGACATGGGGCGCGATCTGCTCCTGCGTTGCGTCTACGGGCTGCGGGTCTCGCTGCTGGTCGGCCTGGTGGCCGCGGTGGCCGCCACCGTGATCGGTACGGCGGTGGGCGCGGCCGCGGGGGCGCTGGGCGGCTGGGCGGACCGCGTGGTGATGCGCGCCGTGGACACGCTGTCCTCGATTCCGCACCTGCTGCTGGGCGTCTTCATCGTGGCGATGTTCCGGCCGGGTGTCTGGCCGGTCATCGTCTCCGTCGCCGTCACCCACTGGCTGTCGACGGCCCGGATCGTCCGCGCGGAAGTCCTGTCCCTGCGCGGCCGCCCCTACGTGGACGCGGCGGTCTCGGGCGGCGCCTCGCGGTGGCGGGTCGCCGTGCGGCACCTGGCTCCGGGCGTGCTCCCGCAGGCGGGTCTCGCCGCCGTACTGATGATCCCGCACGCGATGTGGCACGAGTCGGCCCTGTCCTTCCTCGGCCTGGGCCTGCCCTCCCACCAGGCCAGCCTGGGCGGGCTCGTACAGAGCGCACGCGGTTCCCTGCTGGCCGGCGACTGGTGGCCCACACTCTTCCCCGGCCTCCTCCTGATCATCCCGACCCTGGCGATCGCGGGCCTCGCCGGCGCCTGGCGGGACCGCCTCAACCCCCGCCGCCGCTCGGAGCTGACCCTGTGACCCGCCGCCGTCCCGTGTCCGAGCCCGTGGCCGATTCCGTGACCGCGCCGGGATCCGATGCCATGACCGGGCCCGTGGCCCATGCGGGACCCGATCCGGCGGCCCAGCCCGTGACCGCGCCCGGGCCGGCGGCTCCCACGGCCGGCCCCCATGGGGTTCTCGCCACCGGCCCAGCCGCCGCCGACGGTTCGGCGGACGCGCCGTCGCCGCAGGCCGTCCTCACCGTCGAGCGGCTCTCCGTGCGGTTCCGCATGCGCGCGGACCGGTACGTCGCCGCGGTCAGCGACGTCGGCTTCACCCTCCGCCCCGGCGAATGCCTGGCCCTCGTCGGCGAGAGCGGCTGCGGCAAGTCCGTGCTCGCCTCGGCGCTGCTCGGCCTGCTCCCCGGCAACGCCGAGACCGCCGGGTCGGCCCGGCTCGCCGACGGCCTCGACGTGCTCGCCGCCGACGAGCGCACCCTCGCCCGGACCGTCCGGGGCCGCCGCATCGGCCTGGTCCCGCAGAGCCCCGCCGCGCACCTCACGCCGGTCCGCACCGTCCGGGCCCACCTGGAGGAGACCGTCCGCGAGCTGACCGGCGGACGGCAGACGCGGGCCGGGCTGCGCGCAGCCGCGCAGGCCGCGGCCGCGCGGGCCGCCTTCCCCGCCACCCACCTCGACCGCTACCCCCACGAACTCTCCGGGGGCCTCGCGCAGCGTGCCGCCACCGCTCTCGCCCTCATCGGGGACGCACCCCTCCTGCTCGCCGACGAGCCGACCACCGGCCTCGACCGGGACCTCGTGCACCGCACCGTCGACGAACTGCGCGCCCACACCCGCGAGGCCGGCGCCGCCCTGCTGATGATCACGCACGACCTCGCCGCGGCGGAGCGGATCGCCGACACCGTCGCCGTCATGTATGCCAGCCGCATCGTCGAAGTCGCCCCTGCGGGGGCCTTCTTCGGCGTGCCCGGCCCTCGGCACCCGTACGCCCGCGGCCTCCTCGACGCCCTTCCCGAGCGGGCCTTCACCCCCATCCCCGGCGCACCGCCCGAGCTCGGCGCGCTCCCAGCGGGCTGCGCCTTCGCCGCCCGCTGCACCCGCGCCGACGAGACCTGCCGCGCCGCGCTGCCCCCGCTCACCGAAGGGGTGGCCTGCCACCATGCTTGAGCTCAAGGACATCACCGCGGGCTACGACCGCCGCGCGCCCGTCGTCCGCGGCGCGCACCTCTCCCTGCGTCCGGGTGAGTCCGTCGGCCTGCTGGGCCCGAGCGGATGCGGGAAGTCCACCCTGGCCCGGGTCGCCGCCCTGCTGCACCGTCCGGACCGGGGAAGCGTGTTCCTCGACGGCCGCGCCGTGACCGGCTTCCGCCATCGGGCCCCGCGCTCCCTGCGCGTCACGGTCGGCGTCGTCTTCCAGCAGCCCCGGCTCTCCGCGGACCCCCGCCTCACGCTGCGCGACCTCGTCGCCGAACCCCTCCGCGCGACGGGCCGTCGTACAGAAGTGGAAGCCACCGTCGCCGAATTGGCCGAACGCGTCGGCCTCGGGGGCGATCTGCTCACCCGGCGCCCCCACGAGGTGAGTGACGGGCAGCTCCAACGCGCCTGCTTGGCGCGGGCTTTGGTGCTGCGCCCGCGCTGGCTGGTCTGTGACGAGATGACCGCGATGCTGGACGCCTCCACCGCGGCCGCACTGGTCGGCGTGGTCGAGGAGTACCGCGCCGACACCGGAGCGGGACTCCTCGCGGTCGGGCACGATCAGGTCCTGCTCGCGCGCTGGTGCGGCCGTACGACCCACTGGGACGACATCGTCGAGGCCTGACCGGCGGTCACGGACGGTCAACACCCGTACGGCGGACACCCCTTTCGCCCGCAGGCGCCCCCTCCTGCGCCACCATGGCGGCGCGTAAGGAGGTTTCTATGGTGATTTCCCTCTCCGTGGTCGTCCTGCTCCTCGTCCTCGCGTCGATCTTCATGCGCGGTGGCGGCCTCAAGGTCTCCCACGCGATCGTCTGCGTCCTGCTCGGCTTCTACCTCGCGAGCAGCAGCGTCGCCGCGACCATCCACAACAGCGTCGCCGCCACCGCGAACGTGGTCTCCGGACTCAATCCCTGACCGGGTGGTCCGTCACCCCGTCAGGTACGGCACGTCGGCACGGAGTCCAGCCACGCCGGCCCCTGGATGTAGATGTTCGTGACCCAGGCCTGGTAATCAGGGAGGTAGGACCAGGCGTCATTGGTGTAGCCCTCGGCGGTGACCGTCTCCGCGTGCTTCTGGCACTCCACGCGGATGGTCGTCGGACCGGGGAAGGCGTAGACCCGCGCGGCGCTGACGGAGGGCTGCGCCTTGGTCCACACCCCGGAGCCCCACGTCTTGAAGACGTGCCCGGTCACGGGGCCGGTGTTGACGCGGACCGCGCCGTAGTAGCCCGCCGAACGGACGTCGCTCACCATCAGTTTGGTGCCGGACTGCCTGGCCTCGGCCATCTTGCCCGCGCCCAGGTAGATGGCGATGTGGTGCAGACGCTGCGAGGTGCCCCACACCAGCAGGTCTCCGGGGAGCAGCGGGTCCAGGCCCTGGGCCGCCGTGAAGCGTTCGGCGGCGCGGTGCGTGTAGTACTGGGCGCTGGCCACGCCGTTCAGGATGTCCGAGCCGGTGGCCTCGGCGTACGCGTAACGGACCAGCCCGGAGCAGTCGAAGCCGAGCCGCTCGGGATCGTGCTCACTGGCCGGGTCGGTGGGGTCCACCTGTCCGTAGGTGGGGCCGGGCCGCGGACCGTGGCCGCCGCCCCAGGTGTACCAGACGTCCGCCGCGACCTGGGCGCAGGCGGCGGCGACGGCCCGTTCGGCCGCCGCCGAGGCGCCCGGCGCCCGTACGGCACACTCCGCGCCGGCGGTGGCGGCCGGCGCGGGAGCCGAGAGGAGGAAGGTCAGGAGGGCGATGAGGGTGCCGAGGAGAGCGGATCGGCGGAACATGCGGGGCCTCGTTTCCTGTGGTCCGGTGCGGAGTTCACGTGGTGACGTCTCTGAGGCAGCCTGCGGGCCGCGGCCCGCCAGGTCGAGGACCTTGCGGCGCACCACGCCGATGGGCAACGGGAAACCCCTGGGGAAACACCCCCTAAGGGCGGCCGCAGCCGCGGCCGGGGGAGAGGGGCAGGCCCCGCAGGAGGGTCTCGCGCTCCTGGGGGCCGAGGCTCGCCCGCAGCCGGCAGATCCGCTCCAGCCGCTCCCAGACGTCGAGGTCCCACAGCCGTACGGTGCCGTCGGTGCTGCTACTGGCCACCGTCCTGCCGTCGGGTGCGAAGACCACGCCCCACACCGCGCTCGCATGGCCCGTCAGGGTGGCCGTCGCCCGGCGCGCGGCCACGTCCCACAGCCGCACCGTACGGTCGTTGCCGCTGCTGGCCAGCGTCCGGCCGTCGGGGGAGAAGGAGATGCCGCGGGCAGAGCCGGTGTGACCGGTCAGCGCCGCGACGAGGCCGCGGCGGCGGACGTCCCACAGGCGTACGGTCCCGTCATTGCCGCTGCTCGCCAGCGCCAGCCCGTCGGGGCCGAAGTCCACCCCCCGTACCGCCCCCGTGTGCCCGCTCAGCGTGCCGAGGGGGCGGCGCGCGGACACGTCCCACAGCCGCACGGTCAGATCGTCACCGGCGCTCGCCAGGGTCTGCCCGTCCGGGCTGAACACGAGGTCGTTGACGAAGTCGGTGTGCCCGGTGAGCGTGGCCAGCGCGCGGCGCCCGGCGAGGTCCCAGAGGCGCACCGTGCCCTCGGAGCCGGCCGAGGCCAGGGTCCGTCCGTCCGGGGAGAAGGCCACCGCGAACACGGTGCCGCCCTGGCCCGTGAGCGCGGCCGGCGGGCCGCCCGCGGAGGTGTCCCAGAGCCGGAGCGTGCCGTCCGAGCCGGCGGAGGCCAGGGTCCGTCCGTCCGGGGAGAAGGCCACCGCGAACACGCTTTCGCCGTGGCCCGTGAAGGTGGCCAGGACCCGGCGCCCCGCCACGTCCCACAGTCGTACGGCGTGGTCGGCCTCCGCGGTGGCCAGCAGCCTGCCGTCCGGACTGTAGGCCGCCTGCCAGACCTCGGTGAACGGACGGGGTGTCAGCACCGGGCCGCGCAGGTCCCAGAGCACGACGGACTGGTCGAAGCCGGCGGTCGCCAGCACCGCGCCGCCGGAGTCGACGGCCACCCCCAGCACGTAGTCGGTGTGTCCGGCGAGGACGGCCGTCAGCCGGCCGCTGCGCACGTCCCACAGACGGGTGGCGCCCTCGCCGCCCGCGCTGACGACGGTCGTGCCGTCGGGCGTGTAGACGACCGCGTTGATGTCGTCGCTGTGCCCGGTGAGCGTCGCGGTCGTCCGGTGCCCGGCCACGTCCCACAGGCGCAGCGTGCGGTCCGTGCCGCCGGTGGCGACCGTCCGCCCGTCCGGGGCGAAGGCCGCCCCCAGCACCTCGTCGGTGTGTCCGGTGAGCACGGCCAGCGGGCCGGCCCGCGCCGTGTCCCACAGCCGTACGGTCCGGTCGGCCCCGGCCGAGACCAGGGTCCGGCCGTCGGGCGCGTAGGCCAGGGCGTTGACCCTTCCGGTGTGGCCGGTGAGCACCCCCACGCCCCGCCGGTCCCCGCCGGTCTCCCACAGCCGGACCGTGCCGTCGGCGTCCGCCGTGGCCAGCGTCCGCCCGTCGGGAGCGAAGGCCACCGCCCGGGCGCCCGTCGTGCTCTCCCCGAGAACCGCCGCCGTCCGGTGGCCGGCGGTGTCCCATAGCCGCGCGGGCCCGCTCGTGGAGGTCGCCGCCAGCATCTTGCCGTCGGGGCTGAAGGCGACCGAGCGGACGCGCCCCGGCATGGTGAAGGTCGCGGTGATCCGCCGGTCGCCCAACCGCCACAGCCGCACCGTCCCGTCGGAGCCGGCCGCCGCAAGTGACGCGTTCCCGGGCGCGAAGGCCACCGCGTTGACCGGTCCGCCGTGCCCGCCGAGCCGGGCGACGAAGGGCTGTGACTGCGTGCTGAGCAGCGCCCCGCGCGCCTCGCTCGTCTCCTCGATGCGGTACGCCTCCCCGGCGAGCAGCATCGAAAGCTCCGGCTGACCGGCCGCCAGGGAGACGGACTGCAGGGCCAGGGCCCGTGAACGGGCGACGCGTTCCTGGCCGAGCGCGCCGGCCCGCTGCTGATAGGCCAGCCCGCCGGCGGTCAGGGCGACGACCAGCAGGCAGACGAGCGTGACCAGCATCCGGTGCCGCAAGCGGGCATGGCGCCTGGCCTGCCGCGCACGATGGTCCTCGGCGGCCTGGCCGGCCCGGAGGAACTCCTCTTCCAGCGGCGCCAGCCGGTTGCGGCCGTCGCGTTCGCCGGCCCACGCACGGACGGTCTCCAGCCGGGTACCCCGGTAGAGGAGGGAGGGCTCGCGGCCCTCGCGCTCCCACTCGGCGGCCGCGTGGGCCAGTTGCTGGTGGATCAGCAGTCCGGCCCGGTCGGCGTGGATCCACCCGCGCAACCGCGGCCAGGCATGGAGGAGGGCCTCGTGGGTGATCTCGACGGTATCGCTGCCCAGGGTGATCAGCCGGGCCCGTACGAAGGCGTCGAGCGCGGCCGCGGCCCGCTCCGCGTCGACCAGTTGCTCCATCAGGGCCGTGCGGCTCATCCGGCGCCGCGTGGCCCCCGTACCGTCGGCGACGTGGACCAGCCGCACCAGTACCCGGCGGATCGTCTTCTGTTCGGCCGGGTACAGCCCGGCGAACACGTCCTCGGCCGTACGCGCGATCGCCCCCTGGATACCACCGGTGTGCTCGTATCCCGCGACGGTCAAGGTGGATCCCTCGCGCCGCTGCCAGGTGGCCATCAGCGCGTGCGAGACCAGCGGCAGCACGCCGGACGGCGTGTGACCGGGGACGCCCGCCGGGCCGGCCGGCCCCGGCTCCTCGCGCAGCCCGGCGTCCCGCAGGAGCAGCGGGACCAGACCCGGTTCGAGGGTGACCCCGGCGAGCTCGGCGGGGCGCGTGATGGACTCGCGCAGCTCGGCCACGGACATCGGGGGCAGCACGAACAGGCCTCCGGTGAAGACCGGGGCCAGTTCGGGCAGGTCCAGGCAGTTCCCGGAGAAGTCGGCCCGTACGCCGAGCACCACGACGGCGGGATCGGGCCCGGTCCCCGCCGGGCACGAGGCGGCCAGGGCCGAGAGGACCCGTACGAAGGCGCGTCGCTCCTGCTCGTCCGAGCACAGGGTGAACAGCTCCTCGAACTGATCAACGATCAGCACCGGGCGTACGGGCGGCGGGCGCCGGTCCAGGGGCCCCGCCGCGGTCTGCTCCGACAGCCGCTGGACGGCTTCGAGCAGGATCCGCGGGCGATCGCTCAACTCGCTCAGGGTGATGCCGAGATCGCTTCCGAGGACCTTCGCGGTGCGGTCCAGCAGCTCTTGCAGCGGATGCGCGGTGGGAGTGAAGCCCACCACCGGCCATGCGTCGGCGCCCGGCATCGGGAAGCCGCCGCTGCGGCGCAGGGCCGGCCGGAGCCCGGCATTCAGCAAGGAGGACTTGCCCGCGCCGGAGGGGGCGACCAGCATCAGCGGTCCGGTCCCGATCCGTTCGAAGACCCGCTCGACGAGCGCCGACGTCGCCTGCTCGCGGCCGAAGAACCACCGTGCGTCCTGCGGGGCGAAGGCCGGCAGGCCGCGGTAGGGGCATGCGCCCTGCGACTGCGGTCCGGGCGCGGTGGAACCGCTGCCGGGGCCGGGCGCTGCTGTGTCCCGGACCAGCCGCAGCAGTTCGCCGTCCGCTTGCAGCACCTCGTCGCAGCGGCGTGCGACGTCGACGGTCACGGGCTTCGCCCCGGTCTCGATCTTGCTGAGGTAGCCCTTGCTGTAGTGCGTACGACGGGCCAGATCGGCCAGCGACAGGCCGCCTGCCACCCGCCTGCGCCGGAGCTGGGCGGAGAAGGAGACGGCGTCCTCGTCGGACGGGTCCTGCTGCTGATCGGTGTTCTGTTTGCGGTCCGGATCCCGCAAGACAACCCCCATGGCGAAGCGAGCCCAGGCCGTGAGACGGCAGGGCCCAGGCTACAGCGGGGGAGGGGCGGGAAACCGGGTCTTTCGTCCGGTATGACGAGAAGACGGACTTCCGGAGACCGCCGCCCGGCGGCTCCGGAAGTCCGTCACGGACGGGGAGGCTACGGCCGGTTCAGGCGGATCGAGTTGATCGGCGTGAGGTCGGCGTAGACACCGGTGTGCGCGGCGATGGCGCCGCCGCAGCCCGCGCCGTTGGAACCGGTGCACAGGTTCGCGGTCGCGCCGCCCGTCTGGTTGTTGAGGACCCAGTGGTTGCCGTACTGGTTGACGAGGTTGTGGGCCCCGTACCGGTAGTAGATGTGGCTCGGCTTGACGGCGGGGTTCTGGTTCTGCGGGTAGATGCAGACCGCGCCGTCCGGGCATCCGGCCCAGGCGTCGGCCGGTTGGGCCCCGGCCGGCCCGCTGAGTGCGATCAGGGCGGCGGCCGCAGTGGCGAGTGCGGCGGCGCCGCGAATCATCTTGCGCATGGTGTCCACCTCGTGGGGTCTTGCTGGGTGCTGACGACTTCAGCCTGTCCGCGGAGCGCACCGGGGTCGACGGGTTTCCCGTTGCCCGTCCGACGACCGACCGGGAAACGGCCCGTGACCAGCGCTGCCGCGCCGTGGCGGTCGACGGGGGTGGCGCATCTGTAGATCATTTGCTGCCGGCCGGACGATGCCTTCGGATCGAAGGGGCATGGAGGATCGCACCTGTTGAACATCTGTTAATGTGCCCGCTCCTGGATGTTCATCCACCGATCCGTCTCCCCTTGAGCGTGCGCGTTCGAGGGTGCTGCGAGGTGTCTTGTACGTGTACAGCACTCCGTTTTCCCCCGCCGAGGCCCGGGCCGCGCGAGCCCGCATGGGCCTGAGCACGGCTCAGGTCGCCCAGTCGATGGCGGCCTGCGGCACGCCCGTCCACCCCGAGCTGGTCACGGCGTGGGAGCAGGGCTCCCATGTGCCGTCGGACCGTCAGCTCTTCGCACTCGCCGACGTCCTGTGGTGCGACGCGAAGACCCTGATGGGCACTCGGCCGCAGACCGTCGCCGAATACCGGCTGGCCCGCCAGCTCAGCGTGGAGCGACTGGCCGCCCGCATAGGCATGGACCCCTCCGAGTACCGGGCGGCCGAGGCCGCGGGGCAATGGCACGGCGACACCTGGCAGACCAGGGCCCTGGTGGAGGCGCTGGGGCTGTCCCTGCGCCGGCTCGTGGAGATCCTGGGCCGGGCCGATGACTTGGCCGGTCATCTGCGCGCGGCCGTCGACGGCCGGTGGAAGGCGCACGTCGAACCGGTGGTGGAGCTCGTCATCACCGACGCCACGCTCGTGGGTGACGCGCTGCACACCATGCACGCGGAGTTCTCGGCCTTCTCGGAGCGGTACATGGGACACCTGGTCGCGCTGAACGACGATGCCCGGCTCAAGGAGATCGCGGCCGAGCGTGCCGCGTACCTGCGCCGCCTCGTCGACCACTTCTGGGAGCTGACGGGTGAAGCGGGCGGAACCGGTGACACGGCGTCACCTTACGGGGCAGGCGGCTGAGGCGGAGCGAGCGCCTGCCGACCGCCGGCCGGGAAGGACGCCGAGCGTCCTTCCCGGGCCGACGGCGGCCGCGGCGTTACGGCCGCGCCGTGCCGAACGTCGCGTCCCGCCCGGGTGTTGCCGGCGGGATGGTTCAGTGGGCGGGCGCGCCGAGCCCCGGACCCGCCGGGTGCCGGTCCCGGGCGCCGCCGTCACCGAGGTCGTCCCAGTCGATCTCCATGGTGCTGCGGCTGGTGAAGACGTTGAAGAGCAGGTTCAGCGTGATGGCCGTGAGGGCGCCGAGCGTGATCCCGCTGTCGAGCACCGCCCGGACGTCGTCCGGCAGCCGGTCGAAGAAGGGCCCGACGGTGGCCGGCAGCAGCGCGGCGCCCAGACTGACCCCCAGGATCAGGGCGTTGCGCTCCTCCCGCAGATCGGACTTGCCCAGGATCTGGATGCCGACCGCGGCGACCATGCCGAACATCGAGAGCGCCGCGCCGCCCAGCACCGGATGCGGAATCGCGGCGACCACGCTGCCGGCCTTCGGCAGCAGCCCGAGGACGATCATGAATACCCCGGCCGCCACGACCACGTACCGGCTCATGACCTTGGACATGCGCACCAGGCCGATGTTCTCCGCGAATGCCACGTACGGGAACGAGTTGAGGACGCCGCCGAGCACGGTGGCCGCGCCGTCCGCGCGCAGCGCCCGCGCGACCGTGTCCGTGTCGACCCTCTTGCGGGTGATCTCACCGATGGCGTAGACGTCGCCGGTGGTCTCCACCATGGTGATCAGCATGACGACGAGCATGGCGATCACCGGAAGCAGCTCGAATCTCGGCATGCCGTAGTGGAAGGGCGTGGTGACGCCGAACCAGGCGGTGTCCGCGACCCCGCTGAAGTCGGCATCGCCGAAGAGCCATGCCACGGCCGTGCCGACGGCGAGTCCGAGCAGGACGGCGAGGCTGCTGAGGAAGGGCCTGCCGATCCGGACCATGGCCAGGATGAACAGCAGTGTGCCCAGCGCGTAGGCGAGGTTCTTGGGGTCCCCGTAGGCGGGGGTGCCGATCAGACGCGCCCCGCCGGCCGCGTCCTGGAGGGCCACGGGGATCAGGGTGATGCCGATGATCGTGAGGATCGTGCCGATGACGACCGGCGGGAAGTACTTCACCAGCTTGCTGAAGACGGGGGCGAACAGGAAGGTCGCTATGCCCGCCGTGATCACCGCTCCGTAGACGACGAGCAGCCCGGCGGTTCCGGCGCCCGCCCCCAGGCCGATGGCGATCATCGGTGAGACGGCCGTGAAGGTGACGCCTTGGACCAGGGGCAGCCGGGCGCCTACCTTCCAGAAGCCGAGCGCCTGGATGATCGAGGCGATGCCGCAGGTCAGGAGGTCCGCGCTGATGAGGTGGACGAGCTCTTCGGGGGAGAGTCCCAGGGCGTTCCCGAGGAGGACGGGGACGATGACGGCCGCCGCGTAGAAGGCGAGGACGTGCTGGAAACCGTAGAGGGCGAGCCGGGGGAGCGGGAGCAGCTCGTCGACCGGATGCGGCTGCTGACCGGAGGGATGTGCGGCCGACTGGCGTGCGGACACTCGTGCGGACTGTCGGGGGACGCGTCGCGTCATCTCTGCCTTGCCTTCGCGAGGTAGGTGAATGAGAGGAGACCGCCGCCCTCCAGTCCCGGGTGGGCAGGACGAGGGCAGGCGGAGGTACCGGGCGGACGCCGGGCGGTGTTGCCGTACCGCGTCGCTCTGCACTGCGATGTATGCCCTGGATTGGCAGGACTTCCTTCGATCGACGCATCGGAGCCGTGCTTGTTCATGCGATCCGAAGGAGGACTCGATCGAGGGCGCTCACCATAGCCAACGCGGCTGTTTCCTCGCGAGTAACCGGAAGCGGCTCGTCCCTGAGGCATGCGGAAACGCCCGGCGGGAATCCCGCCGGGCGTTCGCAAGGGGAGGCCGCCTGAATCGGGGCCGGGAGGGGGCCGGGCGCCGTCAGAGGGAGCGGGCCCGGATGACCACGAGCTCCTCCCACTGCTCGCCGTCGTCGGCCAGCCCCTGCTCCTGGAGCCAGGCCCGCCGTGACCGCAGGACCGGCCCCCACGGTACGGAAACCCGCGTCTTCACCTGCGCGGACAGTCCGGCCCGCGCCAGCCGGTCCACCGTGGTCCCGGCTCCGCACATCCCCGAGTGCACCATCAGCAGGGCGCCGCCGCGGCGCAGCAGACCCGGGGCGCCGGCGCAGATCCGGTCGATCACGGCGCGCCCGTCGGGCCCGGCATCCCAGGCCCGCTGCGCCCCGCGCGACGGCAGTTCCGCGCTGGGCGACGGTACGTAGGGCGGGTTGGCCACGACCAGGTCGTAGCGCCGCCCCAGGCCGCGGGCGGCGAAATCCCCGTGGAGCACCCGCAGCGGCAGGCCGAGCCGCAGCGCGTTCAGGCGGGCGGAGACCACCGCGGGCCAGGAGACGTCAACCGCCGTGACCCGCGCTCCCGTGGCGGCCGCGCCGAGCGCGACCGCGCCTGTCCCGGTCCCTATCTCCAGCACGTCGACACCCGGTCCCAGGTCCTCCTGGGAGAGCGCCTCGGCGAGGAGGCGGGTATCGGCTTGAGGGGAGTAGACCCCGGGCAGCGCGATCAGCTTCTCGGGCGCGATACCCGAGGTCAGGGCAGTAGACGGCACCAACACACCTCCCGAACCGGCCGCGCTCCGCGGAGCGGTGCACGGTTTTCGACCGACAGGGGACGGCTGCCCCGTACGGGCGGCTCCAACCCCGCCGCGCTACGAAGATTCGTAGGATCGGACGATGGTTCCGGGGGGTCAGGTTTCCAGCCGACTGTTGGGTCCGTCCTGGCCGTCTGCCTGGTCCTCGTTGAACCAGTAGTCGCCCGCGGCGAGGTAGCGGAAGGTGTGGGTGGCCTCGCGGGGGAGCGTGACGCTCACCGCCCGCGTGCCGTCGGCCCTTGCCCGCAGGGGATGGGTGTCGGGGTGCCAGTCGTTGAAGTCGCCGACGACGCTGACCGGCCCGGCGGGGACCTCGGCGGGGAGGATGAAGGTGACTTCGGTGTGGTCGTGGTCCTGTCTGCGTTCCAGCACGATGGACTCCGGCGTCGTCGGGAGGAGTGTGGAGCCCCATCGTGCCTGCTGGTCGCGAAGAGCGCAGTGCGGTCGGTCCGTTGTGACGAAGCGGGGTCCACCGGCCGGGTGTACCCCGCGGTCCACCCGTCAGGCCGGCGGTGTCCGGGGCGCGACCACGGTGAAGAGCGCCCCCGCGGGATCCCTGAGGGAGACCCGGCGGCCGTCCGTCGAGGTCTCGACGGGCGAGGCGGTACTGCCGCCCATCCGGGTGGCGGCTTCCACGGCCGCCTCCAGATCGGACACCTGGAAGTGGACGTGCCAGCGCGGCCGGACCTGCGGGTCGGGGGCCGCTTCGACGGCGCCGCCGCTGATCCGCGCCACGGTGTCGTGGCCGTGGCGCACCACGACGTGGTTCTCCTCGTAGGAGACCACGCAGGAGTCCGGCCGTTCCGAGGCCCATTCGAGGACCTGCCCGTAGAAGATGGCCGCGGCGAAGGCGTCGCGCGTACGCAGCTCCAGCAGGGCGGGAGCCTTCCCCCGGCCGACCGACCAGTCGGGGATGATCTCACCCTGCCAGAATCCGAAGACGGCCCCGTCGAGGTCGGCGGCCAGGGCGGCGCGGCCCGTGCCGAAGGCGAGCGGGCCGACCGCCATGGTGGCTCCGCGCTCGCGGATCCGGGACGCGGTCACGTCGGCGTCGTCCACGGCGAAGTACGGGGTCCACGCCACCGGCACCGAGAGGCTGCGGGCCAGTGCTCCGATGCCCGCGACCGGCGCCCCGTCGCGGACGACGACGGCGAAGCCCTCGCCGAGCCGGGTGGCGCGGAACTCCCAGCCCATCACGGCTCCGTAGAACCGCTGTGCGGAAGACAGGTCCTGGGTCATCAGACTGACCCAGCACGGCGCCCCGAACACCTCATGACTTGACGTCGACACAGCTGCCAACCTCATCTGCCGCTCACCTCGGACGGGACCGGATCACCGTATCCGCTGCGCCGGGACGCCTGCCGGATGGCGCGGCACCGCGTGTCGGGCCCGCCCGCACCCGCTCGGTGCCACGGCCACCGGAATGCTGGCGGCGGCCGCTGCGATCCCCGCGCGAAGCGGCCGGGGCCCTGCAGGCCTACTGCGCACGGCACGGCCGGCGACCCGGCGAGGTGGCGCGCGCCCTGATGGGGCGGCGCCTGAGCCGGGAAGCGCTGCCGGATCCGGCCGGGCTGCCCCGGTGAGCGGGCCGGCGCGAGCGGTAACCGGCGCGGCGGCTCGCGTTCAGCGCCCGTGGGGGAGGTGACGCCGGGATTCCGGCGCGCCGCCGGCCCCGGCGGCGGAGGCCAGCGGGTCCGTCCTCGCCGCCGCGCGGTCCTCCGTATCCGGCCGCGTCGGCCCGGTGGCCAGGAGCGTCAGCAGGTCGTTCACCTCGCGGTCGGCCTCGGCCGGGTGGCGGAACCTCGCGTGCTGGGCGATGTCGTACCGGTTGCGGCGTCCCGTACGCGACCGGGTGAGGTAACCCGCCTCCTCCAGGTCGGTCACGATGGTCTGGACCGACCGCTCGGTGAGCTCGCAGATGGCGGCGACATCGCGCAGACGTATGCCGGGATCGCCCGCGATCGCGATCAGGACGCGGGCATGGTTGGTGAGGAACGTCCACATCGGCCGGCTCGGCACGTTATGGGCCATTTCGTCATTATCTGCCGGATTATTCACGCTGCACAAGTCAGGAAATGAATTTCGGGTACTCTTGACGCGTCATGCCCGTCGGGGTGAGCATCAAGAAAACGTGGTTTGGCCAAGGGAGCGCGTCATGTCCCCCATCCCGGACCTCACACCGCACACGTCCGCGGGCTGCGCGGCATCACCACCGCCGGCAGCGCAGGACGGCACGCGCATGCGCACCAGCGTCACCCAGGCGCCCGGCTGCCCCACCAAGGTCGTCGTGGCCGGAGAGATCGACTTCAACACCTCGCCCGAGGTCTTCCACGTCATGGCATCCGCTCTGAGCGCCTACCGCCGGGGGCTGGAAGTCGACCTGTCGCAGGTCACTTTCTGCGACTGCTCCGGTCTCAACGCCCTGCTGCGCGCCCGCCTGCTCGCCCTGAAGAGCGCACGCCCCTTCCGCGTCACGGCCGCGAGCCCTCCGGTCGAGCGGCTGCTGTCGCTCACGGGCACCCGGAGCTCGCTGACCGGCCGCGAGCCCGCCGCCGCGGACCCGCGTACCTGCGCCCTCTGCGGCGAGCCGGCGTCGGCCAACCGCGGCGCGGTCGTCCCCGACTCCTCCTACATCGACTCCCGTGACCACCGCCGGGACGGCAAGCGCCCGGTGGCCGCCTGCTCCGAGGAGCACCTGCGCCGACTCGTGTCCCACTACGGCGGTCGCCCGTTCACGGAGGCCGAGCTCTGGGCCGGAAGGGTCGCCCGCACGCTCGCCGGGCACTCCGCGGAGATCAACCTCGAAACCCTCGCCACCGAATCCGGTATGGACGAGAAGCAACTCGCAGCCGCTGTCCTCTGGTGCCACCACCAACAGGTCCCGCGCCCCCCGGACGACCTCCAGGCCCCCTGACCCACCACACCCCGCCCCTGCCGACCCGCACCTCCCCGGGAACAGGCAGGGGCGCGGGCCCCGTACTCCTGGAGCCGCCCGCGACCACCGCGCCGCCGGGGGAGAGCCGTCGGGGAGGCGCCACCGTGGGAGGACAGCAGCAGCGCGACCAGAGGAGGGCAGCCGAAGTGAAACTGGACTTCCTGACCCCCGTCTACGCACACGCCGGCCCCGTCGCATCGGTGTACCTAGACACCTCCCGCGACATCGAAGACCCGGACCGGGCGCTCCAGCTGCGATGGCGCCACCTGCGGGACAGCCTTCTCGCCCACGACGCGGACGAGGCCACCGTCGGCGCCGTCGAGGAAGCGATCGGCGCGGACCGCCAGATTGCGGGCCCCCACGGACAAGCGGTCTTCGCCGCCCGAGGCCGACTGGCCCTGGCCGAGTGCCTGCCCGAACCGCCGGGGCAGGACGGAGCGCGCTTCGGCTCGGTGCCCGACGTCCTGCCCCTCGCGCTCCGCCGCTCCCCGGACACGGCGTACGCGGCCGTCGCGCTGCACCGGGTACACCGGGCGGAGGGAAGCGGTACCGGGGAGGAGCTGGAGGTCGCCTTCGACACCGGCCGGTGGCCGATGGGCCGGGTGGCCGCCGATCACCGCCCCGACCGCAGGGTTCCGGTGGACGACTGGCCGGGGCGGGCGGAGGAACTCGTCGACGAGCTGACGCGGGCCGACGAGGCCTCCACCCTGGAGGTGATCGTGCTGGCCGGTGACCCGTGGGCCGCCAACACGGTGACCAGACTCGCCCCGAAGCGGCTGCGCGACCGTCTCGTCAAGATCAAGAGCGACGGCCCCAGGCGCCGCGAGAGCGGCCGCGCCCTCTTGGAGGAGGAACTGGCCGAGCTCTTCGCGGGCCTGCGCCCCCACGCCGAGCGGCAGCAGCTCGACGCGTTCCACGCCCAGCGGGCCCGCGCGCCGCACGAGGTGGAAGGCGTCACGGCCGCCGTCGCCGCTCTCCAGCAGGGCCGGGCGCAGGCCCTCGTCCTCAGCCGTCCGCTGCCCTCCGCCCCGAACCTGTGGGTCGGTACGGAGCCGACACACCTGGCGCTGTCCGGGAAGGAGCTGAAGAGCTTCGGCGTGGACTACTACTGGGAGGAGGAGGCCGGCAACGCCCTGATCCGCGCGGCGGCTGCCACGCAGGCGGAGCTCATCGTGGTCCACCGGGAGGAACTGCCGCTCGACGACGGCGTGGGCGTACTGCTCCGCTACACCGGCACCTGATACCCGTATGGCGGTCAGGGCCGTCACGGCGGCGCGGGTGAACGCACCCCGCCCGGGTAGGCGCGAAGCGCCGGGACGACGGAGGCGGATGGTGGGCGCCGGGCAGGGCGCGCGGCGCCGGAGGGAGCGAGCAGGTGGAACACAGGGGTGCCCCGCTCGGGCAGACCGGGCAGGAGAAGACCTATCTGGTCACCCAGGCGATGTGGAGCGGCCGGTGGCAGCTGTGCGCCGCCCTGCTCACGGTGTGGATCCTGGTGCGAGAGATGCGGAGACGCCGATGAGGGCATCGAAAGTCGTCTACAAGCCCGTCGGCCTGGTGCTGGGCTCCTTGACCGGCGCCGTGGCCGGGTTCGTGTTCAAGCAGCTCTGGAAGAGGCTGCGGCACGAGGAGGACGCGCCGAACGCCACCGACGAGGACCGCGCCTGGCGCGAGATCCTCATCGCCGCGGCGCTGCAGGGCGCCGTCTTCGCCGCCGTCAAGGCCATCGTCGACCGCGGTGGAGCCGTCGTCACCAAGCGCCTCACCGGCGTCTGGCCCGCCTGAGGAGGCTGCGACGGTCCCGCCGTCGCGCCGTGCGGCGGTGGGTGATTGAGGGAGTCAGGACGTCAACTGTTCGGGAATGTGGCCATTTTGGCTGTGACTATGCTCAAGCCCTAGGTAATCGAGGCGTTTTATCGATCACTCATGGGCAGAGTGGGGCGGCCGATCAACACCCCCACATGACCGCAGGACCGGAGAACCGATGGACAGCAACCTCGTCATCCAGGCCCCCACCGATGACCAGGCGTTCGACGAGAGCCAAGTGCCTCTCTACTACAGCCGCAAGACCGCGGACATCATCCACAAGTACGGGCCGGGTCCCCGGGTCCACTTCCACATGGGTCTCTTCGCCCCCGGGGCGGCCCCGAACACCACGGTGTCCCAGCGCGTACTGAAGCGCCGGATCATAGAGTCCCAGGAGGCGATAGTCGACCACGCCGCCCGGACCTGGGGCGCGTACGCCACCCCGCCCGCCCGGCTCCTCGACATCGGCTGCGGCGTCGGCGGCGGCTCCCTCTACTGGGCGCAGGAGCACGGCGCGATGGTCACGGGTCTCACGGTCGCGGGCGAACACGTCCCGGTCATCCGCGACTTCGCCCGTCAGGCCGGGGTCGCGGACCGGGTGACCCCGCTGCTCGCGGACGTCCACGACTTCACCACCGAGCAGAAGTTCGACGCCGCCTACGCCAATGAGAGCTCCGGCTACATGGACCGCAGACGGCTCTTCGAGGTGGTCGCCAAGGCGCTGAAGCCGGGCGGCTGGTTCGGTATCCAGGAGCACTTCATCTGCCGCCCGGAGTGGACCGAATTCATCGACGGCTACTACAAGACGCGCCTGGGCACCCTCACCGAGTACCTCACCGCGGCCGGGGCGGCCGGCTTCGAACTGGAGCAGGACGAGGACGTGACCGACCGGGTCGCCGAGTTCTGGGTGCAGTCCATGGCCTGGAACACGGCCGAGCTGGACCGGGTCGAGAGCTCCGGGGCTCCGTCCGCCTGGTCCCGGGAACGGCTGCGGGAGTCCACCATCACGCACGGCAAGCTGTTCCGGATCTGGCGGGACCGCGCGCTGGAGACCCGGCTGCTGCTCTTCCGGCTGGGCGGGGGCAACTGACCGATGCCACCCGTCTACGCAGCAGGCACGGCGCCCTCCCGCATAGGCTGGCGGCTGCCGCCCGTCTACTGTCCGTTCGAGCCGAACCTGATCCACCCCAAGGCGGAAGAGCTGACGGAGCGGGCCATCGCCTGGATCGACCGGTACGGCCTCTACCCGGACGCCACCGAGCGCGCCTGGGGACTGGCCACCCACAGCGCCGACTTCACCAGCCGCATCCTCCCGTACGGCGACGTGGAGGCGATGCTGCTGTTCACCCAGTGGAACTACTGGGCCTTCGCCACCGATGACGGGCAGGCCTCGGGACCCGCCGAACACCGCACGGCGCACTTGGCCGACCACAGCGCCCGCCTCATCCGTGCCGTCGAGGCACCCGGCTCCGGCCTGCTGCCCCCGACCCCGCACACCGCGGCGCTCGAAGACCTGGTGACCCGCACGCGCGCCATGCTCACGCCCTTCCAGCTGCGCCGCTTCACCGAAGGCATGCGGGACTGGATGTTCGGCGAAAGCTGGCAGACCTCCAACGCCGAGCGCGGGGTGATGCCGAGCCTCAACGACTTGGCCGCCATGCGGGTCTCCGTCAACGGCACCCGCTTCACGCTGACCTGGTGCGACGTCGCGAACGGCATCGACCTGCCGGCCGACGTGCTGTACTCGGCTCCCGTCCAGGCGCTGACCGACGCCGCCGGTTACGTGGTGAGCTGCGACAACGACCTGTTCTCGTACAACAAGGACGACGACCAGGAGCCCTGGGAGCCGAACCTGATCAACGTCCTAGCCCGGGAGAACGGCTGCACTCCCGCGCAGGCGCTGCCCGCTGCGGCCGCCGTGCGGGACCGCGCGCTCACGCTCTTCATCCGCCTGAGCGAGCAGCTCGCGCGGGACGCCGACGAGGAACTCGGCCGGTACCTCCTGTCGCTGGAGCACTGGATCGCCGGCGACCTCGCCTACCACAACCTGGCGCCGCGCTACGCGAGCCCGCGCAACCGCAACGAACTCCCCGTGGAAGGTGCCTCCTACGACATCGTCTGGCGGGACACCCCCAGCGATCCGAGCGTCGAGCCGCTCCCCATACCGGCGATCGCCTGGTGGTGGGAGCAGCTCGACGACTGAAACGCCCGGCTCAGCTGTGGCGGCCCGCGGCGAACAGCCGGCGCCACCACGACGGCCGCGCCGTCCGCCCCCCGCCCGCCGGCGCGGGGACCGGCGGGGCGGCCGCCTCCGGCAGCGGGTCCGCCCTCGGGGGCACGGGGGAGGAGCCCGTCACGGTGCTGCCGCGCGGCGTGAACGACACCGGAAGGGCCACCAGCTGGTGGGACATCAATGAGCTGTTGCGGCACAACGCACCGTCAGGGACGGCTAGTTCGAGGTCCGGCAGCCGCGAGAGCAGCGTATCGATGCCGGTGTCCGCGATGGCCCGGCCGATGTCCTGGCCGGGGCACTCGTGCGGGCCGGTGCTGAAGGCCAGGTGCGAGCGGTTTCCGTGCACGGACGCCGCCGGGTCGGGACGGATCTCCGGGTCCGCGTTGCCGGCGGCCAGGCCCAGCAGCAGCATGTCCCCGCCCTTGATCTGCCGGCCGCCCAGCACGGTGTCGCCGGTGGCCCAGCGGCCCAGGACGGTGGTGAGCGGCGGCTCGTCCCACAACACCTGCTCCAGGGCGTCGGGCAGCGTCATGTGCCCGCCGGAGAGGTTCGCGCGGAAGCGCCGGTCGGTGAGGATCAGCCGCAGCGTGTTGGCGATGAGATTGGCCGTCGTCTCGAAGGCCGCGATCAGCACGAGCCGCAGGTGTTCCACGATCTCCTCGTCCGAGAGGGACGAGGAGTGCTCCAGCAGCCAGGACGTGAAGTCCCGGCCGGGTGCGGTGTGTTTGCGCGCGACCAGCTCCCGCAGCGCCACGGAAACGTACTCGTTGCTCGCGATGGCCGTCTCGGTGCCCTTGATCATGTCGCGGGCGGCCTCGACGAGGCGCGGTCCGTACGAGTCGGGTGCCCCGACCAGCTGGGTCATCACCAGCATCGGCAGCGGTTCGGCGAAATCCGCTATCAGGTCCGCCTTCCCGGAGGCCGCGAACCCGTCGATCAGGTGGTCGGCGAAGCGCTTCACGTAGCGGCGCACACCGCGCCGGTCGAAGCGTTCGAGGGACTCGGTGACCGCGCCGCGCAGCCGCTCGTGCTCCGCCCCGTCTACGAAGTGGCACACCGGCTGCCAGGCCGTCATCGGGGTCAGCGGATGGTCCGCGGGCACCCTTCCCTCCTGCTGGTCGCGCCAGCGGCGGGGGTCGCGGGAGAAACGGGACGGCGTACGGGCCACGTCCAGGTTCTCGCGGTGGCCGAGCACCAGCCACGCCGGGAGGTCACCGTGGACGAGGACGGGGGCCACCGTGCCGTATTCGGCCCGCAGCTTCTCGTACAGGCCCCTCGGGTCGGCCTCGGCCTCGGGCCCGTAGAGCCGGTGGGCGGGGCAGCCCGGGGGCGGGACGAGAGTGTGCTCGGGCGTGCTCATGATGCCTCCGGGGTGACGGCGAGCGAGTGCAGATAGCGCATCAGCGTCATCAGGACGTCACGGCTGGAGTCGCGCCGCCGGGCGTCGCAGAAGACGAGGGGGACGGTCGGGGGCAGGTCGAGAGCGCTGCGCAGTTCCTCCGCCGGGTGCTCGGGGGCCCCTGGGAAGGTGTTGACGGCCACCACGAAGGGCACCCCGCGTTCCTCCAGCCGGCCGATCACATCGAAGCTGACCTCCAGCCTGCGCGTGTCGACCAGCACCACCGCGCCCAGCGCGCCCTCGAACAGGCCGTGCCACAGGAACCAGAAGCGCTGCTGGCCGGGGGTGCCGAAGAGGTACAGCACCAGCTCCTCGTTGATGCTGATCCGGCCGAAATCCATGGCCACGGTGGTGGAACTCTTGCGCTCCACGCCCGCCGTGTCATCGACGCCGACGCCGGCCTGGGTCATCGTCTCCTCGGTGGTCAGCGGCCGGATCTCGCTCACCGAGCCCACCAGGGTCGTCTTGCCCACGCCGAAGCCGCCCACGATCACCACCTTGACCGCGGCGGCGGCCGTGGCCGGCAGTACGTCCTCGCGCCGCGGCCCCGCCTGGGAATACTCCCTCGGGGCGGGAGCCGGGGGAGGCTCAGAGCTTCTGAAGTCCATCGATCACTGCCTCAATCAATGCCAGGTCCGGGAGTTGTGCGAGGGCGACGGGTGCCCGGGAGAGCACCCGGCCCGCGGTGAGAAGATCGTCGATCAGTACGGTCACCACGCTCACCGGCAGGCCGAGATACGCGGAGATCTCGGCCACCGAGAGCGGCGACTGGCACAGCCGCATGATCGCCGCCTGTTCCGGCTGCATCCCCGGCCCGGGCCCCGACCTGGCCACGATCAGCGTGACCAGGTCGAGAGCGGTGGGTACTAACGGTCCGCTGCGACCGCCCGTGATGACGTAGAGCCGTTCGGGAGTCCTGTCCTCCCAATCCCGGCCCGGGTCGCTCACGCGGTTGTCCCGTCGCTGCGCGGCGGGCTGCTGAGGTGCTCTCCGATCCGCGCCACCAGGTCGCGCATGCGCTGGCCCATCAGTCCCGCGTCGACTCCCTCGTCGGCCAGCACCGCGAGATACGCGCCGGTGCCGGCCGCCATGAGGTAGAAGAAGCCGCCGTCCATCTCGATGACGACCAGCCGCATCCGGCCGCTGCTGTTGGGAAGCTCGGAGGCGACCGCTGCGGCGAGGCTCTGCAGACCGGCGCAGGCGGCGGCGAGCCGGTCGGCCGTATCGGTCTCCGCGCCGTACTGGGCCATGCGCAGGCCGTCGGCGGAGAGCACGATGACATGGCGGGTCTGCGGAACGCTCTCGGCCAGGTCCTTGAGCATCCAGTCCATATTGGTCCGAAGCTGACTCATGGCTGTTCCCCCTTGCTCGCCGAGTGCGGCGAGGCGTCTGTGTTCTGACTTGCACCGGTCCGGCTCTCGCCGGTCGGCCCTGCGGTGGTCTGGCCCGTACCGGGCTGGTCCTCCCCGGATACGCCGCTCTGGAAGGCGGCCAGCCACATCCCCGGCTGCACCTCCGGCTCGGGCCGGGCTTCGGCCCGGTCGGGAGCCCCGGCGGGGATCCAGCCGGGAGCCGGGTCGGCCGGCGCCGTGGCGCGGGCCTTGCGCCGCCGTTGCGGCAGTCCGTTCGACGTCCGCTCGGTCACGGCGGCGAACTCGTCGGCGGCGCCCGCGGACACGGGTACCCGGGGATCACCGGCCGGGCGCGTCTCCTGCGGTCCGTCGACCGGACGGGCGGCAGTCCGCCTGACCGGAGGCGTGGCAGGAGCCGCGGCCGGTCGGGCGGCCGGCTGCGCCTGCGCAGCCGCCGCCGTCGGACCGGTGGCCCGCTCGCTCGCGGCCGTCAGGGCGCGGGGGCCCGAGGAGGTGCCGATGCCGTGGGCGACGCCGGTCGCGGCCGAGACGGTCGTGATCAGGTCCTGCGGGATGACGAGGACGGCACGCACCCCTCCGTATGCCGAAGCGCGCAGCGAGACCCGGAAGTTGTAGGCCTGGGCGAGCCGGCCGACCACGGCGAGGCCCAGGCGCGGCGTCTCGCCCAGATCGGTGAGGTCGATGCCCTGCTGCGCCTGGCGCAGCATGCGCTCGGCCCGCTTGCGGGCCTCCTCGCTCATGCTCAGCCCGCCGTCCTCGATCTCCACGGCGATGCCCGAGTTCACGTCGACGGCGGTCAGGTGGACCTTCGTCTGCGGCGGGGAGTAGCGGGTGGCGTTGTCCAGCAGCTCGGCCAGCGCGTGGATGAGCGGTTCGACGGCGGGGCCGACCACCGCGACCTGGGAGACCGAGTGGAGCTCCACGCGCTGGTAGTCGATGATCCGGGACATGGCGCCGCGCAGCACGCTGTACAGGGGTACGGCCTTGCTCCACTGGCGGCCCGGCCGCGCACCGCCGAGCACGGCGATGGAGTCGGCGAGTCGGCCGATGAGCGCGGTGCCGTGGTCGAGCCTCAGCAGGTCACCGAAGACGGCCGGCATCTGACCGTGCCGGTCCTCCATGTCCCGCAACTCCGTGGCCTGCTGGTGCACGATCGCCTGCACGCGGCGGGCGATGTTCACGAAGGCCCGCTGCGCGGAGTCGCGCAGGTCCTCCTCGGCGATGACGGCGTCGAGCACCGAGCGCAGTACGGCCTGATGGGCCGCCCTGAACTCGGGCGTCAGGCCCGGCCGGTAGGCGTCGGGGTCCTCCAGGGACGTGAGCACATCCTCGGGGAACTCCCCCTTGCGCAGGCGCGCGACGACGTCGGGCAGCAGCGTCTCGGCCAATCGGACGGTCTCGGCCTGCTGCTGCGACAGAGCCGCCTCCTGCGCGGCGACCGTGGCGCGGAGCGCGGCCACCGCCTTGCCTCGCCGGGCCGCCTCACCGCAGGAGAGTGCGACCGCGACGAAGGCCGTCACACCCACCCATGCCACGGAGGTGCGGGCAGGAGCCGCTACCAGCGCCACGGCCACCGCCGCGCCCACCGCGGTCACCAGGGCGGGCAGCGCCCAAACGGCGGGTGAGGCCGGCCCTGGACTGCCGGGCGACGATCCCTCTCGAACCATCAGAACCCTCAAACGATCGAAAACGAAAGATCATAGGACAACAGCCCGGGATCTTATCGGTTCTTCGTAAGGGTCTTGACAACAGGTCATGATGCGGACGTGACCGTTGAGTTGGATGCGCGGGCGGTGACCGAAAAGAGTTCCGGCCTCCGGTCCGCCGACTCCCCGCAGGGGCCCGCCGCCTGCGCCCCGACACCGCCGGACGCCTGGTCGGCGGCCGTACGGATGTCCGTACGGGGTGGCGCCGGGTGCCCCGCGAATCGGCTGGTTCCCATCGGCCTCGGCCCATCGGCCTCGGCTCATCGGTCTGGGCCCATCGGCCTCGGCCCATCGGTCTGGGCTCATCGGTCTGGGCCCCATCGGCCTCGGGCCGCCGGTCTCAGTACGCCGGGCTCACGTCATCGGGGGTCACGTTCTCCGGGCGCCCGACGGGTGTTTCGAGTTCCATCCGCACGTCCACGACCCCTTCGACGGCGCGGACGGCGCGGATGATGAGAGGGGCCAGGGCGCGGTTGCGCAGGGCGCCGCGCACGGTGACCACGCCCTCCACGACCGAGCAGTCGAGGTGCAGCGGGGCGGTCAGCTCCGCCAGGACCGACTGGCGGACCTCGCCCTCGATCTCCTCGTCCGGCCGGAGGAACACCTTCAGGAGGTCGCTGCGGCTGACGATGCCCTCCAGCAGCCCGATGTCGTTCACCACCGGCAGCCGTTTCACGCGCTTCCTGGCCATGATGCGGGCCGCTTCGGCGAGGCTGGCGTCCGGGTGGACGGTGATGGCGGGGCTGGACATGAGTTCCTCCGCGACGACCGCCGCGGCCTTCGATGCCTCGTCCAGCTGCTCTGGGAGTCTCGGCTCATCCCGCCGGAACTCCTCCTTGGGCAGGAGGTCGGCCTCGGAGACCACGCCGAC
The DNA here is from genome assembly GCF_053591375.1 of Streptomyces sp. NPDC003034. Taxonomy (NCBI): domain Bacteria; kingdom Bacillati; phylum Actinomycetota; class Actinomycetes; order Kitasatosporales; family Streptomycetaceae; genus Streptomyces; species Streptomyces sp. NPDC003034. The sequence goes on from NZ_JBSFTS010000003.1 coordinate 142,337, forward strand.
GACGCGGCCCTCGCCTTCCAGTACCGGCACGGCGCTGATGTTCCACTGGTGCATGAGCTCCACGATCTCCTTGTAGGAGGCCTCGCGTCCCACGGCGACGGCCGTGTGGCTCATGACGTCGCTCACGGTGTACGGGTTCGTGGCCATGGCGCTCTCCGTTCGCTTCCCACTCCCGCTCGCCTCCCCCTCCCAGTTTCCGACGGGGCGGCCGCCCCGGCGAGGGCCGGCCGGCCGGGTCGACACCGCGGCCGGCCTGTGCGGGGCAGGTCAGGCGCGTAGGTCGGTTGACATAGGTATGTAGTCATACCTATGCTCGACGGATGCCCGCCTCCAGCGCGTCCGACCAGGACACCCGCCACATCGCCTCCGGGCTCGCGGCCGTCCTGCCCGCGCTGCACCGCGCTGTCGACCGGCGGGTCTTCCAGGATTTCCCGCACCCCAAGCTCCCCGAGGGGCAGCTCGCGGTGCTGCGGTTCGTGGCGGAGCACGACGGCGTCACCGTCCGCGCAGCGGCCGACGCGCTCCTGATGAAGCCCAACAACGTGAGCGCCCTGGTCACCCAGCTGGTCGCCGAGGGGCTGTTGGAGCGCAGGCAGGACGGGGCCGACAAGAGGGTGGCGCACCTGCACCTGACGGCCGAGGCCCGCCGCCGGCTCGCCGAGTTCGGGAACCTGGTGGAGGGGTACCTCGTCGAGGCGCTCCACACCCTCACGGACGGGGACCTCGACGCCATCGGCTCGGCCCTCGGCGCCCTGCACGGACTCGCCCGGCGGATTCACCCCGCCGCGCGCTGACGTCCCTCCCGCGGCCGGCCGCCGTCCGCCGGCCGCACCCGTCCTTCGAAGAAGCAAGGCACCTCCATGTCCTCCACCGCCGTGGACCGCTCACCCCTGCCCGCAGACTCCCCGCCGGCAGGCACCTCTGACGCCCATGACAACCGTGACGTCCGTGGCCGCCGCGGCCATCCCTGGCTGACCCTGATCGCGGTCGCCTTCGGACTGTTCATGGTCGGCCTCGACGGCTCGGTCGTCTCGATCGCGAACCCGGAGATCGGCCGGGACCTGCACGCCTCCACCGCCGACCTGCAATGGGTCACCAACTCCTACCTGCTGGCGCTGGCCGCGGCGCTGATCCTGGGCGGGAAGCTGGGCGACCGGTTCGGCCGGCGTACGTACTACCTGGTCGGGGTCGCGGGCTTCACCGCCGCCTCGGTCGCCATCGGTCTGGCGGGCTCCATCGAGGGAGTCATCGCCTTCCGGGCCGTGCAGGGCTTCTTCGGCGCCCTGCTGATGCCCAACACGCTCGGCCTGCTGCGCGCGGTGTTCCCGCCGAAGAAGTTCGGCATGGCCGTGGGCATCTGGGCGATGGTGTCGTCCGTCTCCACGGCGCTCGGCCCCATCGTCGGCGGACTGCTCGTGGAGCACGTCAACTGGGAGTCGGTCTTCTACATCAACGCCCCGATCGGTGTCGTCGCGCTGGCCTTCAGCGCGTTCGTGCTGCCGCAGAGCAAGAACGCCTCCACCGCTGAGGACCGCTTCGACGTCCTGGGCGTCATCCTGCTGGCGCTCGGGCTGCTCCTCATCGTCTTCGGCGTCGTCAAGGGCGAGTCGTGGGGGTGGAGTTCCAGTTCGACGCTGGGGACGCTCGCCGCCGGACTCGTCGTGGTGTCGGTGTTCGGCTGGTACGAGACGCGCGTCCAGCACCCCCTGCTGCCGATGCGGCTGTTCCGCAGCCCGGCGCTGAGCGTCGGCGCCGTCATCACGGCGGTCAACTTCTTCGTCCTGCTCGGCGTGATCTTCTTCGTCATGCTCTACCTGCAGAACGTCCGCGGGTTCACCCCCGTCGAGGCCGGCGTGCGCACCCTGCCGCTCAGCCTGGCCTCGGTGGTCGCCTCACCCCTGGGCGCGAAGCTCACCGAGAAGTTCGGCGCCCGGCTGACCATGCCGCTGGGCATGGCGCTGCAGGCGGCCGCCTCCTTCGGGATGCTCGGCTGGGGAGTGCACTCCTCGTACGCCGCCATGTGGCCGCCGTTCATCGCCCTGGGCCTCGGCGTCGGCATGGTGATGGCCGCCTCCTCCGATGCGATCGTCGGCAACGCGCCGGTCAAGGACGCGGGCGTCGCGGGCGGCTTGCAGGCCACCGCGCTCCAGATCGGCGGGGCTCTGGGCACGTCCGTACTGATGTCCCTGATCAGCGCCAGGGTCGGTGCCACGATGACCGGCGAGCTCACCTCGGCCGGGGTCCCGGCGCCCGTGGCCGAGGGCCTGCACACGGCCAAGGACGCCGTCGCGATGGGCGTGTCACCGGTGAACGGTGACATGCCGGGGCAGCTGAGGGCCGCGGTCGTCGAGGGCAGCGGCCAAGCCTTCATCAACGGCGTGCATTCCGCGGCCCTGCTCACCGGGGTGCTGTGTCTGGCCGGCGCCGTCATGGCCGCGGTCGGCGTCCGCCGCGCTCCCCAGGCGCCCACCGGGAGCTGAGAGCGAAAGGGGCGGCCCGGTCGGGGCGGTGTGCGTGCGTGCATGCGTGAGGCGCGTATCCCGCCCGGCCGGGCCCCGGTCCGCTTCCTCACGGGTCGTGACGGAGGGAATTCGACAGGTAGTAATTAGGTGAATACCTGACTGAATTCGCGTCAATAGGCCCCTCCAGATTATTTCGATTCTATAACGGTAGACCCTGGAAGGCCTGGACCATTGGGGTGGGGGATGGTGTAACTCCGTTATTTTGAAGGCAAATTGAGTGTTCATCAGATTCGAACCGTCAGGTAACGGGACGGTTTCGCAAGGTCGTCTCCTCTTTGTTGGAATTCCGTCCCACATTCGTCTGGCAGGCTTCCGCGCACCCAGTCTTCCGATCAAGAGTTGAGGTGCCCATGACAGCCAGGCGCAAACGGCGGGACCACCGGCGCAAACCCCGGCGGTTGATACTCGTCACCGCCGCCCTGGCCGCGGCGGCGGTGATAGCCACCGGAGTTGCCTATTCCGGATTGGGCGACGGCGCTCAGGCGGCGGCGCCCGCACAGGCCGCGGCGCCCGGCGAAACTCCCGTACCCGCCGCCGCGGCCGCCCGGGACGAGGAACCGGACCCGCTGGCGGAGGCGCCGGCCAACGACGGCGGGCGGGGCCTGGTCTTCGACGGGCTCAAGGCCGCGCCGAAGGGCGACCCGTGCGTCGGCGTCTACCGCACCGAAGCCGGGCACTGCACCCACGGCCCCGACGCCCCGCCCAAGGGCGTCGACATCAAGAAGAACGTACCGCCGGCCGTCAAGGAGACGGCTCCGGCAGCCGATCCGGCCCGTCCCGCCGCCGATGACCCGGCCACCGCCGAAGGGGGCGGGCGTTCTCAGGACGCGCCCGCCGCCGACGCGGCGGCCGCGACCGCCGACGCGCCGGCGCCCGCCCCCTCGGCCGGCGCCCAGGCCGCTGCCGCAGCCGCGGGCCCCGCGGGCCAGACCGTCCAGTGCGATGGCGACGGCAGCACCGGAAACCGCGTACAGGTGGTGTACGTACACGCCCCGGACCGCGACCGGTACTCCGAGTACGTGGCCTCTTTCCGCAAGTGGGCGGCCGATGCCGACCTCATCTACGCGGCGAGCGCCCAGGAAACCGGCGGAGTGCGCCACATCCGCTATGTGACGGCGGCCGACTGCACTCCCACCGTACTGAACATCGAGCTGCCGGCCTCGGCACTGGCGGAGTTCAGTGCCACGAACGCCGCCCTCGCGGCCAAGGGCCTCGACCGCCGGGACCGCAAGTACATGATCTTCGCCGACTCGCAGGTCTACTGCGGCATCGGCACCTTCAACGGCGACGAGCGACCCGGCCAGGCCAACCTGAGCAACTTCGGCCCCTCCTACGGCCGTACGGACTCCGGGTGCTGGGGCGGCCACACCGCGGCCCACGAACTCGGCCACAACCTGGGAGCGGTCAACAACAGCGCCCCGAACACCAGCCGGGGAGCCCACTGCACCGACGAGTTCGACGTCATGTGCTACTCCGACACCCCGTACTACCCGACGATGCGCAACGTCTGCACCAACCGGGCGTCCGAGAACATCCTCGACTGCAACCACGACGACTACTTCCACACCAGCCCCCGGGCCGGCAGCTATCTGGCCACCCACTGGAACATCGCCGACAACCAGTTCCTGATGCGCACCCGGGGCGGCGGCACCGATCCCGGGCCCACACCGACCCCCACGACCAAGCCCACCGCGAAGCCGACGCCCACCCCGACGAAGAAGCCCACCGCAGGCCCGGCGGTGACCGCCGGCCAGGTGACCTCGGGCTCCGTCGTGGTGAGCTGGCCCAAGGCCGAGGGCGCCGCCTGGTACCAGGTGCTGCTGAACGGCAAGCACCTGACCTGGGTCCAGTCCCAGGTGGTCCGCATCCACAACCTCCGGCCCGACACCGCGTACACGGTGGCCGTCTCCGTCCGCGACAGCGGCGGCCGTGACACCGGACCCGGCAAGGCCGCGTCCTTCCGTACGTCCGCCGCGGGCGGCGGCGCCACCACCCCCGGCGCCGCGTACCTGCTCGGCAACGGCAGCACCGGCATGTCCGCCGAGCTCTGGGGCGGCCGGACCGCGGACGGCACGGTGCTCGTCGGCGGTCGCTCCAACGGATACGCCCAGCAGCGGTGGTACTTCGACGACGCGGGCGGCGGCCAGGTCCGCATCCGGTCCGCGGTCTCCGGCAAGTGCCTGCAGCCCGGCGGCGCCCCTGCCGCGGGCATGTGGATCGCACAGCAGCCCTGCGGCGACCACGGCGCGCAGGCATGGCGGCTGTCCACCCGCGACGGGGCCGTGACCGTCACGGACCCGAGCGGCGGTTACGCCCTCACCGTCAGCAACCGGCCGTACTACGGCAACCGGCTGCTCGAACTCCAGCGCGCGGACGGGCGCGCGACGCAGGTATGGAGCCTGCAGAAGGCCGGCTGACCGGCCAGGGAACTCCCCGGCAGTGTCATGCCCGGTGGGCGGCCGCCTCGCGCGGCCGTCCGCCGGGCCCCTTCCCCGACCACACGGAGCAAGCGACGATGCGCAGACGAAGCACCCCCTCCTCGGCCGTACGGTCCCTGCTGGGGGCACCGGCGGCGCTGGCCGCACTGGCCCTCATGTTCCTGTTCCCCACCGCGGCACATGCCCACGGCGACACCCTGAAGGTGGAGGTGACCGGGCACCGCGAAGGCCGTGTCACCGCGGACATCACCTGGGAGAACGACGGTGATCCCGTGGACAAGGCCGTCGCCGCCACGGTCAACGCGGTCAGCCCCGACGGGGCCCGCTCGCTGGGGCCCTGGCGCCTGGTCCGCGATCCCGGCGCGTCGGCCGCCGGCTGGATGACGGCCGAGGCCCTGCCACCGGGCACCTGGAAGGTCACCGTCGACGTGGCGTTCCCGGCGCTCGGGCACGGGGAAGCGGTGGTCGGCGTGCCCGTGGTCGATCCGGTCCGGCCGACCGGCACTCCGCCCACCGGCGCCCCTGCCACCGGCAGCCCGACGGCCGCCGCTGCGACCGCCACCGTTCCGGTACCGGTCACACCGTCGCCCTCCGCCACGGAGGCGCGTACTCCGGCCCCCGCCTCCGGCCGTACGGCGTGGTGGACGACGGTGGGGGTGGTGGCGACCGCTCTGGCCGGAGCGGTCGTCGGACTCCTCATCCGCCGCAGGAGAGGGCGGCGGATCAGGTGATCGCGGGCGGGGGCGAGAGGCCGGCCGCGAGGGCCGGACACCGAGAGACCGGGCCGCTTGGAAGATCAACGGGGCGGGGGGTTAGCATATGAGCGCCGCCTAGCTCGAAAGATAAATCTGTGACTGTCAACGACGACTCGTTCACCAACTGGAAGAACCGCGAGGAGATCGCGGAATCGATGATCCCCATAGTGGGGAAGTTGCACCGGGAGCGGGACGTCACGATCCTGCTCCACAGCCGCTCCTTGGTGAACAAGTCGGTGGTGAGCATCCTCAAGACCCACCGCTTCGCCCGGCAGATCGCCGGTGAGGAACTGTCGGTCACCGAGACGCTGCCCTTCCTGCAGGCTCTCTCGACCCTCGATCTCGGTCCTTCCCAGATCGACATCGGCATGCTCGCCGCGACGTACAAGACCGACGACCGCGGTCTGTCCGTGCAGGAGTTCACCGCCGAGGCCGTCGCGGGCGCCACGGGCGCCGACAAGATCGAGCGCCGCGAGCCGCGCGACGTCGTCCTCTACGGATTCGGCCGCATCGGCCGCCTCGTCGCCCGCCTGCTCATCGAGAAGGCCGGTTCCGGCAACGGTCTGCGGCTGCGGGCCATCGTCGTCCGGCAGGGCGGCGCGCAGGACATCGTCAAGCGCGCCTCGCTGCTGCGCCGCGACTCCATCCACGGCCAGTTCCAGGGCACGATCACCGTCGACGAGGCGAACAGCACGATCATCGCCAACGGCAACGAGATCAAGGTCATCTACGCGGGCGACCCGTCGGAGGTGGACTACACGGCGTACGGCATCAAGGACGCCATCCTCATCGACAACACCGGCAAGTGGCGCGACCGCGAGGGCCTCTCGAAGCACCTGCGCCCCGGTGTCGCCAAGGTCGTCCTGACCGCGCCGGGCAAGGGCGACGTCCCCAACATCGTGCACGGAGTCAACCACGACACGATCAAGCCGGACGAGCAGATCCTGTCCTGCGCCTCGTGCACCACCAACGCGATCGTCCCGCCGCTGAAGGCGATGGCGGACGAGTACGGCGTCCTGCGCGGCCACGTGGAGACCGTCCACTCGTTCACCAACGACCAGAACCTGCTGGACAACTACCACAGCTCGGACCGTCGAGGCCGTTCCGCGCCGCTCAACATGGTCATCACCGAGACGGGTGCCGCCTCCGCGGTCGCCAAGGCGCTGCCCGAGCTCAAGGCGCCGATCACCGGCAGCTCGATCCGGGTCCCGGTGCCGGACGTGTCGATCGCGATCCTCAGCCTGCGGCTCGGGCGCGAGACGACCCGCGAGGAGGTCCTCGACTACCTCCGCGACGTGTCGCTGACCTCTCCGCTCAAGCGCCAGATCGACTTCACCACCGCCCCCGACGCGGTCTCCAGCGACTTCATCGGCTCGCGGCACGCCTCGATCGTCGATGCGGGCGCCACCAAGGTCGACGGCGACAACGCGATCCTGTACCTGTGGTACGACAACGAGTTCGGCTACTCCTGCCAGGTCATCCGCGTCGTGCAGCACGTCTCCGGGGTGGAGTACCCGACGTACCCGGCACCGGGGGTCTGACCCCGCCGACCGTCCCGGCGGGCGGGCAGGCAGCGGGGAGGGCGACCGGTCCGGGATCCGGTAGCCCTCCCCCCCCCACCGCCGGCCGGGGCGGCCGTGCACGGCCCGGCCGCACGAGGCCGCCGCCGAGCCCGCCAGGGCGACTTGACAGTGCCGCAGGCCGCTCCTGTGAATCGGTGATCCGGTCCACCTACGCTCGCTCCATGTTGAGCCGACTGGCCGTGGGGCTGCTGAACCGGCTGGCAGCCGAGGGCGTATCCCCGTGGCTGGCCACCGCACCGGGGGAGGAGTCCCTCGCCGAGACGCTGCTGCGTCCGGCCGGCGCCGGCCCGGACGGTCCCCCTCTGCTCCAGGGCGCTGTGGCGCCCGTCGCCTCCGTGTCGGCCGTGCGCCGCTCCTGCGACGCCCTGGGCGACATCTTCTCGACCAGCGAAGGGCTGTACGGGCGCGTCTCCGTACCGGTGGACCCGCGCGGCGCCGACGATCCCAAGGCCCTGGTCGCCGCCGCCCGAGCCGGGCAGCGCGCGGTGGACCGGCCCAACGTGCTGATGCGGATCCCCGCCACCCGCGCCGGCCTCGTCGCCCTGGAGGAGTGCCTGTCCCTCGGCATCAGCGTCGACGCGGACCTGATCTTCTCGGCCGACCGGTACGAGGAGGTGCTGGAGGCTTTGCTCGCCGGTCTGGAGCGGGCGTTCACGGCCGGGCTTCCCCTGGACGGGATCGTCGCCACGGCCTCGGTGCCGGTCGGGGTGCTCGACGCCGAGGTGAACACCCGGCTGGCGGCGCTTCCCGTACGAGCGCCGGCCGACCCGGCCACGGCACGCGGTACGGCGGCCCTGGCCGTCGCCCGGCAGATCTTCCGGGTACGGGAACATTGGCTGTGCAGCGACTGGTGGCGGGTCCTGCGCGCCGCGGGAGCGCAGCCACCGGGCCTGCTGTGGACGGCGACCGCGCCGCAGCACATCGGCTCGCTCATCGGATGGAACACCGCCCAGGCCGCCTCCACCGAGGTGTTCGAAGCCGCCGCGAGGCATGTGGACCTCAGCGGGGACACCCTGCTGAACGCGCACGGCGAGGGACGCGGCGCGCTGGAAGCCCTCGAAGAGCTGGGCGTGCGTATGACGGAGGTGGCCCGGGCGCTGGAGACGGGCGAACTCACCCGTCTCCAGCGGGACTGGGCGCTCAGGTGCTGAGCGTCTCCTCGCGCGTGTGCCGCAGCGGGGCCTCCGTCAGCGACAGCAGCGGGGCCGCCTTGACGATGGTCTCGGCGAACTCCTCGTCGGGGTCCGAGAGGGCGATCACGGCCCCGCCCACGCCGTAGCGGACCCGGTCCTCGGTGACCAGGGCGGTGCGGATCACGATGCTCAGATCGGCGGCGCCTGAGAGCGAGAAATAGCCGATGGCGCCCGAGTAGACCCCTCGTGGGCCGCCTTCGAGACGGTCGATGATCTGCATCGTCCGTACCTTCGGAGCCCCCGTCATCGAACCGCCCGGGAAGGCGGAACGCACGCAATCCACGGCGCTGCTGTCCGAGCGCAGCCGGGCGCGGACCGTGCTCACCAGCTGGTGGACGCCTGCGTAGCTCTCCACCCGGAAGATGTCGTCGGCCTCCACGGAGCCGGGCTCGGCGCAGCGCCCGAGATCGTTGCGGACGAGGTCCACGATCATCAGGTTCTCCGCGCGGTCCTTCTCGTTGCTCATCAGGTCCGCCACCAGCACGGCATCCTCGGCGGCGGTGGCGCCGCGGCCGCGGGTGCCCTTGATCGGCCTCGATTCGACCAGCCCGTCGCGGGAGATCCGCAGGAACCGCTCGGGCGAGCTGCTGAGTACGGAGAGCTCCGCGAACTGGAGGAACGCGCTGAAGGGTGCGGGATGGGTGCGGCGCAGCCGCAGGTATCCGGCCCAGGGATCCAGGGTGCCGCTCGCCTCGGCCATGTTCGTGAGGCAGACCTCGTACGTCTCACCCGCGCCGATCTTCTCCTGGCAGGCGGCGATGAGTCCGAGGTAGGCCTCGCGGTCATGGCGCAGCCGGATGTCGCCGAGTGGCTCGGGCGGCGCGGGCGGCCCCGGCGTCCGCAGGGGCAGGTGGGCGACCTGCGCGGCCATGTCCGCCAGCCGGAGCCGGGCGGCCGCCTCGGACCCGGCCACGTCCTGGTCCATGAGTGCCAGCAGGTGGACGGTCTCGGTGAGGTGGTCCACCACCAGCGCCCGGTCGGTGAAGACCATCACGGCGTCCGGGTCCTGCGACTGGTGGACGAGGTCGCCACCGCATTCGCTCTTGAGCTCGTAGCCGAGGTAGCCGGTCCAGCCGAGGGCGAACTCGAAGGGCAGCTCCGGCACTTCGGTCTCGATTCCGCGCAGGTCCTGGTCGATCCAGTCGAGGAAGGGGCCGGCGACCATCTCGGACCCGGCCGCGGACTCCACCTGGACGGTGCCGCTCCAGACGTCGGCGCGTGCGATCCGGGCGAGGGGGCCGGAGGCGTCGCCCATGACCGAGAAGCGGCCGGCGCCGTGATCCGTACGGCTGCTGTCGAGCCAGAACGCGTACGGACGACCGCGGAAGAGCTTGTCGTAGGCCGTCTCCGCGTCCCCGAAGGCGGGAATCTCCTCGACGAGGACCCGGAGCCGGCGGCGCGGGGCAGGGGCGCACGCGCCCGTGGCGGGCGGTGTCCGCACGCCCCGCACGGGCGCGGGCCGAGCCGCGGGCGCGGGCCGGGCCGCGGGTGCGCGTCCGGAACGGGTGCGCTGCCAGGAGGCGCTGAGGGCCGCGAAGTTGCCGAGCAGCCCGGTCCCGTACTCGGCGCAGATCGACTCGGGGTGGAACTGAACGCCCCACACGGGCCGGTCGAGGTGCTCCAGCCCCATGAGGACACCGTCCTCGGTCCAGGCCGTGGCCCGCAGCTCTCGCGGAAGCCCGGTCACGGCAAGGGAGTGGTAGCGGACGACCTCCAGGGGAGCGGGGATGCCGGCGAACAAGCCCTTGCCCTCGTGCAGTACGGGCGAGATCCTGCCGTGCCGGGGCTCCGGCGCCCGGCCCACGGTGGCTCCGTGCAGCAGTCCGATCGCCTGATGCCCCAGGCAGATTCCGAGCAGCGGCAGCGTCCCCCGCTCTATGACCTCGCGGCTGATGCCGAGGTCGCTGCTGCGCGCCGGGGTGCCGGGCCCGGGGGATATGACCACGGCGTCGAATGCCGCGAGGTGGCGCGGGCGCCAGGTCGGGTCGTCATTCCTCACCACCTCCGGCTCGCGGCCGTTCACCTCGGTGATCTGGTGGAAGAGGTTGTAGGTGAAGGAGTCGTAGTTGTCGATCAGGAGGGTGCGCACGTCGGCCTCTCGTCACTCCGGGCGGGTCGGCAGGATCTGCAGGAGCATGTGCTCCACGGTGTCGCTGCCGTACTCCCCCTCGCGTATGCGGTGGCTGCTCAGGAGGCGCAGCTCGCGCCCGCTCTCCCGGGCGACCCGGTGCAGGGCCGCCACGTCGCCGCGGTCGCTGAAGTGCAGGAGCGCCGACCCGGTCGGGGTGAGCCAGCGGGTGGCCTGCTCCAGGTACCGGCGGTGGGCCTGGTACCCGGTGTCCACGTAGGCGCGTTCGTGAACGGACTTGTACTCGTAGGACTCGGGCGCCAGTACGTAGTTGGAGCTCCAGAAGATGGTGTCGAAGCGCTCGCCCTCGGTCAGACCGGAGAAGAGGTCGCTGTGCAGGGCACGCAGCCGGTCACCCACCCCGTGCCGCTCCGCGTTGGCCGCGGCGTTCTCCACGGCCCGCGGGCTGATGTCCGAGGCCACGACACGCTCGCGCCCGGCCAGGGCGGCCATCACGGCCGTCACTCCGGTGCCGCACCCTATTTCCAGGAAAGACCCCGTCTGGCGCGGCGACGGCTGGTTCAGGCCGAGGAATTCGAGTGCCATCCCGGTCGAGGGGGAGTAAATGGGAGCAAACACCTCGTTGAGCAGATCCCATTCGCGTCCGCACATGGAGAAGACCTTTGGCCGGTCAGGTCTCGTCAAAGACAGGCGACTGCGCTCAAGGGAACGCTCGAAGTTCTGGAGCTGCGACATGAAACCCCCCACAAACACCTTCGGTACGACGCCCGGTCGTGGCGTCCGGTGTACCTTCTATCGGCGGAACCGCCCGTTCAGGAGGTGGCCCGGCAACCGCCATGGTCAGGTGAGCCGGTGACCGAGTCACACGTCGACCCCTCTGACCAGGCCATTTTACTCTACCAAAATGTTGACCAAGTCGGGCCTGCGGCATTACGTTCACCACGGGAGTGGGCAACGGGACCGCTCCCTGAGAGGGGACACAGGGGATGCCGGCGAGTCAAAATCCGCAGACGGACATATCCGAGATGCTGGAGCTGCTGGCCCGAGAGGCACCCGTAGAGGAGTTCGAGCAAATCGTGCGAACGGCCCGCAAATCGGGAGTCGACCACGAGGAACTCGCCCGGTTGACACGGGCCAAGGACATCTCCCTGAACATCCGCGGCCTATTCGCGCGACGCCAGCAGCGGGAAGCCGGATTGAGCGCATTGGTCGACACCGCACGCGACCTCACCCTGCCGTACGACCTGGACACCCTGCTCAAGGTCATCACCCGGCGGACCCGGCTGCTGCTGGGACTCGACATGTCCTGGGTCTCCTTCCACCACTTCGAGGACGGACGCTCCTACGTGCGCGCCGCCGACGGCCACACGTCGGCGATCACCGTGGGGTTCGCGGTCCCGATGAACGGGGGAGCGGGCCAGCAGGCACGGCAGAGATCGGCGCCCTTCTGGTCCGCCGACTACCTCCGGGACGACAGCTTTCCGCACTCCGAGGTCATCGACAACGTGGTCCGGGCCGAGGGCCTGCACGCGCTGATGGCCGTACCGCTGCGCCACGGGGACGTCGACCTCGGAAACCTCTACGTGGCGGGCCGGCAGATCCGCTACTTCGAACCGGACGAGATATCCCTCATGAGCTCGCTCGCCGACCTCGCCGCCGTCGCCATCGAGAAGACCCGCCTGCTCGACCGCGTACGGGACGAGGTCGCCGGTCTGGAGCTCGACACCTCCCGGGCCCGGCACTCCTCGGCGGCCGCCCAGCGGTTGCGGGACACGCACAGCCGCCTGATCGAGCTGGTGCTGGAAGGCGGCGGCCTGTCCGCCCTGGCCTCCGAGGCGGCCACCCTGCTCGGCAGCACGCTGCTGATCCGCGATCAGGCAGGACGGGACCTCGAAGCCACGGGGCAGTTCCCGGACCTGGACGAGAACGAGATCCGGGCCCTGTGCCTGGACGCCCAGACCGAGCGCCGGCCGGTCCGTTCGGCCGACGGGGTCTGGGTGGCCCCGGCGGTGGCCGGCCAAGAGGTCCTCGGCACCCTCCTGCTCGCGCCGCACGCCCGGACCAAGGACAAAGCCCTCGAAGACTCCGACACCGCGCACCGCGTGCAGCTCCTCGCCCTGGTATCCCAGGCCACCGCCGTCCTGCTGATGATGCAGCGCAGCGCCGCCGCGGTGGAGGGCCATGTGCGGGATGAGCTCTTCAACGACCTGCTCAGGGGAGGGCCGCATTCCGCGGCGAAGTACACGGAACGCGCCCGGCGGCTCGGCGTCGACCTGGAAGGCCCGCAGGTCGTGGTGGTCGCCCGGCCCGAAGGCGGCTCCCTCGGCCGGGCCGTCATGTGGGCGTCCTCGTACGCCCACCGGCTGTCCGGCCTCAAGAGCGTCGACGAGGGCTGCATCATCCTGCTGCTCCCCGGAACCGACCCCGGGGCAGCGGCGCGGGCCGCCTCGGAGGAACTGTCCGCGGCGCTGAACCATCCCGTGACGGTGGGCACGGCGGGGCCGGTGACCGACCTCGCGCTCATCAGCCGCACCTACCAGGAGGCGCGGTGCTGCCTCGACGCCCTGACGGCCCTCGGCGGGGCCGGCGGTACCGCCTCGCCGCAGGAACTGGGCTTCCTGGGGCTGCTGCTCTCCGACAGCCCCAACACCGGCGACTTCATCCACCACACCATCGGCCCGGTACTGGACTACGACGCCAAGCAGCGCACGGAGCTCACGCGCACCCTGGAGGCCTATTTCGCCTCGGCGGGCAGCCCGACACGAGCCGGCGAAAGCCTGCACGTCCACCCGAACACGGTCTCCCGCCGTCTGGAGCGGATCTCCGAACTGCTGGGCGCCGACTGGCTGGAGCCCGCGCAGGCGCTCCAGGTCCAGCTGGCCCTGCAGATGCACCGCACCCGGCGGGCGCTGCGCAAGGGCCACCGGGACCAGTCCCGGTGGCCCGGCCGCTGATCGCTCGTCACCGGCGCCAGGGGACACTGCCCGTGTGCGCGGGGGGTCCGGCCGGCTCCGATCCGAGCCCGGTGAAATAGTTCGCGTCCTTGGGGCGCGCGGAGTCGTGGCCGGTGGGACGGGGGGCCGGCTCCAGGTGCGGTATGTACTTGGAGCAGTGGATGTAGGCCTCTTCGACGCTCAGGTGGACCCACATCTCGGGACTGCGCCCCGGCGCCACGTCGGTGGGCAGTCCGGGAAGGACGGAGCGCAGGTCCGCGTCCCCGTAGAGCCGGGCCACGCCGTTCACGTGCAGGCCCACGTGGTGGTGGGTGAAGTCCACGAACAGCATGCCCAGGTGGGGGTTCTCGATCATGTTGCCGGCGCTGGCGAGGACGCCGTTGCCCCGGAACTCCGGGTAGGCGAGCGTGTGGTCGTCGATGACGTGGACGAATCCCGGCGGCCCGGCGCGGAAGCTGGAATCGCATTCTCCGTGGGAGTCGGCCGTGGCCAGGAAGACCATCGACTGGCGGCCTATGAAGTCCCGCATCTCCGGCGTGAGGCAGGGGCGCACCTGCCGGTCGTAGAAACGGGCGGCGCGGTCGGCGGTGCCCAGCTGCTGCTGCAGTCGGCGCTCACCTGCTGATCCGAAGGGCGGCGGGGACAAGGACACGGGCGTTCTCCTGGCAGGACGGGCAAGCGCGTGGCTCAGGGAGTGGACAGGACGGGCGTCTCGAAGGGGTCGTGGTGGATGCGGTCGGGCGGGGTGCCGCCCAGCGTGAGGGTTTCACTGGCGGAGACGACCATCGCGGCAGGGCCGCTGAGGTAGACGTCGTGCTGGTACCACGGTCCGTACTCGGCCAGCACCTCCGGCAGCGACCCTCTGATCCCGGGGATGTACTCGTCGGAGACCGCGCCCCTGATGGTCAGCCAGTGATACCGCTGGGCCATCCGGAGCATGTCGTCGACCCCGTACAGTTCGGCGCCGGTGCGGGCGCCGAGGAACAGGTCGACCTGGTGGCGCCCGCCGCGCCGGGCCACCTCTTCGACGAGCGCGCGGATCGGGGCGAGGCCGGTGCCCCCGGCCACGCAGAGCAGGTCGCTGAAGACGGCCGAGTCCAGCACCATCTCCCCCATCGGGGCGCCCAGACGCAGCACATCGCCGACCGCGGCGCGGTGCACCAGCGCGGTGCTGACCGAGCCGCCGGACACCGCGCGCACGTGGAAGGTGAGCGTGCCGTCCTGGCGGGGAGCGTTGGCGGGGGAGTAGTAGCGCCACTGCTTGGGGCACCAGGGGGTCTCCACGCTGACGTACTGCCCGGCGGCATACGCGTAGGGCAGGTGGGGACGTACGGTGATCTCCGCGATGCCGTGTCCGCGCGAGACGCGGTGCACCACGGTGGCCGGCCAGACGGCGGGGCGGAGCGCCTCGTCCTCCTCCGCCGCACTGATCATGACCCCGGCGACCGCGCCGTAGGCCTTGGTCCAGGCGGCGGCGATGTCCTCGGTCCACGCGGGGCCGGCGTAGCGGGCCAGGGAGGCCAGGAGGCATTCGCCCACGGCCGGGAAGTGTGCGCTGAGCGTGCCGAACTTGCGGTGATCGCGACCGAGGTGCCCGCAGAAGCGGACCAGGCTCTCCGGGTCGTCGACGAGGTCCACGATACGCAGCAGCGCGCGCAGCAGGCGACCGCGCTGGGCGTCCATTCCCGGCGGGAACATCGGACGGACCTCGGGGTAGCGGGCGAAGAGGATCGCGTAGAAGTAAACCGTCATGTCCGCGGCAAGCGGCTCGACCACGGCGACGGAAGCCCGGATGAGTTCTATCTCGCGGGGCGACAGAACCGCCTGGACGGGCTCAGGCTCACTGCTGATGAAGGCCGGGGCGGGTCCCGGTTCCTCCGCAGAGGGGTGCGCGGACGCGTGCCGTGAGCGATTGATCCGGAACCTCAAGAGACCAACGCTCCTCCAGCCGGTATTCGGCATGGCTTCCGTCCACCGGACCGCATGGCGGCGCCGCTCGCGCAGTCACGTTCCCGCAGCCCGCCGCGGGCGGGAGTGTCGTCGGAGCGCAGTCTCGGGAAGGCGCTGGTCGTGGCGTCGGTGGTGGCGAGCATGATTCCTCGATGTGGGGGTGGAGGTCTTGGTGGAGCCTTTAAACGGATCAGGCGGCTCCGGAGGCTACATGATCGTGGTGGTGACTCAGAAGTAGCTACGGGGTCCGACTGGCTCGGATCCGTTCCGGGCGCGTCGGTATCCCCCTTTAAGGGATGCTTCGCGACCGGTCCGGCCCGAGCGGAGTGCGAGCGGAGTGCGGCAAGGGCCGGTGGGCCGCCCGCTGGTCGTCCGGTTGCTTCGCGCGGAGTCCGGCCTCCGGGAACGCGCGACCGGTGCGGCGCGTTGAGGGGGGTAGTAGTCGACGACAGGAGGAGGTGTCCGCGGATGTCCACGAGCGGAAAGATCGCGGTTGCCGGAGTCGTGGCAGCCATCGTGTTGTTCTGGGCGGTCGGGTTCTGGGCGGGGCTCTTGGTCCTCATCGGGGTGCCGGCGGCCGCTTATCTGCTGCTCGACTCCTCCCAGCGTCGTCGCCTGCGGGGCATGTCCAGGAAGCAGATCGGCCGCTGACGGCGGCAAGGGGGATGTTCATGAGCGCAGCAGAGCTCGCCCGGGTGGCGGCGGTCAGCAGCAACGGTGTGTATTCCTTCACCAAGCCCACACGCGAGAGCATCACCCTGCTCGCCGGGCTCGGTGTGGAGGGGGATGTGCACGCCGGGGTGACGGTCAAGCACCGCTCCCGGGTGGCGCAGGACCCGACGCAGCCGAATCTCCGCCAGGTGCATCTCATACACCGGGAGCTCTTCGACGAGGTGGCCGGTTCGGGCTTCAGCGTGGAACCGGGCCAGCTCGGGGAGAATGTGACCACCGAGGGCATAGACCTGCTCGGGCTGCCCGCCGGGACGCTCCTGCGTCTCGGCGAGGAGGCGGTGGTGGAGGTGACCGGGCTGCGCAATCCCTGCCGTCAGATCGAAGGCTTCCAGCCAGGGCTGCTCAAGCAGGTCGTAGGGCGGGACGACCAGGGCCGGCTGATCCGCAAAGCCGGCGTCATGGGCGTGGTCCACCGGGGCGGCACGATCCGTCCCGGCGACCCGATCACGGTGACGCTGCCTCCGGCTCCGCACACTCCGCTCGACCGGGTCTGAGGTACGGCCCGCATACGAGGACCGGTCCGGCGGGCCCAGCCGCCGGGCCTTGCGCACGGGCCCAGCCGTCGGGCCCCCGCACGGACGATCAGGACCCTGCCTTCTCCCACGCTTCCGCTCGTGATCACGTCGGCCGCACCGCGACGCGCTCCAGCGCCGCCAGCAGCTCCGGCAGGGCCTCGCCCGCGTCCTGCGGGACCGGCAGCACCTCGCTCGGTTCCTCGTCCAGCAGGACGAAGGCCGTGTCGCCGGTCCGGGCCACCAGCGACCACCCCGGCCCGTCGGCCCGCAGCGTCCGCGACCCCTCACCGGCGAAGGAGGACCGCACCCGGCCCGGCGGCGGCGCTGTCCGCGTGTACTCCAGGGCCTCCCGCAGCGCGCGGGCCAGACCGGGGTGGGCGGCGGCCGCCGCCCCGCCGTCCGTCACCACGCGCCCGCGCCAGTCCGCCCACTCCCGGGCGATCTGGTCAGCGCCCATCCGCCGCTGCACGGGTCCCCAGGTCTCGGCCGAGGGCGGCGTCAGGGGCACCCGCCCCGTGCCGTCCGCGCCCTGCTCCGGATCATGTGGTTCCGGAATCCCGGGTGCCGCCACGGTGAGCTCCAGTGGCCACCCCGCCAGGGAGACCACGATCGAGCTTTCGTCGGGGGACAGTTCGTATTCCATCCCGCAGTCCCAGGCGGCGATCGCCGTGGCCACCAGTGAGACGTCGTCCACGACGACCGTCCAGCGCGCCCCCGATCCGTCCTGCCCCAGCACCAGCCCGTACCCGTCCGCAGCCGACTCCACGCCCAGCAGGGCGCAGGCTTCCGGAAAGTCATCGCCCAGGATGCCGGGGAACTGCGCCGGGGTCAGCAGCACGGCGGTCAGCACGTACAGCGAGCCGTCGCCCTCGTCGTCGGACACCTTGCCTCCCGTAGCTCTGTCTCCGGCGCACCTTAACGAGCCGGTAACCAGCAGTCGAGAGCCCGCCGGTGACGATTTCCAAGCCCACTACCTGCACGTAGAGTTGGGTACCCGCCACCGAAAGGGACACCGGGTGCAGCGATACGACCGGCTGAGGGAGATCCTCCGTTTGGACCCCGACAAGGACTTCCTGGCCATCTACCGGCTCACCGCCACCTACGAGTTCCCCTGGGACTTCACCCGCGCCCTGGAGCTCGCCCTCTTCCGCACGTACGCCGTCCCCGGCATCGGCCGCCTCCTGGCCGAGACCGCCGAGTTCACCGACCGCGGCCAGAAGCGCTACGACGACACTGCGCTGCTCCTGGACGCGATCGTGGAGCACGGCTTCGAGAGCGACACCGCCCGCACCGCGATCCGCCGCGTCAACCAGATGCACCGCAGCTACGACATCTCCCAGGAGGAGATGCGCTATGTCCTGTGCACCTTCGTGGTGATTCCGGCGCGCTGGCTCGACGCCTACGGCTGGCGCCCGCTGACGCACCACGAACGCCGGGCCTGCGCGAACTACTACGCCACCCTCGGCCGGCACATGGGCATCAAGGACGTCCCGGGCTCCTACGAGGAGTTCGAAGCCACTTTGAACGCCTACGAAGAGGCGCACTTCGGCTGGGACGAGGGCGGCCGCAAGGTCGCCGACTCGACCCTCGACCTGATGGCCTCCTGGTACCCGGCGCCGCTCGCCCCGGCCGTCCGCGGCGCGAGCCTCGCCCTGCTCGACGAGCCGCTGTTGAGCGCCTTCCGGTACGAGCCCCCGCGCCCCGCGGTCCGGCGGCTGGTCCGGGGAGCCCTGCGGCTGCGCGGCCGCGCGGTGCGGCTGCTGCCCCCGCGCGGCGCCCCGCACTACGCGCGCCAGAACCGGGAGATCAAGAGCTACCCCGGCGGCTATGACGTGGGTGAGCTCGGCACGTTCCCCATGCCCGGCACGGGCGGCTGCCCCGTGCCGCATCCCCGCCGGCCCGCCGGAGCCGAGGCCCAGCCTCCGGCGTGATCCGGGCCCGGTCCGCGCACGCCGGCCGCGGTGCCGACGTACAGGCGCATGGTCATGGGGATACGGCGGGCGGTCACGGGTGACGTACCGCGAGCGCCAGGAAGCGGGTGTCCTCGTCGGCGTACGAGGTCATCTCCCAGCCCGAAGCCGACAGCAGCGGGCGGAGGTTGGGCTCGGCCCGCAGGTCCTCGGGAGTCAGCTCGCGCCCGTGGCGTGCGGCGAGCGCCGCCCGGCCGATCGGATGGAAGAGCGCGAGCCGGCCGCCGGGGCGCACCACCCGTGCCAGTTCGCGCAGGTTCGCCGCCGGGTCGGGCAGATGGGCGATGAGCCCGGCGGCGAAGACCGCGTCCAGGACCTCATCGCGCAGCGGCAACCGGGCCACGTCCGCGAGCAGCAGCGTGCCCTCGGCGCCCCGCCCGGCCTCCCGCGCGGCGGCCAGCATCTGCGGGGTGAGGTCCACGCCCAGCACCATCCCGGAGGGGCCGACGGCCGCCCGCAGCGCGGTGAGCGCCCGCCCGGTGCCGCAGCCGGCGTCGAGCACGCGATCCCCGGGCCGGAGCCCGACATCCGCCACGGCGGCTTTGAAGGCGGGCGCGTCCTGCGGGAACTTGGTGTCCCAGTCGGCGGCGCGGGCCCCGAAGAACTCCTGCACGTGTGTGTGGTCTTCGCTCATACAGTCATGATCCCCCATGCCCGCACGCCTGCGTTCCGTGTGCAAGGTGATACGCGCTGCGATCGAAGATGAACGCATGTCTGTCATATTCCAGCAGTTCCAGCGGCTTTCGAAATGCTCCCCTTGTTCGCGCCCTCACCCGGACTAGCGTCCGGTGGCCATGGGACACCTGGACCACGCCGCCTACGGCTGGCTGACACCCGCACTGTCATACGTGATGGCATGCATCGGCGCCGCCCTCGGGCTGCGCTGCACCGTCCGCGCGCTCGCCGCCACCGGACCCTCCCGCCGCAACTGGCTCCTCACCGCGGCCTCCGCCATCGGCACCGGCATCTGGACGATGCACTTCGTCGCGATGCTCGGCTTCCACGTCACCGGAACCGCCGTCCACTACGACGTGCCGCTGACCGTCCTCAGCCTGCTCGTCGCGATGCTGGTCACCGGAGCCGGGGTCTTCGCCGTGGGCTACGGCGAAGACCGCCGCCGCGCCCTCGTACTCGGCGGCCTCACCACCGGCCTCGGGGTCGCCAGCATGCACTACCTCGGCATGGCGGCCCTCCGGCTGCACGGTGACGTGAGCTATGAGCCGCTGACCGTCGGACTCTCCCTCGCCATCGCCGTGGTCGCCGCCACCGCGGCCCTCTGGGCGGCCCTCAACATCAAGTCACCGGTCGCCGTCGCGGTCGCCTCGCTGGTCATGGGCGCCGCCGTCAGCAGCATGCACTACACCGGGATGGCGGCCGTCGCGGTCAGCGTCTCCCCGTCCGACGCGGCCCTGCCCGGCGCCGCAGCCATGCAGTTCGTCTTCCCGCTCGCCGTCGGACTCGGCTCCTACCTCTTCATCACCTCCGCCTTCGTCGCGCTCTCCCCGACCGCCGACGAGCGCGCCGCATCGGCTTCTGCTTCGGCCTTTGGTTCCGGTTCTGCTTCTGGTTCCGGTTCTGCTTCTGCTTCTGGTTCTGGCTCCGGTTTCGATTTGGCTCCCGCTTCCGCTCTTGCTTCCGCTTCCGTGCAGCCGCCGGCGGAGCGGGCCGCCGCGGCGCACTGAGCCGGCCGGCGGGGGCGAGCCCGGCCGCGGCCCCCGTACAGCTGCCCCGCCCGGCCGCCGTCCACAGCACCCAGCCGCGTACGTGGCCGCCGTCCGGCCCGCGACCGAGCACCGCACCCGTACGTACCGCCCCAGATCGAGGAGCCCATGCGCACACCCCGCAGGAAACCGGAAGCAACGGCGCCGGGACTGCCCGCGCCCCCGGCGCGCGGCCGCCGGGCCCACGCCGGTCCGCCGGCCGCGGAACCGGTGGCACAGCACGCCGCCCCCGCCGGCGCCGACTCGTCCGCCGCCGCTGCCCCGCCCTCCGTTGCCGCTGCCCTGCCGGGGCGACGGCCGCGGCTGCGCCTCGGTACCGTGCGCGCGAAGATCGTCGCGCTGCTGATGGTCCCGGTCGTCTCACTGCTCGCGCTCTGGGCCTTCGCCACGGTCAGCACCGCCCAGGACATCGCCCGCCTGAGCCGCGTCCAGCGGGCTGACACGCAGATCCGTACGCCCGTAGCCGCCGCCGTCACCGAGCTCCAAGCGGAACGGCGCGCCGCCGTCCGGCTCCTCGCCAGCCCCGCCGCCGACCGGGGGGCGGCCCTGGACGCGCAGGCCCGCCGCACCGACGCCGCCGTGCAGCGGCTGCGGCTCGGCGACCGGCACACGGTCGCCGACACCGGCGACTACGGCTCCGACGTGGTGCTCCGGCTGGGCGTGTTCGTCGCCGCCGCCGAGGCGCTCGCCGCCAGCCGTGAGGACATCACCGGCCGCCGGGCCACCGCGGACGCCGTCTACGAGGTCTACACCGGGGCCATCGACGCGGCCCTCGCCGTCGGCGGCGCCCTCTCCGGCGGCCAAGGTGCCGAACTGGGCTCCGACGCCCGGGTCCTGGACGAGTTCGCCCGCGCTCAGGAGTTCCTCGCCCGCGAGAACGCGCTGCTCGCTGCACCGGGCCCGCGCACCGCCGAAACGCTTCGCCGGCTGAGCGGCACCATCGAGACCCGCCGCGCCCTCACGGCCGTCGCCGCCCGTGACCTCGCCCCCGCCCAGCGCGCCGCCTGGCAGGCCGTCGCCGAGAGCGGCGCCTACGCCGAACTGACCGCCGCCGAGGACCGGGTGCTGGCCGCCGGCGCCGCTCAGGAGCCCCACGGAGCGCCCGCCGGCTGGGACGCTGCCGGTTGGGACGCTGCCGGTTGGGATGCCGCCGGTTGGGATGCCGCCTGTACGAGCGTCGCCGCCTCGATGCGGGAGATCGACGAGGCCGCGCACGCGGCGGCCGCCGAGCGCGCGGATCCGTTCACCGAGGGAGCTCTCAGCCCGGCGGGAGCCGCCGTACTCCTGGGCCTGGCCGCCGTCGCCGCCTCGCTCCTCATCTCCGTGCGCATCGGGCGCGCCCTGGTCGTGGAACTCGTCTCCTTGCGCAACCGGGCCCTGGAGATCGCCCGCCGCACGCTCCCGCAGGCCATGGACCGGCTGCGCGCCGGCCAGGACATCGACGTCGCCGCCGAGACGCCGCCCGGGCCCCCGGCCGATGACGAGATCACCGAGGTCGGCGAGGCGCTCGCCACCGTCCACCGGGCCGCGCTCAGTGCCGCGGTCGAGCGGGCCGAGCTGGCCAGCGGGGTGTCCGGGGTCTTCGTCAACCTCGCCCGTCGCAGTCAGGTACTGGTGCACAAGCAGTTGACACTGCTCGACTCGATGGAACGGCGCGCGGACGACCCCGACGAACTGGGCGACCTCTTCCGGCTCGACCACCTCACCACCCGGATGCGCCGGCACGCCGAAAGTCTGATCATCCTGTCGGGCGCCGCCCCGGGCCGGGCCTGGCGGATGCCGGTCCCGCTCACGGACGTCGTCCGCGCAGCCGTCTCCGAGATCGAGGACTACCAGCGCGTGGAGGTGAGCAGGCTCGGCGAGGCGGGGGTCATCGGCGGCGCCGTCGCCGATCTCACGCACCTGCTGGCCGAACTGATCGAAAACGCCACCCAGTTCTCCCCGCCGCACACCAAGGTCCGCGTCAGCGGCGAGCCGGTCGGCGCCGGATACGTCCTGGAGGTCGAGGACCGAGGGCTGGGCATGGGCCGCGCATCCCTCAGCGAGGCGAACCGGCGCATCCAGCAGTGCGAGGCGCTCGACCTCTTCGACAGTGACCGGCTCGGGCTCTTCGTCGTCAGCCGCCTGTCCGCCCGCCACGGTGTGAAGGTGCACCTGCGCACGTCGCCGTACGGTGGCACCACCGCCGTGGTGCTGCTGCCGAAGCCGTTGCTCCAGAGCGGGATGACGGCTGGCGCCGAGCCCGGTACGGAGGAAGCCGGGGCGGCGGCCACCACCCACGGCCCTGCCCCGGCGCCGCCCCCGCCTTCCGCGGTGAGCGCCGTACGGGAGGACCTGCGGGAAGCGGCGGTACGGGAGGACGCGGGGGCCCAGGCCGTACGGGGCGCCGCGCGCGGCATCCCGGCCCGGGACGGGACTCCCGTACCACAGGGACCGCGCCCCGCGCCGGTGGCGCCGCTCCGGCCGCGCGGTCCTGGCGGCGGGGGCACCCGTACGCACGCGGCGGCGGTCGCCGGGGGGACGGTGCAGGCCGCCCCCGTCGCTGCCACGGTGACCGAACTGCCGCGCCGGGTACGCCAGGCCAGTCTCGTCCCTCAGCTGCGTGAGGCCCCGGTGGCCAAGCCTGCGGCCGGCGTGCGCCCGCCCGAGGAGCGGCCGGGCCGCAGCCCGGAGCAGGCACGGGCCCGGATGGCGGCCTACCGGGCCGGCTGGGTCCGCGGCGTCCAGGAGACCTCCCGTCAGGCAGGCAAAGAAGGAGAAAGAGCATGACCGAACACGGCAGAACCGGCCTCGACGGTGCCGACGGCCCCGACCGCCTCGCTGGCGTCGACCGCCTCGGTGGCATCGGCGGGTCCGGCGGGCTGGACTGGCTGCTGGACGATCTGGTGCTCCGGGTCCGCGAAGTGCGGCACGCCGTGGTGCTCTCCAACGACGGGCTGGTGGTCGGAGCCTCCACCGGGCTCAGCCGTGAGGACGCCGAGCACCTGGCCGCGGTGGCCTCCGGCTTCCACAGCCTGGCCAAGGGCACGGGCCGCCACTTCCACACGGGCGGCGTGCGCCAGACGATGGTGGAGATGGACAAGGGCTTCCTCTTCGTCGGGGCCGCCGGGGACGGTTCCTGCCTCGCCGTGCTCAGCGCCGCCGAAGCCGATGTCGGGCTGGTCGCCTACGAGATGGCCCGGCTGGTGAAGCGGGTCGGGGAGCACCTGCACACCCCGCCCCGGTTCGCGGCGCGGCCGCCGAGCGCCGGCTGAGGGGCGGTCCGGAACATGCACGGCCACTGGTACGACGCCGACGCAGGCCCGCTCGTCCGTCCGTACGCCATGACCAGCGGGCGTACGGAACCGGGACCCCACGGGGTGGCCTTCGACCTGATCGCCCTGGTCGTCGTCCTCCCGGAAGGCGCCGACGAGGCGGCCGAATCGCTGCTCGGCCCCGAACACCGGGCGTTGCTCGGGCTCTGCCGGTCGCGGACGCAGTCCGTGGCGGAGCTGGCGGCCGACGCCGGCCTGCCCGTGGGGGTGGTGCGGGTGCTGCTCGGGGATCTGCTGGAGGGCGGGCACGTCAAGGTCAGCAGGCCGGTACCGCCCGCCCGGCTGCCGGGCGGGCGGATTCTGCGGGAAGTCATCGAGGGATTGCGAGCGCTGTGATGGGACGAGACGACAGCGGGCCTCAGCCGGCGACCGACACGGACGCGGACGCGGACGCGCACGCGCACATCGACCCCGAGTCCGAGCTTGGGTCCGGGTCCGGGTCCGGGTCCGAGCCCGGGTCCGAGGACGACGGCGAATCGGCCGGGCTCGCCTTGAAGATCCTTGTGGCGGGCGGCTTCGGGGCCGGCAAGACCACACTGGTGGGTGCGGTGAGCGAGATCCGTCCGCTGCGTACGGAGGAATTGCTGAGCGAGGCCGGTGAACTGGTCGACGACACCGGCGGGGTGGAGCGGAAGTCGACCACGACCGTGGCCATGGACTTCGGGCGGATCACGATCCGGTCCGGGCTGTCGCTGTACTTGTTCGGGACGCCGGGCCAGGACCGCTTCTGGTTCCTGTGGGACGAGTTGTCGCAGGGGGCGCTCGGCGCGGTCGTGCTCGCCGACACGCGGCGGCTGGAGGACTGCTTCCCGGCGGTGGACTACTTCGAACACCGGCGCATCCCCTTCGTCGTGGCCGTCAACTGTTTCACGGACGCCCGGCGGTTCGGCGCGCCCGACGTATCGCGGGCGCTCGACCTGGACCAGGGCACGCCCGTAGTCCTGTGCGACGCGCGGGACAAGGATTCGGGGAAGGAAGTGCTGATCAGACTGGTGGAGTACGCCGGCCGGGTCCACACCGCCCGGCTGCTGGACTCGGTGGGGCCACAGGCCGGTTCTGCGTGAAGGGGCAGGGCCGGCCCGTACGCGGCGGCCTCCGTCGGCCACGCCGGCCGCCGAGATCACCTTGTCGATCGGCACCCGTACGAGGACCTCACGGGGGACCGCGTTGCGGCGCCCGAAGGCCTCGGCGCCCGCCTCACCCATGTAACGGACGGCGATCCTCATGGCCCAGGCGAGCATCTCCTCCCTGTGCTCGGTGTACTCGCCGATCTCCGCACGGCCTTGGAGGACGACATAGGAGAACGGCGGCCGCTCTTCGTCCACGCAGAGGGCGACTCGGCCGTCGCGGGCCAGGTTCCGCCCCTTGACCGTGTCCCTGCCGGTGGTGCAGACGAAGGAGTCGCCGTCGAGTACGAACCAGACCGGCGCGATGTGCGGGCTTCCGTCCTCGCGGACGGTGGAGAGCTTCCCGGTGCGCGTGCAGGAGGAGACGAATGCCCGCCATTCCTCTTGAGTCATCTTCTTCGCCATGGAGACATCCTCCTTGCCGGAGAGGGACCGCTGGGGAAGGCTTGCGGAACTACGGAGCGGGCGGGTGGGGCGCGGCCACGTCCGCCGCGTCGACGGGGAGGGGCTGGCAATGGCACTTGACAAGCAACTCGACTGGTTGCTGGACGATCTGACGCGCAGGGTCCAGCAGGTGCGGCATGCGGTGGTGCTGTCCAATGACGGTTTGGTGACGGGGGCGAGCGCGGGGCTGGCGCGGGAGGACGCGGAGCACCTGGCAGCCGTCGCGGCCGGTCTGCAGAGCCTGGCCAAGGGGTCGGGGCGGCACTTCAGGGCGGGCGAGGTCCGGCAGACCATGGTCGAGTACGACGAGGGAGTCCTCTTCGTGATGGCGGCGGGCCCCGGCAGCTGCCTGTGCGTGCTGAGCGGTGCCGAAGCCGACATCGGTCAGGTCGCATACGAGATGACGCTGCTGGTCAACCGGGTGGGGGAGCACCTGGGGGTGGCGGAGCGGCGCATCACGGGAGGCTGACCCACCGCAGGCGCGGACAGGAGGCGGCTGCTCGTCGCAGCTAGTGGTGCTGGCGCTGCTGAAAGTTATCCACAGGCCTTCCACGGCAATGTTGCGCTGAGTTACTGTTGTCACAGACGGTAATAATTCGGTTGCTGGTGGGGGGAGACCGTGATGTCGCAGGTGGAGATGGTGTCGCGTGACGAGGCCGCCGTGGCCGCGCGCAGCACCGCAGAGGATGGCGCGGACGCGGGTGGACTGCTGGGCGGGGTGCAGGCCGCCGGGGAACTGGGGCTGAGCCGGAGCGAGTTCGCGCGGGCGGTTCAGCTGGGGATCGTGCGCGCCGGTCCGTCGGCGGCCGGCGGCGCCGCGCGATACACGCGGGCGGAGCTGGAGCGGGTCAGGGCGGCCGAGGGCCGGCCGGATGCCGCCTGGCCGGAGGCGCTGCGCGAGCGGGTCGAGACCGTGGCCGGAGCCGAGGCGGGAGCGGAGGTGCTCGGGATCGGCCCGAGCCGGTTCACCCGGCTGGCGCGCTGCGGTCACGTCATCCCGGTCGGCTACCGGATCAACCGGTACCGGGCGGTGGTGTGGCTCTATCTGGCCGCGGAGCTACGGGAGTTCGCCGCGCGGGAGCCGGGGATGCTGCGGGGGGCCGCACCCCCGGCGGACCGGGAGCTGCTGGCGGCCAGGACGGACCTGCGGCCGCGGAAATGGCGGGCGCGGCATGTCGGGCTCCTGCTCGGACGGTCCGCGGGCCCCTGGGAGCGGGCGGCCGTACTGGCCGCCGTACTTCCGGAGGAGGAGGTCCGGGAGTTGGTGCCGGATCCAGCCGAGAGAATCCTCCTGGCCGCGCTCGCCCCGCCCCCGCCGTACGGGCACCCCCAAGTGCCGGCGTCCGCGGCCGTGGCACTGCGGCTGCTGCGGGCGGAGTTGCCGGAAGAGGTCCACTGGTACCGCACGAGCCTGGAGTTCGCGTTGACCGGGGCGCGCGGTCAGTCGAAGTCGACGGGGGAGAGGGGGCCGATGTAGAACCAGGCCCCGCTCTCCCGGGAGAAGGCGCTGTGCTCACGCAGTGAGCCGGTGTGCCGGCCCTCGCGGTAGTGCGCCCGGAACTCCACCGAGCCCTCCGTGTCGAACAGCCCGCCGCGCTCGGTGCGCAGGATCTCCAGCCGCTCCCAGCGCTGCCCGGGATCCAGGTCGAGCCGGCCGGGACGGGTCGAGGGGTGCCAGGAGCGCAGCAGGTAGGCGGTGTCGCCGACGGCGAAGGCGCTGAACCGCGAGCGCATGAGCCGCTCGGCGGTGGGGGCCTGATGAGCCCCGGAGTGGAAGCGGCCGCAGCACTCCGGGTAGGTGGCGGGCAGCCCGCAGGGGCAGGGGACGGCGGCCGGGGTGGACACGGAAGTACTCAGCTCCTGGGGGAACGGATCGGACGGGCCAGCCGGTTTCAGACGGCCGGACGGATCGGACGGATCGGACGGCTCGGACGAGTCCGGCGGGCCGGATCGCCCGGACGGATCGGACGGGCGGGACCGCTCGGACGGGCTGCGACCACGGACGGCTCCGACGTGTGGACAGGGGGCCTACACCGGAGGGGACGGCGGTGCGGGGTACGGCCGGAAGAGGCCTTCCTGGACCACCGAGACCAGCAGCCTGCCTTCCAGGTCGTAGATGCGGCCGCGGGCCAGACCCCGGCCGCCGTGAGCGATGGGGGACTCCTGGTCGTACAGGAACCACTCGTCCGCCCGGAACGGCCGGTGGAACCACATGGCATGGTCCAGCGAGGCCATGTCGAAGCCGCGCATGCCCCACAAGGGCTCCACGGGGATGCGCACAGCGTCGAGGAGGGTCATGTCACTGGCGTAGGTGAGGGCGCAGGTGTGCACGAGCGGGTCGTCGCCCAGCGGGCCGACCGCGCGCATCCACACCGCACTGCGGGGATCGGCGTCCTTGAGCTCCTCGGGAGTCCAGCGGAGCCGGTCCACGTACCGGATGTCGAAGGGCTGGCGGCGGGCCATCCGCTCCAGCGCCTCCGGCAGGGCGCCGAGGTGCTCGCGGATCTCGTCCACGACCTTCGGGAGCGAGTCCGGGTGCGGGAAATCGAGGCGAGGAGGCAGCTGGTGTTCGATGCTGCCCTCCTCCGGGTGATGGAAGGAGGCGGTGAGATTGAAGATCGTCTTGCCCTGTTGGACCGCGGTGACCCGGCGCGTGGTGAAGGACCGCCCGTCGCGCACCCGCTCCACCTGGTACACGATCGGCACCCCGGGGATGCCGGGGCGCAAGAAGTACGCGTGCAACGAGTGGACGGGACGGTCACTCTCCGTCGTGCGGCCCGCGGCGACCAGCGCCTGGCCGGCCACCTGGCCGCCGAAGACGCGCTGGAGCGACTCCTGCGGGCTGGCGCCCCGGAAGATGTTGACCTCGATCTGCTCCAGGTCGAGCAGATCGACCAGTCTCTCGGCGGGGTTCGTCATCAGAGGTTCTCCACTGTCAGGTCCGGGCGGAAGCGGCGTGATGCCGGGGCCGGCTGAGCCGGCGGGATACGGGGGCCGGTCAGAGGGCGCCGAGCTCGCCGACGGAGGTGACGCGTACGACCGCCCGGCCCTCCTCGTCGGAGGCCGCGAGGTCGACCTCGGCGCTGATGCCCCAGCCATGGTCCCCGTTGGGGTCGGCGAAGGTCTGCCGGACGCGCCACAGGCCGTGCGCCGGGTCCTCCTCGATCTGCAGCAGCTTCGGGCCGCGGGCGTCGGGGCCGGTGTTCAGGTCGTCGTACTCGTCCCAGTAACCGTCCATGGCCTCGCCCCAGGCGTCGGCGTCCCAGCCGGACTCGGCGTCCAGCTCGCCGAGGACGTTGACGTGGTCGAGCGCGGCCAGCTCCACGCGGCGGAACATGGCGTTGCGGACCAGGACGCGGAAGGCACGGGAGTTCGCGGTCACCGGCTTGACCTGGTCGGCCTTCTCCTGAGCCTCTTCCGCCGTCTCCACCTCCGGGTTCGCCAGCTGCTCCCACTCGTCCAGCAGGCTGGAGTCCACCTGGCGGACCAGTTCCCCGAGCCAGGCGATGAGGTCCTGGAGGTCCTCGGACTTGAGGTCGTCGGGGATGGTGTGGTCCAGCGCCTTGTACGCCCCGGCCAGATAGCGCAGCACGATGCCCTCGGTGCGGGCCAGCTCGTAGAAGGAGGTGAACTCGGTGAAGGTCATCGCGCGTTCGTACATGTCGCGGATGATCGACTTCGGGGAGACGGGGTGGTCGCGCACCCAGGGGTGGCTCTTGGCGTAGACGTCGTAGGCGTGGAGGAGCAGTTCCTCCAGCGGCTTGGGATAGGTGACGTCCTGGAGCCGCTCCATCCGCTCCTCGTACTCGATTCCGTCGGCCTTCATCGCGCCCACGGCGATGCCGCGTTCCTTGTTCTGCTGGGCGGCCAGGATCTGACGCGGGTCGTCCAGCGTGGACTCGACGACCGACACCATGTCCAGCGCGTAGGACGGGGACTCGGGGTCCAGGAGGTCGAAGGAGGCCAGTGCGAAGGTGGACAGCGGCTGGTTGAGCGCGAAGTCCTGCTGGAGGTCGACGGTGAGCCGGATGGTGCGGCCCTCCGCGTCCGGGGTGTCGAGCCGCTCGACCACACCGCCGTCCAGCAGCGAGCGGTAGATCGCGATGGCCCGGCGGATGTGCCGCAACTGGGACTTGCGCGGCTCGTGGTTGTCCTCCAGGAGGTGGCGCATCGCCTTGAAGGCATCGCCCGGCCGGGCGATGACCGACAGCAGCATGATGTTGGTGACCTTGAAGCGCGAGGTGAGCGGCTCCGGGTCCGCGGCGATGAGCTTCTCGAAGGTGATGTCCGACCATGCGACGAAGCCCTCGGGGGCCTTCTTGCGCACCACCTTGCGGCGCTTCTTCGGGTCGTCGCCGGCCTTCGCGAGCGCCTTCTCGTTCTCGATCACGTGCTCCGGCGCCTGAGCCACCACATAGCCCGCCGTGTCGAATCCGGCCCGGCCGGCCCGCCCCGCGATCTGGTGGAACTCCCGCGCGCGCAGCGTGCGGACGCGGGTGCCGTCGTACTTGGTGAGCGCCGTGAACAGCACCGTGCGGATCGGGACGTTGACACCGACACCGAGGGTGTCCGTACCGCAGATGACCTTGAGGAGGCCGGCCTGTGCCAGCTTCTCGACCAGGCGCCGGTACTTGGGCAGCATTCCGGCGTGGTGCACGCCGATGCCGTGCCGGACGTAGCGGGAGAGGTTCTGACCGAACTTCGTGGTGAAGCGGAAGTTGCCGATGAGATCGGCGATCTTGTCCTTCTCCTCGCGGGTGCACATGTTGATGCTCATGAGCGACTGCGCCCGCTCGACCGCCTGGGCCTGGGTGAAGTGCACGATGTAGACGGGGGCCTGCCGGGTTTCCAGCAGCTCCGTGATCGTGTCAGTGATCGGCGTGGTGACGTACTCGTACGACAGCGGGACGGGCCGGCTCGCGGAGCGGACGACCGTGGTCGGGCGGCCGGTGCGCCGGGTCAGGTCCTCCTCGAACCGCTTCATGTCGCCGAGGGTCGCGGACATGAGGACGAACTGCGCCTGCGGCAGTTCCAACAACGGGATCTGCCAGGCCCAGCCGCGGTCCGGCTCCGCATAGAAGTGGAACTCGTCCATCACGACCTGGCCGATGTCGGCGTGCTTGCCGTCGCGCAGGGCGATGGAGGCGAGCACCTCGGCGGTACAGCAGATCACGGGGGCGTCCGCGTTCACGGAGGCGTCGCCCGTCAGCATGCCGACGTTCTCGGTGCCGAAGAGCTTGCACAGGTCGAAGAACTTCTCCGACACCAGCGCCTTGATCGGAGCGGTGTAGAAGGTGACCTTGTCCTGAGCCAGGGCGGTGAAGTGCGCGCCCGCCGCCACCAGGCTCTTGCCGGAACCGGTCGGGGTGGACAGGATCACGTTCGCACCGGAGACGACCTCGATCAGCGCCTCCTCCTGCGCCGGGTACAGGGTGATGCCCCGGTCCTCCGCCCACGAGGAGAAAGCCTCGAAGAGTGCATCGGGGTCGGCGTTCGGCGGGAGCTGATCAATGAGGGTCACACCCCCCATCTTGCCTGGCTTCCCCCCGTATGAGGGAACCGGAGGACGGGATGAAGATCATCGACTGTACGCTGTGCCGTCGATGAGGCCCGAACGACACGGTCGACGGGGCCCGAGCACATCACCACCGGGGCGGGGAACGACCATGATGGGTCCGGCGCATTCACTGTCCGGCGCAGCGGCGTGGCTGGGCGTGGGCGCGGCGACGGCGGCCGCCGGACACCCCATGCCCTGGCCGGTCCTCGTCGTCGGCGCGCTGATCTGCGCGGGTGCGGCGCTCGCTCCCGACCTCGACCACAAGTCGGCGACGATCTCCCGCGCCTTCGGCCCCCTCTCGCGGGGCCTGTGCGAGGTGGTCGACAAGATCTCCTACGGCGTCTACAAGGCCACCCGCACCAGGAAGGACGCACGGCGCACCGGCGGCCACCGCACCCTGACGCACACCTGGATCTGGGCCGTACTGATCGGAGCGGGCGCCTCCGCTCTCGCCGTCAGCACCGACCGCTGGGGCGTGCTCGTCCTGCTCTTCGTGCACCTGGTGCTGGCCGTCGAAGGTCTGCTGTGGCGGGCCGCCCGGATGTCCAGCGACATCCTCGTCTGGCTGCTCGGTGCGACGAGCGCCTGGATCCTGGCCGGCGTACTGGACCAGCCCGGCAACGGCTCCGGCTGGCTCTTCACAGCCCCCGGCCAGGAGTACCTCTGGCTCGGCCTGCCGGTCCTCCTCGGCGCCCTGGTCCACGACATCGGTGACGCGCTGACCGTCTCCGGCTGCCCGATCCTGTGGCCCCTCCCGATCGCCGGCAAGCGCTGGTACCCGATCGGTCCGCCGAAGATGATGCGCTTCCGCGCCGGCAGCTGGGTGGAGCTCAAGGTCCTCATGCCGGTGTTCATGCTGCTCGGCGGGGTCGGCGGCGCATCGGCCCTCGGTTTCATCTAGGGCAATGTCCCAGGGCCGCCCTGCGGCGCCCGGGGAGTACGTCCGGCCCCCGCCCCCTCGTAGCAGCGGGGCGGGGGCCGGAGCCGGAGCGAGCCGTCGGCGGAGGCGGTCAGCCGTGCCAGGAACGCCACAGCGCCGCATACGCGCCGCCGGCCGCGACCAGCTCGTCGTGCGAGCCCAGTTCGCTGACCCGGCCGTGCTCGACCACCGCGATCACATCCGCGTCATGCGCCGTGTGCAGCCGGTGGGCGATCGCGATCACGGTCCGGCCGTCCAGCACCCGTGCCAGCGAACGCTCCAGATGACGCGCGGCCCGCGGATCCAGGAGCGATGTCGCCTCGTCCAGCACCAGCGTGTGCGGATCCGCGAGCACCAGCCGGGCCAACGCGATCTGCTGCGCCTGCGCCGGGGTCAGCGCCGTGCCGCCGGAACCGACCTCCGTGTCCAGGCCCGCTTCCAGGGCCCGGGCCCAGCCGTCCGCGTCAACCGCGCCGAGCGCGGCCCACAGCTCCGCGTCCCCGGCGTCCGTCCGCGCCAGCCGGAGGTTGTCCCGCAGCGAACCCACGAACACGTGGTGCTCCTGGTTCACCAGGGCCACGTGCTCGCGCACCCGTTCCGCCGGCATCCGCGACAGCCGCGCCCCGCCGAGGGTGACCGCGCCCGTCCGGGGCGCGTAGATGCCGGCCAGCAGCCGCCCCAGGGTGGACTTGCCCGCGCCCGAGGGGCCGACCAGTGCCATCCGGGTGCCCGGCGGCACGGACAGCGACACCTGGTGCAGGACGTCGACGCCCTCCCGGTAGCCGAAGCGCACCTCGTCCGCCCGCACGCCCCGGCCCTGCGGCGAGACCTTCGGATCCCCCGCGTCCGGTTCGATCTCCCGTACCCCCACCAGGCGCCCCAGCGAGACCTGGGCGATCTGCAGTTCGTCGTACCAGCGCAGGATCAGGCCGATCGGATCGACCATCATCTGCGCCAGCAGCGCGCCCGTCGTCAGCTGCCCCACCGACATCCAGCCCCGCAGTACGCAGTAGCCGCCGACCATCAGAACGGCCCCGAGGATGGTCACGTAGGTGACGTTGATGACGGGGAAGAGGACCGTCCGCAGGAAGAGCGTGTACCGCTCCCATCCCGTCCATTCCTTGATCCGCCGCTCCGAGAGCGCGATCCGGTCCCGCCCCAGGCGGTGCGCCTCGATGGTGCGGCCCGCGTCCACGGTCTCGGTGAGCGCGGCGGCGACCGCCGCGTAACCGGCCGCCTCCGAGCGGTACGCCGACGGCGCCCGCCGGAAGTACCACCGGCAGCCGATCACCAGCACCGGCAGCGCGACGAGCGCGGCCAGGGCCAGCGGCGGCGCCGTCACCGCGAGGGCGCCGAAGAGGAGTCCCGCCCAGACCACGCCGATGGCCAGCTGCGGCACGGCCTCCCGCATGGCATTGGCCAGCCGGTCGATGTCGGTGGTGATCCGCGACAGCAGATCGCCCGTACCGGCCCGCTCCAGCACTCCCGGCGGCAGCCCCACCGACCGCACCAGGAAGTCCTCGCGCAGATCGGCCAGCATCTCCTCACCCAGCATCGCCCCGCGCAGCCGGACCAGCCGGGTGAAGAGCGTCTGCACGACGAGCGCCAGCGCGAACAGCACGGCCACGCGCCCCAGATGGAGTTCGCGCGCCCCCGCCGCGAGGTCGTCCACGATTCGGCCCAGCAGATAGGGGCCGACCATGGAGGCGATCACCGCGGCCGCGTTGACCGCCACCAGCACCACGAAGGCCCGCCGGTGGCGCCGGAACAGGCCGCGCACATAGCCCCGTACGGTCGCGGACGTGCCCACGGGCAAAGTGGTGGCCGACGCCGGGGCCGCCGGATCGTACTGGGGCGGAGCCACGCCGATCATGCGGATTCCTCGATCTCTGTGAGTGCTTCGGTCAGCTCCGTCAGTTCCAGCCCTGCGCTACTCCCGTCCGCCGCGGCGCCGTCGCCGCCTCCGGCGCCCTCCTCGGGCTCACGAGTGACGACCGCCCGGTAGCGGGGCTCCGCCCGCAGCAGTTCGCGGTGCGTACCGACCGCGGCCACCGTGCCCTCGTGCACGAACACCACGCGGTCGGCGCGGTCCAGCAGCAGCGGCGAGGAGGCCAGCACCACCGTGGTGCGCCCGGTGCGCAGGGCCGCCACACCCTCCGCGATCCGGGCCTCCGTGTGCGAGTCGACCGCCGAGGTCGGTTCGTCCAGCACCAGCACCTCCGGATCCGTGAGCAGCGACCGGGCCAGTGCCAGACGCTGGCGCTGGCCACCGGACAAGGACCGGCCGCGCTCGGTGATCCGCGCCTCCATCGGGTCGTCCACCCCGTCGGGCGCCGCCTGCGCCAGCGCGTCCAGTACGTCCCCGCACTGCGCCGCCTCCAGCGCCGCGCCCGGGTCGACCGCTCCGGAGGCCGGTACGTCGAACAGCTCGCGCAGTGTCCCCGACAGCAGCACCGGATCCTTGTCCTGTACGAGGACCAGGGTGCGCGCGGTGTCGAGTTCTAGCTCGTCCAGCGCGACCCCGCCCAGCAGCACCGAGGGCCCGGGACCGGTCTCGGTGTCCGCGTCCATGGCGTGGCCGCCGAGGCGTTCCGCGAGGCGGCCCGCCAGATCCGGGTGCCCGCACACGACGGCGGTGAACCGGCCCGCCGGGGCCAGCAGCCCGGTCCGCGGGTCGTACAGGTCCCCGCCCGCAGCGGGCGCGGAAGCCGCCCCGGTGCCGGCGGGACGCGCCGCGGCGTCGGTCCGCGTCAGCGACAGCACCCGGGCGGCCCGCTGGGCGGAGGGCCGCGAGAAGGAGTACGCCATGGCGATCTCCTGCACGCTGTGCAGCGGGTAGAGCATCAGGGAGACCGCGCTGAAGACGGCGACGAGTTCACCGACCGCGAGCCGGCCGTCGAGGACGAGAGCGGAGCCGTACCAGACGACGGTGATGAGCAGCAGGCCGGGCAACAGCACCTGGATCGCCGCGATCAGCGCCCACATCCGGGCGCTGCGCACAGCGGCCTCGCGGACCGCCTGCGAAGCCTCGCGGTAGCGACTGAGGAACAGCTCCTCACCGCCGATGCCGCGCAGGACCCGCAGGCCGGCGACGGTGTCCGAGGCCAGCTCGGTCGCCTTGCCGGCCTTCTCGCGCTGGATGTCGGCGCGCCGCGTGGCGCGGGGGAGCAGCGGCAGGGCGGCGAGCGCCAGCACCGGCATGCCGATGGCCACGACGGTTCCCAGGGCGGGCGCGTAGAAGACGAGTCCCCCGCAGATGAGCACGATGGCCAGGGCGGCGGCCAGGAAGCGGGAGACCGCCTCCACGAACCATCCCACCTTCTCGACGTCTGCCGTGGACACGGCGACGACCTCGCCCGCGGCGACCTGCCGGGTCAGGGCGGAGCCCAGCTCGGCGGTCTTGCGGGCGAGCAGTTGCTGTACCCGGGCGGCGGCGGTGATCCAGTTGGTGACGGCGGTCCGGTGGAGCATGGCGTCGCCGAGCGAGATGGCGACGCCGAGCAGCACGATCAGTGCGCCGACCCCGAGCAGCCGGCCGCCGTCGCGGTCCACGACCGCGTCGATCCCGGTGCCGACAGCGAAGGGCAGTCCGGCGATGCCGCAGTGGTGCAGCAACCCCCAGCACAGGCTTTTGGCCTGTCCGCCGAGTTGACCGCGCCCGAGCCACACAAGGAGGCGAGGGCCGGAGCGAGCGTCCGGTACCCCTGGGTCCGGATACGGGAGATCGCTGATCTGCATAACGCCCCATGAGTGGTCGAGTGGTTCAAACCGTGCAAGGTTCGCCTCCGGACCAGCTCCGGGCAATCGATTTTCCGTCGGCGGCGGCCCGTCGGCAGGAGGTTCGCGGGCGCGGCATACGACGTACCGCCTGGTCATGCCGGGGGCGCGCCGGGTGCTCACGCGGCGCTCACGGTCGGCTGGCGCGCTCCAGTTCGAGGAGAGCCGAGTGGTGGCCGCGGCCGGTCGCACGGTTCATGCCCACCTCGCACATCCGATTGGCCGACAGATGCGCGTCGACACGGCGGCGGCCACAAGGTGCTGGGCCGCCAGGCCGACCGGCCACCGAGACCGGCGTGGGCTTCGACTACATCCACTCCGCCATCGACGACCACACCCGCCTGGCCTACAGCGAAATCCACCCGGATGATAGGGTCGCGACCTGCGCGGGCCTCCTCACCAGCGCCGCCGCGTTCTTCCGCGCCCACGGCATCACCCGCATCCAACGGGTTCTCACCGACAACGTGCGCCTGCCCTTCACCACTGAGGACGGCAAGACCGTGGTCGCCCCGCTCCGAGGAGGCTGTCAGCGACGCGCTGTTCGAGCAAGGGCTGACCGCGCGGGCGCCGTCTTGCCAGGGCCGGCCGGCTAGCCGGACCCGGCGTCCAGCCGTCGGGCGATCCCGTCGGCCGCGGCCAGCGGGAACGCGTGGTGCGAGACCCCCGGCAGGACCTCGGTCCACGCTCCCGGAAGCACCTCGGCGACGGCCCGGGCGACGCGGCCGGGGTCGTGGCAGCGGGCGCGCCCCGCCAGCAGCACGCGCACCGACAGCTTCCGCAGCGGGGCCGTGTCCGGCAGCGGCCCGATGACCGGGCGGACGGCCGGGAAGCCGGCGCTCTCTTCCTGGAGCCGCAGCCAGGCCGTGTCGAGGGCGGCTCCGCCGGTCTCCCAGGCGAGGAAGGAACGGATCCGTCCCGGGGTGGGCCGCGCCAGCATCGGCAGCGCGCGCAGGACGTAGCCGGGGCGGAGGCCGGTGAAGACCCGGGTCGGGTCGAGCAGGACAAGGCCGGCGACCCGCTCCGGGCGCCGGGCTGCGTAGTGGGCGGCGATCCAGGCCCCGTACGAGTGCCCGCCGAGCAGCACTGGACCCGCGCCGGGGCCCGCGGAACCGATCCCGTCGAGGACCGCGTCCAGCCAGCCGGCGAGGTCGTCGACGGAGCGGACCGGACGCCCGGGCTGAGGCACGCTGAACCCCGGATCCCCCATCAGGTCGACGCCGTGCACCCGGTGACGGCGGGCGAGACCGGCCGCGGCGCAGGCCCCCCACACCGTGGAGGTGGCCCCGCCGCCCGGCAGCAAGACGAGCGGCGGCGCCGTGACCGCGCCGCAGCTGTTGACTCGGGTGACCCCGTAGGGCGTCGGCAGGTCGGCGCGCTCGACCGGCCCGGGCCACCGTTCGAGGACCTCGTCATAGGCGGTACGGAAGGAACCGGGCACGGACACGGACATGGTCAACCATTCTCTCGCCACGCGATAATCTTGCTCAGCGAGAGATCCTAGGCGGAGGCGATATGGGCGACAACCAGGACGACAACCAGGACGACGGCCGTGGCAGGTCCGACGGCAGCGGCCGCTGGCCGCGGGAGCCGGACACCCTGGGACTGGTGCACCTGCTGCGCGCCGTGACCGTCGAGTTCGGCTTGCGTCAGGCCGAGTTCGCCGCCCGCAACGGCATGCACAACACCGACGTACGGGCCCTGATCTGCCTCCTCGACGCCGCCCGAGCCGGCGAGCCCGCCACCGCCGGCCTGCTCGGCGCCCGCCTCGGCCTCAACTCCGCCGGCACCACCGCCGTGATCGACCGGCTGGAGCGGCTCGGGCACGTGGCTCGCATCCGCGACGACCGCGACCGGCGCCGTGTCCTGCTGCGCATCGAACCGGAGGCGATCCGTCTGGGCCAGGAGTTCTTCGGCCCCGTCATCGACAGGCTGCTGGGCGTGCTGGACTCCTTCGGCCCCACCGAACGGGGCACCGTCAAACGCTTCCTGACAGCCGCTCACGCCGTGCTCAGCCCGGAACAGGACCGATAACCCCCCCGAGCCGCCCCCCCGCGGGCTGAGGAGCGCGATCCTCCTGGCCCGGCATGCCCTGGGCAGCGCCCGGACACGGCGACGGCCGCTCCCCGGTCCGCTGCTGAGCATCGGAAATGTCCACCGGCGCCAACTCGCGCGCCCGTCAACCTGATCGGACTACTTGTGCCATCGAACGTTGTCATCGCTTCCTCATGCGCTCTGTCAAGCCGCGCGGATGGTCGGCGGCGTGAGCTCGTAGGTGGTCCTGTTTTGAGGCTTTGACCTGCAGTTTGTCGGCCTTCTGATTGCTGATCAGGTCGCGTGATTGGCGCCGCGACAAGGCTCATGTTGGCTGGACCCTTAGTACTGCAACGGTGCTTGCCTTGACGGTTGGGCAGGTCGGTCGTTTGTCAGGTCATGGATGGGGAACTTGTTCAGGCCCGGTCGTGGGCTGGTGAACTGAAGGTTCTGCAAGAGCGGTTCGTGCACCGTTTTGCCAGGTCGGAGCCGCGGGAGTCGGCTCTTGCCTATATGCAGGGGCTGATAGCTCCGCTGGAGCGGAAGAACGGCTGGACGCTGGCCGAGGAGGCCGGGCATACGGGTCCGGACCGGATCCACCGGCTTCTGAACCGGATCGACTGGGACGCGGACGAGGTCCTGGACGACGTGCGGGACTACGTCGTCGAGCATCTCGGCGATCCGGATGCGGTGCTGATCGTGGACGACACCGGGTTCCTGAAGAAGGGTGTCCGCTCGGCCGGCGTCCAACGCCAGTACTCGGGAACCGCCGGGCGGACGGAGAACTCCCAGATCGGAGTGTTCCTCGCCTACGTCGGCAACCGGGGCCGCACCCTGATCGACCGCCGCCTCTATCTGCCCACCTCGTGGACCGATGACCGCGACCGGTGCCGGGCCGCCGGCATCGACGACACGGTCGCCTTCGAGACGAAGGTGGTCATGGCCAAGGCCATGGTCCGCCGCGCGATCGCCGAGAAGATTCCGTTCCGGTGGGTGACCGCGGACGCCGCCTACGGCTTTTCCAAAGGCTGGCGGACCGAACTGGAGCGGACGGATGTCTTCCACGTCATGGCCACCACCCGGCACGACACCGTCGTCACCGCTGGGCCATCGACCACCCTGTCCACGACCTGTTTCCCAGACTGCCCCGGCAGAAGTGGAAGCGCCGTTCCTGCGGCAACGGCGCCCACGGGCCGCGCATCTACGACTGGGCCAGGGTCGAGGTCCGGCCCTGGCACCGCGGGGACCGCCGGCACTGGGTGATCGCCCGCCGAAGTGTCCGCAGGCCCGAGGAGATCTCCTACTACATCGCCTACTGCCCGGCCGACACCACACTCGACGAGCTGATCCGCATCGCGGGAAGCCGGTGGGCAGTCGAGGAATGCTTCCAGAGTGCGAAGCAGGAATGCGGCCTGGACGACTACCAGGTCCGCCGCTACGACGGCTGGCACCGCCACATGACCTTGGCCATGGCCGCCCACGCCTGCCTCACCGTCTTGCGGGCCCGCGCACTGGATACCGGGAAAGCAGAAACGGATCCGCCCAGCTCATACCCCTCACCCTCCCCGAACTCCGACGCCTGATCAGCCGGCTCACCCGGCCCTGCCCAAGCATCGACCACGTCCTGCACTGGTCACACTGGCGCCGCAGACGACAGCTCCAAGCCCGCGTCAGCCACTACAAACGACGCGGCCACACACCACCAGAAACTGCCCAACCGTCAAGGCAAGCACCGTTGCAGTATTAGAAGTCATCTCATTTGGGTGTGGCTCTCCCAGGTAGTGGGGACGGGATGCAGCGTATGAGCCCTTGCCGCCGCCAGGGTCGACGTACGCGGTGCTACGTCAAGCCCGGTGCCAGGCTTTGACGTCGGCACTCGTAGACTGCGCGGTCATGACACAACGATGGCCCTTCATCCACCACGTCACCTTCATCGCCTCGGACCTTGAGGCGAGCACCCGCTTCTACACTGCCGCGCTCAAGCCTCTCGGTGTTGTCGGGGAAGCGGCTGACGGCGGAGCGGAGTTCTGGGAAGAGGAGCTGGACACTCCTTCTTTCGGTCTGTACTCCGCGGGCGACGCCACGGTGACCCGGGGCGCACACATCGCGTTCACCGCACGAGACCGAGCCTCGGTTGACAGCTTCTATGAGGCTGCCCTGACCGCTGGTGGCACGTCTCGGTACGAACCCCGGCTTTGGCCTGAGTACCGCGCCTATTGCGCGTTCGTTGACGACCCGGACGGCAACAACATCGAAGCCGTGTACAAGGAGCAGGCGTAGGGCCGTGGTGTGTGGCCCTCGCTCAAGGAGAGCCACGCCCAACTGGCTGCGGTGATCTTCACCGTCGTTTTGACTCTCGCCCTGGCCCTTGGCATCTCTGGTTCAGCGGAGAAGGGCGTGCTGGTGGGGGCGCGCTGCTGGGTGTGATGGTCGGGGTGTGGCGTCTCCTGCGGGTGCTGCTTCGGTTTGACGAGCAGGGCCGAATGGGCCGCTGACTACGGGTCTTCTCCTTGAGGTCGGTAGCCTCCCGGTGTGGGGACCGTTGAGCGGCTGGTGTTCCAGCGAGTGGTTCCGGAAGCACCATCGCGGCCACAGGGTGGTGGCCGGCGTCGCCACGGTGATCGTGAGGTGCTGGCCGCGATCGTGCGCTGTACGGGGCGCTGCTGACCCCTCCGGGGCCTGTTCCGCTCTCGGGGTATCTCCTGCCAACAGGCGGCGGATACAGGGCGGTAGACGGGGCGGAGCAGGGTCCTGGACTGCCGTACGGGTCTTTGCTTCTGAGGGTGGCCCAGGGTGCCATACGCCGGCCCGCCCGCCGCTTTGCGGGCCCTGGCGGGCCCTTTGGGCTCATCGCCGGGCGCACCTCCGGGGCGCCCTCGCCTTCCGCGTTTGTTCGCGAATCACTGGGCGATGCCAGACCGATCACAGAGGCCCTGACAGGCGCACCAGTCCCGGAAACATGGTGCGATGCAGCGTCAACACAGGCCCTCGGCCGCCAAGCCAGCCGCAAGACGAAGTCCGGCGCCGACTACAGCTACATCCACACCGCCGTCGACGACCACTCCCGCCTCGCCTGCTCAGAGATCAACGCGGACGAGAAGAAGGAGACCGCCACAGGCTTCTGGGCCCGGGCCCACGCCTACGTCACCGCCTGCGGCATCACCGTCGAACGCGCCCTCACCGACAACGGCTCCTGCTACAAGTCCCACACCTGGCGGGACGCACTGGCAGAAGCCCATAATCGAACCCGGCCCTACCGGCCACAACGAACGGCAAGGTCGAACGGCTGAACCGCACCCTGCTGGAGGAGTGTGCCTATGCCCGCCCCTACCGCTCAGGGCAAGGAAGACGCGACGCGTTCCCCGACTGGCTGCATACCTACAATCACCACCGCGGACACACTTCGCTCGCAGGCAAACCACCCGCCAGCGGCGTCCCCAACCTCCCAGGGCATACACCTAGTGGAGGCCGCCGATCCGTGCACTGCGTGGGCTGATTCGCCGAGCGAGGGATGTGACCGCCGCCGTCGTCGTCCTGCCCTCCCGGCCGTAGCGCTCCAACCGCGCGGCAGAGCGCCCGTTCAAGATCTCCAGCGGTACGCCTGGTCGGCGTGGCCCTGCGGTGTAGGTGACCCTCCTCGCAGTGCCTCCGTGTCCGCGCCGGTCCGGATCGCGTCACGCCTGGTCACAACGTGACGGGAGAGACGGTTCTCCAGTGGGCCGCCAAGGGGTGAGGCCCCCTGGTTTTCCGCCGACGCGCCCAGCCACCACCAGATGACCACATCATCGACCTGAAAGATTCACTTTTCACGCGCAGCCGCCACACGGCCGAAGCCGGTTGCCGGTGCCGCACGGGGGTACTCGCTGCGGTGCGAGGCGGAACGTGTGCCCCCCGTCTCTGGTGGTGAACGCCGGCGTCGACCATGTCCGGGCCCTCGACGAGAGGTCCGAGGGGTTCGCCCGATGGTGTGGTCGTTCGTGCGCCCATCGACAGAGGCCCGGCACGAGAACCGCACCGCGCGCCATGCTTGGCTTGGTCCGAGCCGGTCCCGCGCTGGGCCCGTGCTGGTCCTCAGCGGCCGCCGGCCCATCACCCGCCCGGGAAACCCCGCGTATATTTGCCGTATGGCAATAGTTGCGCAAGCGGGATATGTTGTGCTCCAGGCGTGACAGTGCCGTCACCGCGCCGGCCGTATCCGGTGGGCGCCCGACGGAGTGAAGGGATCCCTTGTGAGCAGTGCGGACGTCCGGCAGCGAGTCACCAAAGCCCTGCAGGCGCGTGGCGACGAGGTCGCCGACCGGTGGGTGCAGCTCCAGCAGTCCCGCGCCGAGCTGCGGGCGACCGTCGGCGAGCGTGACCTGCGCGAAGAGGCCGACGCCCTGGTCGCTGCCCTGATCTCCGGTCTGGGTACCTCCCTGCCCATCGACCAAGTGGTCAGCTCCCACCGCGACCTCAATCGGGCGGTGAGCGATCTGTCGCTGCGACGGGCACGGGCCGGGGCCACACCGACCGCCACGTCACTGGCCGTTCTCGCACTGAAGGAAGCCGTGCTGGAGGCGGTTCAGCTGACCACGGAAGACGCCGGTGACCTGTTCGCCGCCGCGCTGTTGATCAATGAGCTGCTCGACGCCGCAGGGGTCCTTTCCTTCGCGGCCTATGCCGAAGGCCGCGAAGAGATCATCCGCAGGCAGAGCCGCCAACTCCTGGAGGTCTCCACGCCCGTGGTGCGGCTGTGGCAGCACATCCTCGCCGTGCCGCTGATAGGCACCCTCGACACCGCCAGGACCCAGGTGGTGATGGAGAACCTGCTCCAGTCCATCCAGGAGCACGAAGCGATGGTCGCCATCATCGACATCACGGGTGTGCCGACCGTCGACACCGCGGTCGCCCAGCACCTGATGCAGACGGTCAGCGCCGTGCGGCTCATGGGCGCCGACTGCGTCATCAGCGGTATCCGCCCGACCATTGCCCAGACCATCGCCCAGTTGGGCATCGACCTCGGCGGGATCCTCACCCGCGCCACGCTCGCCGACGCCCTGTCCGAAGCGATCAAGATCACCAGCGGAACCGCCCCCCAGTCGCACGCCCTGAAGCCGCGATGAGAAGTCATCCGACTACCGGTGTTCCCATACTGCGGCTGGGCGGTGTCCTGGTCACCGGCCTCCTCGACGAACTCGACGACAAGGCCGCGGTGGCCTTCGCCGAAGAGCTCACCGAGCGCGTGGCGGCCGACCGTGCCCACGGCGTGCTCATCGACATCTCCCGCTTGGAGATCATCGATTCCTTCGTGGCACGCACCCTGATGGAACTCACCACCATGGCACGGCTCCTGGGAGCCCGGGTGATCGTGGCGGGCATGCGGCCCCCGGTGGCCATCACCCTCGTGGAACTCGGCCTGGAACTCGCGGGCGTCGAAACCGCCCTCAACGCGGAGCACGGCATGGCCGCGCTCGGATGGCACCAGGGCGGGCAGCCCCCGAGAAGGGC
The DNA here is from genome assembly GCF_053591375.1 of Streptomyces sp. NPDC003034. NCBI lineage: Bacteria > Bacillati > Actinomycetota > Actinomycetes > Kitasatosporales > Streptomycetaceae > Streptomyces > Streptomyces sp. NPDC003034. Next base: position 185,415 of record NZ_JBSFTS010000003.1, read on the forward strand.
ACCACATGACACGACTCTCTGACCACAGGCCCACCGCCGCGGGGACCGACGCCCCCACAAGACCGCAAGAGACCGCGGAGCCCTCCCCACCCCTTCGTATCGAGCTGCGGACAGAAGAGGATCTCCTGGCGGTCCGCCACGCCGTCCGCGCGGCCACCGTCGCCGTGGGTTTCGGAATCGTCGACCAGACCCGGGTGATCACCGCGGCCAGCGAACTGGCCCGCAACGCCTACATCCACGGCGGGGGAGGGGCCCTGCGCATCGAGTACCTGCATCGTGTCGGTGCCGCGGGCCTACGGCTGACGATCAGCGACAACGGTCCCGGTATCGCCCACGTCGAGGAGGCTCTGACCGACGGCTTCACCACGGGCGCGGGACTCGGCCACGGCCTTGGCGGAGCTCGCCGGCTCATGGACGAATTCGAGCTGCACACCGCTGCGGGCGAAGGCACGACGGTCTCGGTCACCCGGTGGACCCGCCCATGACATCCGCCACTCCGGGCGGCCCCACCGCTCATGTCCGCATCGACCATTACAGCGCCGTGCACCTGGCTGCCGAGACCGCCCGCTCCCTGGCCCGGGAGTGCGGCCTGCCCGGCGCCATGCCCGACAAGGCGGCGGTCGTGGCATCCGAACTGGCAAGCAACCTGGACAAGCACGCGCATGACGGATCCCTGTACCTGCAGCCACTCCCGCTCGGTGGCGGTCTGGAAATCCTGGCCGCCGACCACGGCCCGGGAATGCCCGACCTGGACCGGTGCCTGACCGACGGCTACACCACCACGGGCACCCTGGGCGCAGGCCTGGGAGCTGTCCGCCGCATCGCCACCGACTTCACGATCAGCACGCGGGCCGGCACCGGGACACTGGCCTGCGCGCGCCTCACCGTGCCCGAGCAGCGCGATGCGGCGGCTCCACAGCAGGCGGCACTGATCCGCCTGCCCGCAGCCGGCGAACAGTACTGCGGGGACGCCGCCGCCGTCCTGGACCACGCAGACGTCCGTACCGCCGCGGTCATCGACGGCCTGGGCCACGGCATGGAAGCGGACGAAGTCGCCCAAGCAGCCATCCGCTCCGTCCGCAGCACAGGAGAACGGGACCTTCCCGACATCGCGAGAGCCATGCACCGTGTCCTGCGCCACAGCCGCGGCGCAGCAGTGGGCCTGGTACGGCTGCATGCCGAAACAGTCGAGTACTGCGGAATCGGCAACGTACGGATGGTGGCCCTCACCCACGACCAGGTGCACCACCGCCTGTCCGGCCAGCCCGGCGTAGTCGGATGGCGGATGCCCGACCCACGCCTGCACACCGTCGACCTCGCACCAGGAGCCGCTGTCGTACTGCACAGCGACGGCATAGATAACCGGTGGGCCCACAGCCCGCCCCACTACCTCCTGCGTCTGCCCCTGCCCCTGCAAACCCTTGCCGTCGCGCACCGCTACCACCGCAGCCGCGACGACGCCACCGTGCTGGCCGTCCGGCCGCAGCCCAGGCGAACATGAAGGCCAGGCACTTCTCCGCTCTGACGCCCCTGCGCCGCACCGTGCGCCGTCTCGCGAGCGATTACGGGCTGCCCGCTGACGTCAGGGGCCGCCTGGTGCTGTCCGTGACCGACCTCGCGGCCGACGAGCTGCACGCCGGCCGGCCCGTCGTCCTCTGCACCAGCCACGAGAACACCCCGCAAAGCGAGCGCCCCCAGCTGGTCATCACCCTGCGGGCCCCTGAGGCCACCACACCGCTCCCCACGGCCAACCTGCCCCTGCCGGCCCCGGTCACCTCCCCCGACTCCGCGACCTGGCACATCCCCCTGCCCCGAAGGGACCGCAAGGAGGAGCACGGTTCCTCCCCGTGCCCGCCCTCCAGGCCCCGCGTACCTGCCCAGGGGCCATCTCGGTCCGAGGCCCGCGACATCGACGAAGAACTCCGGACCACTCTCGCTCTCGCCGACGCCCTCACCGCCGAGCACCGCCGCCTCAAACACGAACTCGCCGAAACCAACGCCGGTGTCCTGGCCCTCTACGTACAGCTCGAAGAACGCGACGAACAACTGCGACGGGCCCACGGCCAGGTCCTGCGAGAACTCGAAGACGCACTGCGCCCGCCCCCGCCGGCCGTCAACGGCATCGAGCTCGCCGTCCACTACGCCCCGGCCGACCCCGAGGCCCCCACCGGCGGGGACCTCTACGACTGGTTCGTCCTGCCCGACGGCACCCTCCACATCACCGTCGTGGACGCCCTCGGGCACGGGGTGCGCAGCACCCGAAGCGCCCTGAACGTCACCCACGCCGTGCGCACCCTCGCCCTCGAAGGCCACTCACTGCGGTCGATCCTCACCCGCACCCACGAAATCCTCATGCCCCTCGACCCGGACCTCATGGCCACCGTCCTCCTGGCCCGACTCGACCCAGCCACCGGAGAACTCCACCTCGCCAACGGCAGCCACCCACCCGCCCTGCTCCTTCGCGGGGACGGAACACCCCATTACCTGGAAGCACGCGGCAGAGGCATCGGCTACCCCTTCCCCGGCAGCGAAGAGCCTCTCCGCACCCGCATGAGCCCCGGCGACCTCCTCCTGCTGTACACCGACGGCCTCACCGAAAGCCGCAAAGATCCGATCGAGGGGGAGAAGAGGCTCATCCGCGCCACCCGGATCCACGCCACCAGAGCCCTGGCCGACATCCCCGCCGCCATCGCCGCCGACATGCACCACGTCGTCCTCCACCGCGACGACACCCTCGCCCTGGCCATACGCATCACCCCACCCGCCCTCAAGAGCACATGCCCGCAAAGAGACGCCCGCCGCACATCCCGGGACGCAACGGCCCGGCCTGCTTCGGACACCAGCGCGTGAGCGCACAACCGCACTCCTCAGGCGAGCGGTTCAGCAGGCGCACCAACCTCGGCCGCAAGCGACACGACGCCGCCCCCGACGAGGGCGGCAAGCCCGCGTGATGCCGCGCCTGACAAACGAGCTCCCGGGTGACACAGTGGTGCGATGCCCAGAGCCTTCCACTCCCGCGCCGATGAGCAGGAGGCCCTTGACGCATGCGCCGTCGCGGAAATGCTTGAGGTCCTGTGGCGCCCACTGCAGGAAACCACCGCCGTGGGACCTGTCCCACCGTCGCAGCTGCGCGCTCTGACCGTGATCGAAGAGCGGGCGGGGATCAACCTGCGTGACCTCGGAGAAGCGCTCGGCTCCGCCCCGCCCGCGGTCAGCCGCCTGTGCGACCGCCTGGAAGCGGCAGGCCTGCTGCAGCGCTCCCGCGGCAGCACGAACCGGCGCGAAGTCGAGCTGAGCCTGAGCCGGCGCGGAAGCGCCGTCCTGGCGGACATCCGGGCACTGCGGACACAGAAGATCGCCGAGGTGCTCCAGGAGATGTCTCCCCAGCACCGCCGCTCCCTCGCCGAAGGCCTGACAGCCTTCCATGACGCAGCCGTCGCACATGTCGGCCTTGACCTCGCGCCAGGCGCAGGAAACGGCCTCTCGGACACCGCCTGACCCGCAGGCCGCCCCGCCCGATGCCGGTCCCTACCGCCGGGTCCGGCCAGGGGCCTGGCCGCCCGGCCGACGGAGAGGGATGATGAGAAATCATGCCTCTGCGACGCTGGCCGGGCTCCCGCCCACGAGCGCACACCGGGCCGGGGCATCGAGGGGAGAGGGCATGCACAACCACTCCGAAGCCTGGCTCGGCGCTGCGGAAAGCGCCCTACGAGCGGCACCTCCCACCTCTCTGCTCTCAGCAGCCCGGGAACTGCTGTCCACCTACGTCCAGGCAAGCGACGTCACGGTGCTCCTCGCGGACTACGGACTGTCCGTGCTGCAACCAGTCACGCAGCTGCCCCAGACCGGAACCCAGGTGGCTGTCCGCGACGGCGCTCCAGCCGGCCGTGCGTTCTCCGCCCAGGCTCCCGTCGTAGAAGTCACCGACGACCCCGGCACCGTCATCGCCCACCTGCCGATCACCGTGCGGGGCGACCGACTGGGCGTTCTTTCCGTGCGCCTGCCCGAACCCGCCGAGGGCGCTCCCGCCGTACTCGAACTGGCGGCCTTCGCCACCGCACTGGGACACGAGCTGGTCGTGGCCGACCGGGACACCGACCTCTACCTCCAGGCCCGCCGCCGCAGACGGCTCACACTGGCCGCCGAAATGCAGTGGCAGCTGCTGCCCGGCCGCGGGTTCAGCCGGCAGGAGTACACCCTCGGCGCCCACCTGGAGCCGGCGTACGCCATCGGCGGCGACAACTTCGACTGGAGCACCACCGACGACTCCCTGACCATCACGGTCACCGACGGACAGGGCCACGGCATCCACGCGGCCCTGCTGACGAACCTCGCCGTCAACGCCCTGCGCAACGCTCGCCGGGCAGGCATCCCCCTCGAAGACCAGGCCTCCCTCGCCGACCAGGCGATCTACGCCGAATACGGCGGAGAACACTACGCGCCGTCCCTCCTGTTGCGCTTCGACCTGAGAACCGGACGAGCGCAGGCGGTGGACGCCGGATCGCCCCAGCTGTTCCGGCTTCGCGACGACATCGTGCAGCGCGTCACGTTCGAAGCCCAGTCACCGCTGGGCATGTTCGAGGAAACCGACTACCGCCGGCAACCCTTCGCCGTAGCCCCGGGCGACCGCCTGGTGATCGTCAGCAGCGGCGTCCACGGCTCCCCGACGCAGGACGGCAGCGCCTTCGGCGAACGTGCCCTGAAGGAGACCATCGCCGCCACCCGACGGTCCTCCACGCACGAAACCGCCCGCGCGCTCGTCGACGGCCTCGTGCAGCACCACGGCGGTTGGGAACTCCCTCAAGACGCCGCCGTCGTCTGCATGGACTGGCACGGCGGGCAGCAGCCCGCGCGATGATCCACGGCGAGCGGCGGCGAAGTCACAAGGCCACGGGCCGACCGGTCCGCAGTCCGTACGACCGACCGCTGTGGCCATCGCGGCACGGCGGCCGAGGAGCCCGGGACGGACCGCCGCTGCAGCCTACGGGGCCCTCCAGTGGCGGGGAGGCTCCGTGGCCTCCGTGAAGGCGCGCAGGCCGTCCAGCAGGTGCTGACGGTGATCGGCGGGCATGTCGAGCAGCACCTCACGCAGCGCCTGGGAACGCCGCTCGTACAGACGCTCCACTGTCTCGTGACCACGCTGCGTCAAAATCAGTCCCACCTCGCGTCGACGGTCCGTGCTCCGTTGCCGACGCAGCAGACCGGCGGCTTCGAGCCGGTCGCACAGCCTGCTGGCCGCGGGCGCTCCCGCACCGACCTCCTCAGCCAACCGGGTGAGATTGATGCCCGGGCTGCGACGTGTGACCGTCAAGGCCCGCAGTTGAAGGCTCGACAGCCGGGGAGAAGCCGTGTGCGCGGTGCGCTCCCACAGGTCCACCAGCGCTGCCGCGGCGTCGGCCACCTCCTGCGCCATGGCAGACAGAGGGTCTTCGGGTAGTCCCGCACGGTCCATAGCGGCCGTCACTCCCCAAATAAGCAGGTGCAATCCCTTTCAGGCCACACCGCCGGTGACGGGCCTCCGGCTGAACAGGAATACGCGTCGTCTGCCCTCTGTGAGAAAAGTAATCCCTGTCAAGCGCCAGAATTGCCCGCTGAACGAAGGACACCCGTTTGCTGGCGGCACGCAGCCGCCGTGGACGATGGACACACCCCGGGTGCCCAGGCGCCCGCCGGACAGTCACCCAGACCTGCCACCGGTCGGTCGAGGCCGGACTGCCGGCAGGCAGACAAGCAGCCGGTGGCGGGTCCACCCGATGCCAGGTTAAGCCGCTGGGGGCCGACCGAACCAGTCCAAGCAGGTCACCAGCGCGTCGTCCTCGGCGGCGGTATCACGGTAAGCCGCCAGCTCCTCCAGGATCGCGCGCGGCACCGCGGCGGCCGGGAGGAAACTGGTGGCCTGAATGGCGCGGGCCAGTGCGCGTTCGCTGTACACCTCCCCGCCCTCGCCTGCGGCTCCGTACACCCCGTCACTGACGAAGATCAAGCGATCCCCCGGAAGGGCCTCAAAGCCCTGAGCCGCGTAGTGCGACTCCTCGAACATCCCCAGCGGAAACTGCGCCTCGAACTGGACTCTCTCCACGGATCTCTCCCGGTACCGCCACAGCTGGGGCGAGCCGGCATCCACCACCTGGCCGCGTCCCGTGGCCAGCTCCAAGGACAGCAGCAGGGTGGAGACGTACTCCCGCCCGTGGTACTGACCGTAAACAGCCTGGTCCGCCAGCGCCGCCTGATCCGCGATACCGATCCCGGCCCGGCGGGCGTTGCGCAGGGCATTGACCGCGAGGTTGGTCAGGAGCGAGGCCTGGATTCCCTCACCCATCCCATTGGTGACGGTCATGGTGAGGGCTTCCGCGGTAGTGGACCAGTCGAAGTTGTCGCCGTGGATGTCGTAGGCGGGCTCCAGCTGGGCACCAATCGCGTACTCCGGGCGCGCGCAGGCCCGCCCGGGCAGCAGCTGCCACTGCATCTCGGCGGCCAGGGTCAGCCGGCTGGCCCTACGGGCCTGCAGGTACAGGTCGGTGTCCCGCTCCGCCACGATGATCTCGTGTCCCAGCAGTTCCGCCACGTCCGTCAGCTCCCCGACGGTCTCCGCCGTACACATGTGCTCGGGCATGCGCACCGTGAGGATCCCGAGCCGGTCACCTCGCACGGTCACCGGCAGATGAAGATCAAGGGCGTTGCCCTGGACGGAGTACTGACCGTACGGCTCCTGACTGCCGAAAGCGCGACCCTCCGGTGTCGCCTGTACCGGCAGGGGTTCTGCGGTATGCGGGAGCGCTGTGACCTGCTGGAGGACGCTCAAGCTGTAATCGGCCATCAGAAGGTCGACTGCCAGAGCGTCGTAGTGCGCAATGAGTGCGGAGCGCACCGTCTGGAGAAGGTCGTGCGGTGCAGCGGTGCGCAGGGCGCGTTCCACAGCCAGGAAATTCGTCATGGTGAGCGTCATTTCTCCGAGAAGTGGCCGTGTAGATCGGGCGGCTCGCCGAGGCGGCCGTCGACGCATGGCGGTCGCGCTCAACGAACTTCGTGCGAACCGGCAAGAGCGGAGGTCATCCGCATCTTCCGACTGTCGACCACTGTTCATCTCCTAAATAGTTGCCATAAAGCAACTGTCGCCTACTCTACCGCCTGTGACCTGTGACGGGGACATCAATCGCTGAGCCCGGGTGTTCGGCGCATCCACCTCTACCGGCGGCGGGGCGGGCGCGGGCGCACGCTGCGGCGGCGTGGGCCGGCGCGCGCGGTCGTCGACGTCAGTCCTCGCCGCCGTCGAGACCCTCCCCGTGGGGTACGTGATGCGCGCGCAAGCACGCTCAGTCGCCCGACCCCCGTCAGTCCTGGGCGGGGAGGTCCAGGGCGGTCCCGTACAGGCGGGAGACCCGGATCAGGATCATCACGCGCCGGTCGGGCAGCGGCTGCTCGCCGTCCGCCGCGCTGTCCGCCGGGTCCACTATCTCGGCCTCGCCCTCCGCCACGGCGAACGACCAGACGTCCGGGCCGCTGACGTGCAGTGAGGTGTGCGGGTCGCGGCGCAACTGGCGGACCTTGAGGCGGTCGGCGGTGGAGGAGACCCGCAGGAGGCGCTCCTCGGCGTTCCACTCGTAGAGGACGGTCGACAGGTGCGGGTGGCCGGTGCTCCTGACGCTCGCGAGTACGCCGAACTGCTGGCGGCCCATCAGCTGGGAGAGCTCCTGGTCGGTGAGCACCCGGGGAGCCGGGCCGTCGTTCTGGGTGGTACCGGCGGTGGTCTCGGTGTCGGTCTTCTCGCTCATGGGGATCAGCCTTTCGGTGGTCGGGATGGGGTGGGAGTGGTGGGGGCTGGAAGGGGGCGGGCGGCTCAGAGCGCGGCGGCGTGGGCGGGAGCCGGCCTGTCAGCGGGCTGCTGGGCGGCCTGGGGCCCGGGGCGGCGAAGCGTCGCGAAGGCGACGGCGAAGGCGGTGACCAGGAGTCCCGCACCCACCGCGAAGGCCAGGTGGTATCCGCCGGTCAGGGCCTCGGCCGCCGTCCGGCCCTCCGCCGCGAGGCTCTCGGTGCGGGAGGCGGCCAGGGTGGACAGGACCGCGACGCCCAGGGCCATGCCGATCTGCTGCGTGGTGTTGAACAGCCCGGACGCGAGCCCGGCGTCCTCCTCACTCGCGCCGGACATGCCCAGTGCGGTCAGCGCCGGCAGCGCGAGGCCGAAGCCCGCGGCGAGCAGCATGACCGGGAGGAGGTCGACGGCGTAACTGGCCCGCACGGGGACGCGGGTGAGGAGGGCGAGGACCCCGATGAGGAGCGCGATGCCCACCAGCAGGACGTTGCGCTCACCGAAGCGGGCGTTGAGGCGGGCGGAGACCCCCAGAGAGACGGCGCCGATGACGGCCGCCGCCGGGAGCATCGCCAGCCCGGTCTCGGCGGCGCCGTACCCGAGCACCTTCTGGAGGTAGAGCGTGACGAGGATCTGGAAGGAGAAGAGCGCGGCGACCATCAGGATCTGGACCAGGTTGGCGCCCAAGACACTGCGCGAGCGGAAGATCCGCAGTGGCATCAGAGGGTTCTTCACGGTGGCCTGACGGATGAGGAACGCGGCGAGCAGGACGGCGGCGAGGGCGCCGGAGCCGAGGGTCCGCGCCGAGGTCCAGCCGTACTCCTCGGCCTTGACCACGGTGTAGATGCCGAGCATCAGGCCGGCGGTGACCAGGGCGGCGCCCAGGACGTCCGCGCCCGCCCCGCGGCCGAGGCCGCGGTCACCGGGCAGGACGCGTACGGCGATTGCGAGGGCGGCGAGTCCGATCGGCAGGTTGATGTAGAAGATCCAGTGCCAGTTCAGCGCGTCGGTCAGTACGCCGCCCAGGACCTGGCCGATGGACGCGCCCGCCGCGCCGGTGAAGCTGAAGACGCCGATGGCCTTGGCCCGCTCCCTGGGCTCGGTGAACAGGGTCACCAGGATGCCCAGGCTGACGGCGGAGGCCATCGCGCTGCCGATGCCCTGGAGGAAGCGGGCGGCGACCAGTACGGCGGGTGAAGTGGCCATGCCGGCGAGCAGCGAGGCGGCGGTGAAGACGGCGGTGCCGGCCAGGAACATGCGCCTGCGGCCGATCAGGTCGCCGAGCCGGCCGGCCAGCAGGAGCAGGCTGCCGAACGCGATGAGGTAGGCGTTGACGACCCAGCTGAGGCCGGCGGGGGTGAAGCCCAGGTCGCTCTGGATGGCCGGCATCGCCACGGTCACGATGGAGCCGTCAAGGACGGTCATCAGCATCCCGGAGGCGATGACTGCGAGGGCGAGCCGGCGTGAGCGCGGAGTGGCGGGAGAAGCGGGCGGCGGCGCGGAGCCGGATGTGGCGAACATGCGGTGCCTCCTGTCAATTGGGGCGACAGGAGTGACCGTAGCAGATGGTTTTGTTGCAGACGATTTTCTTCGGTCTTATTTTTGTCCTCGCTTCGCGTCTACCTGGACTGGCGCGCCCGGCGGGCGCTGCGCGGTGTCTCGGCGGGGGTCGCCAGGCCGTCGTCGACCAGGCGGTTCAGGGCCCGCAGGAGGGTCTCCCGGTCCCCTTCGGGGAGGGCGGCCAGGGCGTCGTGATGCACGCGGTCGACGATCTTCTGGCTCTGCCCGGCGATGCGGGCGCCCTCGTCGGTGACGGCGATGATCCGGGCCCGCCGGTCCGTACGGGAGGGGCGGCGCTCGGCCAGGCCTGCCTTCTCCAGGGCGTCGACCGTCACCACCATCGTGGTCTTGTCCATGTCGCCGATCTCGGCGAGCTGGATCTGGGTGCGCTCCTCCTCCAGGGCGTGGACGAGCACGCAGTGCATGCGGGCGGTCAGACCGATCTCGGCGAGGGCGGCGGACATCTTGCTCCGCAGGACGTGACTGGTGTGGTCGAGGAGGAACGACAGGTCCGGTTCGGTGCGCGCGGGTGTCATGGCGGTCATGCCTGCCAGCGTAGAGCAATTCGATCCGAGGTGGATTATCCGGAAGAGACCTTGATGAAGCCGGGCGGACCAGGCCGCCGGCGGGTGCGCGGGCCCGGGGCTCCAGACGCTCGGAGGCGGTGTGCGGGGGCGGCTCCAACGCGGGCGGGACCGCCGTGGTGCGTGCCGGGGACAGGGATCAGGTCGGGCCTCGGCTTTCTCGTGGCAGTGCGTTGCGTGGTGGGCTGCTGCGGCGAACTGCGACAGAGGCTCGAATTGGTGGTGGACGGCGCTTCCCGACCAGTGACAGGCGTGACTCCGGCGCCCGAGCTGTTCGACCTACGATGCCTGGATGCACGCAGACAGCCCTCGGGACGCTCACGCCCTCCTCCTCAATGGCCTCGCGCCCTGATCGCCGTCGCCGACCGCACGGACGACGTCGCGGAGCTCATCACCCGCCGCCTCGCCACGCTCGCCCACAATAGCTCAAAGGCCTTCGACGAGCCGACGGTGCACGCGGTGGTCCGCCAGGCCGTCCGCGACGTCCGCACCACCCCGCCCACGCTGATCGAGGGCCCGCCGGCGGATCACGCTCGCTGCGCCGCGTCGTCGACGACATCGCCGCCCACAACCACGCGCTGGGAGAGCTGATGCTTGAGGTCGCCCCGGCCTACCTGTCCCACACGGCGGCCGCCGAGGTCCTGGCGCCGCTGTGCGACGCGATCGGCGAGGAACTCCAGACCGGCCTCGCGGCCCGCCGCTAGTCGATGCCCGCAGAGCGTCGCGCTCTGCACGGCACCGTGCTGTGACTGCCGTTGCTGGCAGAGGGCGGCCCCCGCGCGGTGTCGACGGCGCGCACCGGCCGGCACCGGGATCCCGGCGCTGGCCGCCCGGGCCAGATGAGTACCAGGAGCGAGGTGCCTTGAGTACACCCGCGCAGGCAATCGGCAGCCGGAGCTGCTTGGCTGTGCCCATGCCTGAAGCGATCCCAGCCCCGACCGCCGCCCGTCCCGCTGAGAACTTGGGCCCCGACGGGGTGTCGATGTGGACGACGGCCTGGACGGTGCTCCTTATTCCCGTGGCCCTCTTCTTCGGAGCGCTCGCCCCGATGGCCACGGACGCCCACCCCCAGACCGTGGCGGTCACCATGGCCTTCTGGTGGGCGTCCTGGACCATCACCCCGCTGCTCGTGGTGGTCTCCCGGCTGCTCCCCGGCCGCCCGGCGCTGGCCAGGGCGCGCCGGTGGGCTGGGCGAGCCGCGCTGATCCCGCCGATGGCCGTGATCCTGCTGGCCATCACCCTGTAGCCGGTGGCTGCTCCCGGCGGCGGGGCGCCTGGAGTTCAGCCGCAGGGTGACGCGCGTACGGGGCGTGGAGCCCGCGGCCGACTGACGTGCGTGGCTCGCGTGGAGAACACCCGCGGGCCGTCCTCCTGCTGGAGCAGGGCAACTCGGCCATGGCCGCCTGGGGTCCTGAGGCCGGTGACCGAATGGGCCACGCTCTGGCTGCCGGTGCCACTGCCACCGGTGAGCCGTACCTGGTGATCGGCGCTCCCGGCGAGGACGTAGACGGCGTCGTCGACACCGGAAGCGTCTTCTACCTGCACGGCACCGGCACCACCAACGTCTCCATCCACCAAGGCAAGGCGGGCATCGGCGGCGAGCCGGAGAAGGGTGACCGGTTCGGCACCTCGGTAGCCGCCTCGCCACAGCACATCGTGATCGGCTCCCCGGACGAGGCGATCGGCACCAAGACGACCTCGGGCAGCATCCAGATCTTCAGCCACAAGCTCGATGCCACCGGCACCCCCGACTCGCTGATGTTCCTCGATCAGGACAGCGACATCATCAGCGGCACTGCGGAGACGGGCGACCTGTTCGGCGCTGCGCTCTCAGCCGTCCCCTACCGCACGAGCGCGGGCATCGCTCCCGCCACGGACACGATCATCGCCGTCGGCTCCCCGGGAGAGGACACCGCCACCGCCGGCATCCAGGACTCCGGCCGCGTGGTAACCCTCCGCGTCACCGGTGCCGGCAACGTCACCCAACTGCACGACATCTTCCAGGGCACGGCCGACATCACGGGCGACGACGAAGCCGGTGACCAGTTCGGTAAGGAGGTGTCCGCCGTAAGCCTCCAGCCCGGCGCCGTCAGCACCGCCCAGAACCTGCTCGTCGCAGTCGGCGTCCCCGGCGAGGACCTCGGCACAGTCAAGGACGCCGGCTCGATCCGTGTCATCCCGCCCGTCGGTGCACCGGGCGCCACCGACTTGGTCGTCGAGGCCGGCACAGCGGGCCTGCCGGGCACGCCGGGAACTTCACAGAAGGTGGGCGCCTACTTCACGGCCGGCGCCAGCCACCTGTACGTCGGCATGCCCGACGGGCCGACCCGCACGGCGCAGTCCACGCCCTCCCCTGGGCCAAGCTGCTCTCCCGCGCCGCTGACCCGGTGCAGACCTACCAGGCTGGAAAGGCCTGCCCACCGTTGGATCGTCCTTCGGTGCCATGACCCAGTAACTCCCAAGGCAGCTACTGAGCTGCCCGCACCCATCTTCGGCCCCGCCCCTCTCCGATCCCTGAGGATCCCGAAAGGGCCGGGGCCGAAGCCTTCACCGGCTGCACTGGCTTCCATCAGTCGTGCGCGATACACGAACTTGCGGCGTTGCCCAGAACGGAGGCCACGGAACGGCCAAAGAAGTCCCTGCTTCCCGGTCGGGAGGCCTGCCCCGACCGGGTGCTTGGGGCAGACCACCGCGGAGTGGTCAGGCGCTGCTGCCGGTGAGGTGGCGGGTGTGATGCGGATCTTGCATTTTCCTCACTGCGGCTCTGCGCCCCCAGTTGGTTCACGGAGTGAACCAACTGGGGATGTGGGGAGCGGAAAGCAGAAGGACTCACCGATGGCTGGGTGTACCAGTCCCTGGTCGTAGGTCGGCCGTCCGCGGAGTCCCCACCGGTAAGTGGTGCCGTCCACGGTGACGAGCCGCGATCCCTTTTTGACCAGTGCCATGTCCACATCCTTTCGCAGGTGACAGTAGTGAACGGCGGCTGGTCGTGTCGCGCCGATTCCCCTCGGACGGTGTCAGCTTCTGCGCATCGGGATCACGTTCCGGCTTGCGGCTGGGATGGTGGGTCGCGCGGCCTCGGGAGTGGCCAGCAGAGCGACGATGGTGACGGGTTTGTGCAGTGGGGGCAGTTCCGGGCGGCTGTGGGTGTGAGGAGCAGGGGCAGGGACCAGCGGCGCATGCCGTTACCGTGCCGTACACAGGTCCTACAGCTCGTCAGACGGCCCCGGCGGCCCCTCGGATGGATGACGCCCTGGACGGTTGCCGGGCCGGGTGTGTCCGGCCCGGGGACTCTGGAGGGAGGACGGAAGGCAGGCCCCGGGGGTGATGCTGAGACCGCCGGTTGAGCCGATGCTGGCACAGGCTGCGCAGTCGGTGCCGGGCCCGGCTGCGCTGCGTGCAGGGGTGGCCTACGAGCAGAAGCTGGACGGTTCTCCAGACACTATGAAGTGTCTCATCGGGGTGACTCTGCGGAGCCGGACCGTGAGGATGTCGTCTCAGCATCTCCTCGTGGAACTACGTCAGACGGGCGGTTGCCACGAGACCGCCAGGCTCGTACGTGTTCGGTCCGAAGGCGGCATCCGGCTTCAGCTGCCTCCGCAGGAGCGATACGTCGCGCGGGTGTTTTCAACGGGTTGTTTTGGCCCCACCGGAACGGTCCGCAGTGGCCCCACCTTTGGGCCGTGTGGGTGAATGGTTCAGGTGGTGTCCCGGAGGAACGGGTTGAAGTGGCCCCACCCCTGATGGAGACATTTGAATGTCCCCACCTCGTGCTCACATGGCCTCAGAGTTACTCATCGCAACTCCCCAGGCCTACTCCCGTCTAGCCGCGCAGCAGGGTGATCGGCCGGGCAGCCGGAACTTGAGATCGATGCGCGAAGTGCCGATGTCAGCGGGCCCACATACGTTTCGGTTGACCGCCCGGCCGGGCGGCGAGGAGGGGTGAGACATGAAGTGGGCCGGAGACGCTCGGCTGGCAGCCGGGCCTGAGGCCACCTGGTACCTGGAGACGGCTTTCACGCCCGGCGCTCACCTGGGGACGGTGTACGACGATCCGACAACACCCATCGTTGTGACGGGCATCGAGGAGGTGACCACTATTCGTGTACCCAGTGGCCGTCTTGTCGTCGATGCGCCGTGGGATGACGATGACACCTGGAGATACGAGAAGGGAGTGCCAACGAGGCCCTCGCGGGAGCTGGCGGTGCGCATTCCCCCAGGCGTCTACCGAGTGGAGATCGCATGGACGGCGGGCCCGTACGAGTTCTTCGGCGAGCACTTCGATGGCGTTGAGTGTGCCGCGACGCGCCTGCGCATCAGCGACGACCCTGTGATCGGGTGGGAGATGGGCCTGGGTGTCGAGGACGATGTCGACCGGCTTCAGCCAGGCGAGGAACCCCGCTTTTACTCCGACGCCAATGTTGGCTGTTTCGCCGACGCAGGTGCGTGGACGACCTTGTCCGCGCCATTTCGCACGTGTGTGGATGGCCATTGGGAGCCGCGTGACAGTGGACAGCTGCCGGACGGGTGCGAGCGGATCAGCGACGAGTCGCAACAAGCCGATCTCGTCACGTTCACGGCCCAGTCGGGTGGCGTCGTCTGGTTGGGGCGGACCAATAACGGCGATGTGGCCGCGATTGTCGTCACCAGCGGCATGAACAGCGCCAAAGCGTGACGTAGCACCCACCGGGCCCGGCGCTCGCAGGGCCTCCCCCACTCTTGAGAGCTTGATCAAGTGAAGCGAGGAGCATGCCCGGCCATTCACAAGAATTCCCGTGCCCCCTCGATCGGGTGACGTTTTCGGGCTGTCCTGGGGCGGAGCGATCGAGGTGCAGGGGGCGGCTGTCGAGGACCGGTAGCGTGTGGCGCACGAGCCCGCCCGGGCGCGTCCCCTGACAGGCATGTGAACGGGCGGGCACCTTTATGGGTGCCTGCCCGTCGACGTTTCGGTCTACGGAGAGGTCAGGCCGCGGCGGCCTGCCGCTTGGCGGTGGTGCCGGCGAGACGGAATGACTGGGTTCCGGTCTCGATGATGTGGGCTTCGCATGTAAGCCGGTCGACGATGGCCTGGCAGAGCCGCTTGTCGGTGAAGGTCTGGTCCCACTCGGTAAACGGCCTGTTCGACTGACACGGCCGTGACCACGAAGCCACACAGCGTGATCCCGGCCGCCAAGCGGGTCAATCCGGCACGACTCCAACCGCGTGCACCGGTGCCACCAGGCAGCCAGGTGCGGCCACTTCAAACCGTTCCTCAGGTGGGGCCAGCCGAACCCGTTACCCCGGAGCCAAGAAAGGCCGTCCTAGACACGCGGGATAGCGAAGGGTTCATGGACTCCCGCACGGCCCACCTGCGGTGGAGACTGGCTCGGATCCCGGTTCAGCCACTGCGCGGCCATTCCTTCGGCGAAGAACGCCACGTGGCTTCAACCGGGCCCAGCGCGGCGAGGAGGATCGCGACCCGTGGCGGTCCGCACGGGACGCGGGCGCCGGTCGGATTCCCTCTTGCCTGCTACAGGCGGGAAGATCCGCTGTGGTGTGACGCTGGCCGCGAAGAAAGTTCAGGGGACACATCACCGGACGGTCAATGCAGTTGGGTGAGCGAGTGCGTCCGGAGTCGAGAAGCGCGTGAAGCGGGTAGCCGCCGACGGAATGACGAGGGGCGCCCACCAGGTCCGTACGGACCCGGTGGGCGCCCCATGCTGACTGGCGGCCGGTTCAGCAGCTCGGCCGGGATCCTTTCGAGGACCGCGTTCACGGATACGAAGTACTCCTTGTCCGCGCAGTACGAGACCCTGAGCAGCGTCGGATTCCCGCCCACTTCCTTGCGGAAGCACATGTCCTTGAGCGGGAAGCCAGGGGTGATCTCCGGGCGTGACCCGGTGGCCTTCCAGCCCGCGGCCGGAGCTGCGGCCCAGTAGTGGTCAACCACCTTGTCGGGATCGCCGTCGTAGGTGTAGTACGTGTCGGCGACCAGCCAGACTTCGGTGCCGCTGTCGTCCAGGCACTCGGCGCCGCTCGCGCCCCGCACGGGGGCCGCGCCGGTGGAACGGCGACGGCCGAGACCTGTGCCAGGCGATCCACGCCCTTGGGCTCGTCACACTGCCCTTCGGCGCCGATCAGCAGCGTGGTGGGCCAGTACAGCACACCGCCGACCAGGGCGAGTGCCATGGCGCATGCCGCGCCGACGAGTACCGCGTGCACGTCTCGCCCCACTCGTGGGCGTCGCCGAGCCGCTTGGCAGCCCGCGCCCCGTAGAAAAACGTCAGGCTGGACTGCCACATGAAGTGCCGGACGGCGTTGTTGAACGGCTTGCTTCCCGGCAGGATCGCCCCGGTGACCCCGTCCGCCGCGACTACGTGCGCGACAGCGACTCCACGGTCGTCTACAGCGACGTGGTGACCGCGGACGGGACCGTCCGGAGCGAGACGCTCCCCGGCGGGTACACCGTCAAGGTCACCCTGGACATCAAGCCGGTCACCACCACCACGCTGCTTGCGCTGCGAACGGCCCCCGCCCCCGACCCCTTGCCACCTGCCGCTGCGAGAGGGCACTCACAGCCGCTGCCACGCCCGGAGAAGAAGGCCTGAAATCCGGTGCCGCGACACCACCGAGGCGATCATCGGGGCATCACGAGCAGCCTGGCCCACCCCCAGATCCTGGTCCTGGGCCGCTACGACACCCTCGGCCATCTGCGCGCCATCGGGCGCACCGTTCCCCTGCTCCCGGAGGCGGCCCGGCAGGTCGGCGAGCACCTCATCACAGCCGGCGCCGCCCTCCCTGGATCAGGGTGCGGTTCGCCTCGGCCCGGGGCGGCCGTGACGTCCCAGGCGTGATCCTGGTCCGCCCCGATCTCGTTGCGGAGATCAGCGCCGACACCTCCGTTGACCGCGGCGGCGTCACCGCCACCCGGTACGCTTCAAGCGTCTGCGCCTGGACCTCACGGCGAGGGAGGTGCCCGGCTCGTGCAGAGCCCCACCACAGCTGCGGGCTCCTGCGACAGTCGGTCAGGGTCCGGAACCGGGATCCGGATGCACGGGCCTGGTGATGCCGGCTCGGGCGGCCTCCAGTTGGGCAGCGAAGGCCACGCCCAAGAAGAGCGCGATGCCGGCCAGGTTGGCCCAGAGGAACAGGGCCATCAGGGCTGTCAGCGGCCCGTACAACGAACCGAAGGACCCGCTGTGTCCCACGTAGAGGGCCAGCAGCCAGGTAGCCGTGATCCACAGGACGAGCTGTACGACGGAGCCGAACGCCAGCCAGGTGTAACCCGGTTGGTCGCGCCGGGGCGCCCACCGCAGGACGACCGCCGATGCCATGCAGGCGAGTGCCACGCCCACCGGGACCTTCCCCCAATCCCACCAGCTCAGCCACGCGCCGGGCCAGCCAAACACCTCCGTTACGGCCCTGCCCACCGCCCCGCCGGCCACCGTCACGAGAAAGCCGAGCACCAGCGGCCCGCCCGCACCGACCGCAAGCAGCAGACTGCGGCCGTACTTCTCCAGGAACGGCCGGTCGCGTTCTATCCCGTAGATGCGGTTGCACCCCCGCTCGACCTGGCCCATGGCCGATGCGAGGTTCAGTACGGCGAAACCGAGGCCCAGCCACATGGCCACGGTGCCCGCCATGTCGGCGCCGGCATGCGTGCGGGTGGCCAGCAATCCCTCACTCACGAGCTCGGCGCTGGCCGCCGGAACGATCTCACCCAAGGTCAGTTCGATCAGCCGTCCGACGCTTTCGGTGTGGGCCGCCGCAGAGACCCCGACCAGGGCGATGGCGAACGGCACCATCCCGATGACCAACTGGAAGGCGAGGGCCCGCGCGAAGCTGAACCCGTCGGCGTACCGGAAGCGCAGGAACGCGTCGGTCGCCAGCCGGCGGCCCCCGTAGCGGCGCAGCGCGGTCCATGCTTCGTCTCCGGACAACTCCTCACCGATCATGTCCCTCGTCTGCGGTACGTGCACCACTGTTCCCATGCAGGAGGTGTGCTCCGCCGGCCCGTTTCCATGCGACCGGGCGCCATCGTGCGCAGACTCCGCTTGAATGGGCGGGCGCGATGACCTTGTCAGGCCCGAGCCGGGACGGCGTGGTGATCAAGGTGCAAGAGCCGTGTAACGGGCGACTGTTACGCACGGTTCTGTGGGAGCTCGGAGGCACGATCCCTCCGGGCGACCCGACTTCGAATCTTGGGGCCGGTCTGCTCGTGTCACATCCGATTTTGGTCGCTGTGACCGTGCGCGATAGTCGGCCGCGGGCGCTTTCCGTCACCCGCTCCGCTTCAAGCGGCTGCGCCTGGACGTGACCGCGGGCGGTGGCGGCCTGGCTGTCCCCGCAGTCCCCAAATGGTGAGCCCCACGCCGGCCGCTCCCCATACCCCGACTTTCAGCACAGGTCGTCTGTCCGTGGATCGAGTAATCACGTACACCGTTCCGCCGGCGGATGTGGGCATTGTCGTGGACCGCCGACCAGGGCCTGGCTGGGCGGTCAGAGAGGCCGCTCATACGTGCCGCTGTATCAGGTGCCTTCCCTTCCGGTTGGTGCCGTCCCGCACGGTCTCCGCCCGTTTTCCTCCGGTTCAGCGCCAGGTGTTGGTCTCCGCGATCTCGCCGGTCTCCAGGTCGATACGGCCCTGGAAATCGCCCGCGTTGCGCGTGACGATGATCACGAGCGGCCGACCGTCCTGCGGGAAGGCGGTGTAGAAGCCATGAACATCGTCCGGGTTCGGCAGCAGGTCGCGCGGCGGGTGCAGCCGGCACCGCTCCGAGCCGTCGGCACGGTAGACCACCGCGTTGTCCGACGGGGTGAAGGGTGCGCTGTTGATGGCTTCCACCACCAGCACCAGCGTCTCCCCGTACTCGCGCCACGCCAGGACATCCTGTGGTGGCAGCTCGTACTGCTTCTCGACGTTCCCCGCGGGGCCGCTCCACCGGACCGTGGTGTCACCTCGGGTCCAGGCGACCACGACGTCGGGATCTGCTTCTGTCACTTGGGCATCTCCGTGGGTGGGCCGACTGGGGTCTGCCGGGCTCGGTCTCCGAATTCCATGATCTCCATTTGAGTCCCGCCGCCGGGCAGATGGCCCCGCTTCGGGTCCATCCGGGGTCGTTGCGGTTGCCGCCGGTCAGCGACACCGCGAGCGGGATGCCCTGTCCGTCGACGAGGACGTGGTGCTTGCTGCCCGGCCGTGCGCGGTCGACCGGGCTGGGACCGCTTTTGGGCCGCCGAGCGGCCCGGACGTGGCTGGAGTCGATCACCGCCCGGGACCAGTCCAACTGCTTCGCCGCCCGCAGCCTCGACAGCAGGACTGCGTGCAGGCGGTCTCACACGCCGGCTTCGTTCCACGCGGCAAGGCGCCGCCAGCAGGTCATCCCTGAGCCGAAGCCGAGCTCCTGGGGCAGGTACTCCCACTGGATACCGGTGTGCAGCACGAACAGGATCCCGCACAGAGCCTGCCGGTTAGGAACCCGCGGCCGCCCCGCGACCGGCTTGGGCGTCGGTTTCGGCAGTAACGGCTCGATCAGCGGCCACAGTTCGAGACGCCCACCTCTTCCGCCTTCCGGTACTTGCCCCCGTCGCTGTTCGGCTGACGGACTGCCCGAACGACGCCGTCTCGCCGACCGACCGGATCCTTCCTGGAAAGCGCTCGTACCCGCCCCAGCCCAGACCGGAGGACATGTCCAGGCTTCAAGAAACCCCCCGGGCCGAAGCCCCAACACACCCACCGTAAAACCGGCCACGGCTCCGCCAGACCGTGTTCCTGCCGGCCGTAGTCGCCTGTGCGGCGGCGAGGGTTTGTTCGGGCAGGTTGCCGGTAGGGATGGCCGGTGACAGCGCATCGTGACCGACACCGCTGAACATTGATCATAGTGTCAGTTGTGGCGGGTCATCGAATACCCGTTGCTCTTGCCGGGCGGTGGTCGGCGCGTGCACGCCTGCCCGTGACCTTCAGGGGAGGGCCGGTGGCGCCCGTTTCAGGATCGGCCGGTGACCACAGAATTCATCTGCCGCGTGCCTTGGCGCATGGCCCACGCCGCTCTGCTCGTCACCGTACTCACCTTGACCATTGGCTGCGCGGACGATCCGCCTGCCGGTCACTTCCTCCGGTGGTGGGCCCCGCGCGCTGAGGTGCTCGCAGGGCCTTGAGGCGGATCAGTGCGGACCGACTCGACCTCCCACTGCAGCGGCGGTGATGCCCGAGGATCGACCGGCAGTTCATCCGGCCGGTCGACTTCGATTGGGCTGTTGTGGTGAATGTGGATCCGTTGGCGTGGCCACGGCGTGTCCGCGCGGAAGGAATGGTGCTCGGTGCTACAAGGCGCCATTTCAGATGCGTGCCGTGATGCCCGCACGCGCAAAGGAGCAACAATGCCGAACCGACTGGTGGTCACCACCGCCCTCATAGCCGCCGCCTTCCTGAGCGTGCCGAGCGCGTCAGCCGCCGAGCAGGACACCGCTTTCGCGAAAGCGGCGCACCAGGTTAACTTGGCGGAGATCGCGGCCGGAAGCGACGCGCAGAAGCACGCGACGACGGCCTGCGTGAAGGGCGTCGGCGCTGTGCTGGTCCGCCACCACACCAAGCTGGACGCCGGTCTGAAGACGCTGGCCGCCAAGCTCGACATCGCCCTGCCGGCCTCCCTTACTGCGGATCAGCAGAGGAAGCTGGCTGCCGTGCAGGCCCAGGCAGGGACGGCAGCCTATGACGCTGCCTGGCTTTCCAGCCAGGACGCCGCTCACAGTCAGGCCCTGGCCTTGATCGACCGCGAGATCTCCGTGGGCGGTAACGCCGAGGTCGTCGCCGCCGCACGAGCCGCCCGCCCCGTGGTGGCCATGCACCATGACATGGTCCGCGGCGGCACCTGCCACCACGGGAAGGAAGCCGCCACGATCAGCGCGGGCAGCGGCGGCCACTTCGCCGCTGACGACTCCCGCTACGACACGATCGGCGCCGTCAGCCTCGTGGGTGGAGGCGTCCTGACCGCCGGCGCGGCCTTCTGGCTGGCTCGCCGCCGCCACACCGGCACCCGCTGACAACGATGCACGGGCGGAAAATCCTGACCGCCGGCGCTGCCGTGAGCGGCTGCCTGGCAATGGCGGCGGGATGGGCCCTCCTCGGCAGTCCTTATCCGGCTGCCGAGGAGGGCGCCCTGCCTGCCACCCGCTCGACCGTCGGGACCCAACCCTCCCTGCCCGTGCTCATCCGCGGGCCCAAGGGCCTCCAGGCCAAGGTGAACCCCGTCGCTGCCCGGCCGGACGGGAGCCTGGCCCTGCCGGAAGAGGGCCCGCAGAGCGGATGGTGGGCACTGGGCGCCACCCCCGGTGCAGCCCGGGGGACGGTGCTGATAGCCGGACACGTTGACACGCAGCAAGGGCTCGGCGCCTTCTCCACCCTGCACGCCTTGGGCCTGGGCAGCGTCGTCCACGTCACGGGAGCCAACGGGCGCGTCTACCGCTACCAGATCACCGCCCGGCGGACATACCCGCGGACGCGGCTGCCGGCCGACTTGTTCTCAACCGAAGGCGCCCACCGGCTGGCCCTCGTCACGTGCTCCGGCGCCTACGACCACCACACCCGCCGTTACGCGAACAACCTCGTCCTCTACGCCAGGCTCACCACGCCGACCAGCCCGCAGACCCGGTAGCAGGCCCCCGCTACGGTCTCCGACCAGCCAGACCCCTCGTACAACGCTCCTTTACGCGGTTGGAGGTTCGGTGCCCAGAAGGGCGCGAGTCGGCGTGCACATGAATATGGCGTGTACGCCGACAGCTTGCACTGAACCCGCCGACGACAGCGCCCAGGTCGTTGTGGTCGGCGGCTGACGAACCCTACGGGGGATCGAGTTGCCTCGCTTTCGTGGCAGTCGTTAGCGTGGCCGTGGCAGCCAGGTAAGTGATGCGGAGGGTGCCGGTGGTGTGCTCGCGGTCGACGAGGACATCGACTCCGTAGACCGACTTGATCAGGTCCGGGGTGAGCACGGCCTCCGGTGCGCCCGCTGCGGCGACCTGGCCATGGTCGAGGACGACGATGTGGTCGCAGTAGCGGGCGGCGAGGTTGAGGTCGTGCAGGGCGACGACGCAGGTGACGTCCAGCGAGGTCAGCAGGTCGAGGAGTTCGAGCTGGTGGCGGATGTCGAGGTGGTTGGTGGGTTCGTCGAGCAGGATCTCCCGGGGTTCTTGCGCGAGGGCGCGGGCGAGTTGGGTGCGCTGCTTCTCTCCTCCGGAGAGGGTGTGCCAGCTCTGGTGCTGTTTGTCGGTGATGTCGGTGCGTTCCAGCGCGGCGTCGACGATCCGCCGGTCATGCTCGGTCAGGGCGTCGAAGCGGCCGCGGAACGGTGTGCGACCGAGTTCCACGACCTGGCGGACGTTGACGTGGTGGTGGGCGGACACGTCCTGTTCGACGACGGCGAGACGTCGGGCCAGCACCCGGCGGTGCAGGTCGTCCAGGCTCGTGTCGTCGTAGCGGATGGTTCCGGTGTCGGGGCGCCGCAGTCCGGCGAGCAGGCGCAGGAGGGTCGACTTGCCCGAGCCGTTGGGGCCGAGGAGGCCGACGGTCTTTCCGTTGTGTGCCGCTATCTCGATGTTGTCCAGCAGCCGGTGGCCTTTGACCGACCAGCAGAGTTGGGTGGCGGTGATGTGGCCCATCAGGACTCCAGACGCTTCAGGACCAGCGCGAAGGCGGGCGCGCCGAGAAGCGCTGTGATGACGCCGGCCGGCAGCTCGTGGGGCGAGAACGCCGTCCGCGCGAACGCATCCACCCAGATGAGGAAGACAGCACCGACGATCGCGGACAAAGGCAGCAGAGTGCGGTGCATCGGGCCAACCAGGATGCGGACGGCATGCGGAATGAGCAGTCCGATGAAGCCGATCGCGCCGGAGGCGGCCACGGCGGCCGCCGTGATGACCGAGGTCAGCACCATCAGCCAGATGCGGGCCGCGGTGACGTTGATCCCCAGGGCGGCCGCGGAGTCCCACCCGAAGGTGAAGGCGTCCAGGGCGGGCGCGAAGAACTGGACGGCGACCACACCGATCAGGATGATCACGACGGTGACGGTCACCCCTTCCCACCGGGCGCCGCCGAGGGTGCCGAGCAGCCAGTAGGTGAAGCCCCGGGTGGAGTTCGCGTCCCCGCTGACCATGAGGATGACCGAGGTGACCGCGGCGAAGAACTGGGACACGAGCACGCCGGTGAGCACGACTCGGGAAGGGCTGGCCACGCGCCCCCCGCCAAGGAGGAGCAGCAGCAGGCCGAAGGAGACCAGGCCGCCGACGAAGGCTCCGGTGGACAGGGAGATGCTTCCGCCGATGCCCAGCAGGAGCACGGCGACCGCGCCGGTGGAGGCACCGGAGGAGACTCCCAGCAGGTAGGGGTCGGCCAGGGGATTCCTCGTCACCGCTTGCAGGACGGCGCCTGAGACCGCCAGGGCCATGCCGACGGCGGCGGCCAGCAGCACCCGGGGGAAGCGCGACTCCCAGATCAGGGCGTCCAGCAGTCCCGGCAGGGGCGGGGTGGGCGCGATAGCGCCCAGGCCGACATGCCGCAGGATCGTGGAGAGGACATCCAGAGGTCGGATGTCCGCGCTGCCCAGCAGCGACGCGGCGACGACCGACACCAGCAGCCCGGCCCCGGCCAGGAGGAAGAGCGCCACCGTCGAGGCGCGCCGCCGGCGCACCGGAACGGTCTCACGGCTGGTGATCCCGTTTCCGGTCGGCGCGGCGGTCTTGTGTGAACTCATCGTCATGATGGCGGTATGTCACCCGAGCCGGTTCAGGCCGTCGACCAGCGCGGGAACCACCGACGCGCTGCCGTAGCTGGGATCCATGTGGGAGCCGGGGATGGAGATGAACCGGTCGCCCTTCACCGCGGTGAGCTTGCTGGTGAGGGGGTCCTTCTTGAGGAGCTCGATCTTCTCCTTGGCGGTGTCGTTGGGTTCGCCTCGGGTCAGGTCGGCCAGGATGATGACGTCGGGATTCCGGGCCGCGACCTCGTCCCAACTCACCTCCGCCCACTTGGTCTTCGCGTCGGCGAAGATGTTCTCGACCCCGACGAGCTCTGAGATGTGCTGCGGCAGACCACCGGGGCCCGCTGCCCACGGAGTGCCCTCGTAGGTGGAGTAGAACCACATCACCCTCAGCGGAGTGTCCCGCTTCTTGACGGCTCCCAGCGCCGTCTGCACGACGGCCTGCTGCTCGACGGCCAGTTTCTCTCCGGCGGCGGGCACGTTCATGATCTTGCCCAGCCGGCGGTACTCCTCGTACATCATGTCGAAGTTCGCGCCCGCCACGCTCTCGTGGAACGAGCAGTCGAACTCGGTCAGGTAGGTCGGAACGCCCAGGTCGTGGAGCTGCTTGCGGTCGCCGGACTGCTCGGCGCTGAACATGCTCGCGAAGGAGCCGTAGACGAAGTCCGGCTGCGCTTCGAGCAGTTTCTCGTGCTTGATCTCCTGCCCGTGCGCGGACAGGAGCGGAATCTTCTTGTACTGGGCGGCGATCGCGTCCGGCGTCTTCTCGATCTCGTAGCCCGACCCGGCGATCCGGTCACCCACGCCCAGGTGGATGAGGATCTCGGCGGCAGACTGGTTGAGGGTGACGACCTTCTGCGGCGCGGCCTTGTAGGTCACATCGGTGCCGCAGTTCTTGAGGGTGAACGGGTAGGTCGTCGTCGCGCCCGCCCCCGTCGTCTTTGCCCGCTTGCCGGCATCGGAAGCCGGGTCTGCGGTGCATCCCGTAACCGCGAGCACCATCAGGGCCGCAGTGGCTATGGTTATCATTTTCGTTTTCATTAGCAGGAAGGTACCAGTTCGTTGGCGAGGGCAGAAAGGTCCTGGCAGCTCAGGCGGATCGCCTGGCAGAACCCGGTCGAGGAACACGTCAGGGGGTGACGGTGCTTTGCGGCGGCAGCCGCAGAGCACCGCGTACCGCACATCGGGCGGCTGACCGGATGCGCCGGGTGGTGCTGGCCATCCGGTCGGGGCGGGGCGTGTTACCGCAGCATCGCGGCGAGCCGGCGGACGACTTGTTCGTCGAACAGGTCGTTGGCCGCCATCCAGTCGTCGTTGAAGACGGTGTCCAGGTACTTGTCGCCGCCGTCGCAGACGAGCACGACGATGGTGGTCTCGGGCCCGGCGCCCTGTGCGTGTTCCAAAGCCTTGTAGACGACGCCGCCCGCCGAGCCGCCGATCAGGATGCCGAAGTTCCTGGCCAGGTAGCGGCAGGTCTCGAAGGCTTCCGAGTCACTGGCCTTGACGCCCTCGTCGATCAGTTCGTAGTCGACGACGCCGCCGATCTCCGAGCCTTCGGGGGTGCCGGTGCCGGACTGGTGGTAGGGCGCGCCCTTGCCGCCGAAGACGACGGAACCCACCGGCTCGACGCCGATGATCTTCAGGTCCGGGATGCGTTCCCGCAGGACGCGGCCGGTGCCGCAGAGCGAACCACCGGTGCCGACGGCCCCGTACAGGTAGTGGATGTCGTCGCCCAGGTCGTCGTGCAGTTCGCGGGCGAGCGGCCGATAGCCGTTGGGGTTCCCCTGATTGCGGTGTTGCGCCGTCCAGTACGCGCCGTGATCGGCCGCGAGCCGCTCGGCCACGGTGTCGCGTTCGGCGGTGGCGAGGCCTTCCTCGTCGCCGGCGACGTTGAGTATGTCGGCGCCGTAGGCGAGCATGCCGCGCAGTTTGTCCGTACTGGAGTGGTTGTCCACCACGGCGGTGAACTTGTATCCGCGTTCGGCGGCTATGAGCGCCAGGCCGAGTCCGGTGTTGCCGGAGGTGGACTCGACCAGCCACCCGCCGGGGGTGAGCAGCCCCGCCGCCTCCGCCTCGTCCACCATGTTCCTGGCCATCCGGATCTTGGCGGTGCCGGTGGGGTTGTACTGCTCCATCTTGAGCAGGACGGTCGCCCCGCCTTCCCGCACGTGCAGTCGGAGCAGGGGCGTTCGCCCTATCAGGTCGGACATCTTGCTTCTGATCACGGCTTGTCCTTCGCGCAGATCTCCGTCAGACATCGCACGAAGACGTCGTTGTCCGCGGGGGTCGACAGTGAGGCTCGGATGTAGTTCTCGTATCCCGGCTCGCGCCACGCCTTGACGATGATTCCGGCGCGGTGCAGTTCCTGGGCGACCCGGTCGGAGCGGCGGCCGGTGTCGATGAACAGGAAGTTGGTCGAGGACGGGATCACGCCCAGTCCCGCGCCGCGCAACCGGTCGGTGACCCTGGCGATCTCCAGAGCGGTCCGGCGGACCGTGTCCGCCAGGTGGGCGTGGTCGCCCAGCGCGGCGATGGCGGCGTCCTGGGCCGGCTGGTTGACGTTGTACGGAGTACGGACCCGGTCCAGTGCCTGGATCAGGGCGGTGTCGGAGGCGACGCCGTACCCCACCCGGACCCCCGCCAGGCCGTAGGCCTTGGAGAAGGTCCGCAGCACGATCCACGGCCTGTCCCGTCCGCGCAGGGCCTCCAGCCCGTCGGGGTACTCGGGGTTGGGCCGGGCGAACTCGCCGTACGCCTCGTCGAGCACCAGCAGGGCCGATGCCGGCGTGGCGGCCACCACGCGCTCCAGTTGGCCGGCGTTGAGCATCGCGCCGGTGGGGTTGCACGGGTTGGCGAGGAAGACGAGTTTCGGGCCTGCGGCCAGCGCGTCACGCCAGGCCTCCGCGTCGAACCCGAACTCGGCGGTGACCGGGACCTTTTCGACCCGGGCGCCCATGACGCGGGGGAAGATCTCGTGCAGGCTGAACCCGGGCGCCTGGGTGACCACCAGGTCACCGGGATCGAGTACGGCCTGGCACAGCAGCTCCAGGAGGTTCTCCGAACCGTTGCCGAGCACGACACGCTCGGCAGGCACGTCCAGGCTCTTCCCGATGGCCTCGGCCAGCCGTTTGCCGGTGGGGTCGGGGTAGCGGGAGACGCCGTCGGCCAGGGCCAGGCGTACGGCTTCGGCGACCGCCGGAGAGATGTCGAAGGGGCTCTCGTTGTTGGAGAGTTTGATCACGCGTCGGGAGCCGCTGAGGGCGGCCACCTCGTCCGGGTCTGCGCCGGGATCGTAGCGGGGCAGGCCCGCCACTTCCCTGCGTATCAAGGAGGCCGAAGTGGCTGGTGCGAGGACGTGGTTCATGACGACTCCGGTTGCGGGACGGGTGCGCTGGACGTGGCGCGGTGGAGCCGGTCGACGCGGCGCAGGAAGGCGGCCAGCAGGATGGCGGCTGTGGCCGCGAGGCCGATGGTCTGACCGATCCAGACGCCCTCGACGCCCCAGTCGGCGCTCACCCCGAGCAGGTAGCCCGCGGGCAGCCCGATCAGCCAGTACCCGACGAGGGAGATCCGGAAGGGACCTGCGGTGTCGCCAATGCCGCGCAGGATGCCGTTGCCGATGTTCTGCGTGGCGTCGAAGACCTGCATGAGGGCGGCGATCAGCAGTCCGGTCACGGCCAGGGCGACGATGTCCGAGTTGCCGGCGTGCTCGGCCGAGATGAACAAGGACACGATCGGGGTCGGGATCGCCAGGTACACGACGGCGACCGCCAGCGTCGCGATGACGCCCCAAGCCGTGCCGAGGAGCCCCATTCTGCGTGCTGTCACGTAGTCGCCCGCGCCGTCGGCCTCGCTGATGTGGATCGACGCCGCGTGCGACAGCCCGGCGGAGATCATGAAGACGATGTAGACGATCTGGTTCAGCACCGTCTGCGCGGCCAGGGCGTCGACGCCCAGGGAGCCGATGACCAGGGTGAGCACACTGAAGAACCCGGCCTCCGAGGCGTAGGTACCCGAGATCGGCAGGCCGAGGCGCCAGACGGATCGGACCGCGTCCCCGTTCCAGCGCCGCGCGTCGGGCGACGTGAGGTACGGGCGCAGGACGCTGTCTCGCAGGATCACCGCGATGAACGCCAGGAAGGACAACAGGAACACCGTGACGGTGGCGATCGCGACGCCGACGAATCCGAAGGCGGGCAGGCCGAACTTGCCGTAGATCAAGGCGTAGTTCAGGCCGATGGTCGCGCCGATCGAGGCCAGCGTGATGGCCAGGAGCGGGCCGGGCCGCTTGAGCCCGGTGGTGAAGTGCCGCAAGTTCTGGAACCAGAGGCAGGGCAGCATGCCCGGCGCCAGGACCATCAGGAACTCGCCTGCCTTGTCGACCACCGCCGGGTCCTGACCCAGTAGGACGAGCAGCGGGCCGACCAGCAGGAGTACCGCGCAGAACACCACGCCGCACACGGTCGCCCAGAAGAACCCCGCGAACAGCAGCGCGCCGATACGTTCCCGGTCGCCCTGCACCCGCGCCTCGGCCACCAGGTTGCTGACTCCGGTGACCAGGCCTGTTCCAGTGGTACGCAGCTGGTTGAACAGCGCGATGGCCAGACCGGCGGCGGCGATCTCGACCGCGCCGAGCCTGCCCAGCATCACGATGTCCACCGTGGTCAGCGCGACATAGGCGAAGTTGGTCAGGATCAACGGGAACGCGAGCTTGAGCAGCGTCCGCGAGTTCTTGACCCACCAGCCGACGCCGGTCTCTGCCGTACCCGTCGTGTCGGTTGTTTCGGTCGTTTCGGTTGTTTTGCTACTCACCAGAATCTGACCTTTTCCCCGCGCCCGCCCGCCAGCGCGAGATCGGCTATGTACCGGCCCAGCGCGGCGTCGGTGACCGCCATACCGCTGTTGTAGGCGAAGACCACGTCGTCCGGATGGCGGCGGGCAGATGCCCGGCCGAGCAGGATGTCCGGCAGTTGGGCGTCCACCGACGGCAGGCTGCCGTCCGCGCCCCGCAGGTCGTCGCAGGTGGCGTGCATCTGGGCGGTATCGGTGGCGATCCGGTAGTCCGCGCGGTGGCACACGTCGGCGTGCACGCCGTACCCGAGGAGTACCGCGACCGAGCCCGGCTTCATCCAGTCACGCCGGACCTCCTCCGTGACGGACAGGCCGGCGGCGCCGATCACGATGTCCGCCTCACCGGTGGCCTCCCTGAGATCCTTGACGATCTCGACCTCGCGGCCCTCGACGCTGTCCTGGACGGCGCGCAGCCCGTCGGGGTAGCTGCCGAACACCTGCAGCCGCTCCAACTTCGGCAGGGCCGCGAGCAGCATCGGCAGTGCCGCCTGGCCCTGGACACCGGTGCCGACGACCAGGGCGCTTCGTGCGTCGGGGCAGGCCGCGCGGGCGAACAGCGCGGTGGTGGCCGAGGACCGCAGCGGTCCGAGCTTCACCACGTCCATCAATGCGATGGGCGCCCCGGTGGTGTCGTCGACGAGGAAGACGAACGAGTGGAACCGGTAGCTGTCCCGGTTGCGGCGCGGGTCGAACTCGTAGACGGCCTTGAAGCAGACAGTGCCGCTACCGGCGTCCCTGGCCACCATCGAATAGCTCAGCGAGCGGTGGTCGGGATCGTCGATGATCGTCTTGACCGGGTTGTTGGAGCCGCCTTCGCGCAACGCGCGGTAGGCCTGCTCGACGACCGCGATCACCTGTCGGCGGTCGAGGTCCAGTCCCTCTTGCTGGGACTGCGGCAACAGCCACAACTTCCCGGGTGGGGCGTAACTCTGTGACATGCGAGGCTTCTCCTTCATCGGCGGTCGCATCGGATTAGTTCGGGGTCGCATCAGATTCCGTCCAGTCGCCAGCGCGGCGGGGCCCCTTCGTCACCGAGCCGGATCACGGCCTTCAACGGCAGGGCGGCGTCATGGAACGGTGACTCGTTGGAGTCCATCTGGTAGCCGGCGGTGTTGAGGTAGACCAGGTGGTCACCGCGCTGTACGGGCCGCGGGAAGCCGATCTTCCGCCAGGTCACCAGGTCGCTTTCCAGGCACGTCGAGCCTGCGACGCAGGCCGGGAACATCTCGTCGGCGGTGGTGGCGGCGGCGGGCCGGGCGGAGATCAGCAGCGGGTCGGGGAGGTAGTCACTGTTGAACCACTGTTCGGAGAGACTGAAACTGCTGCCCGCGACGGTGACGATGGCGTACCCGTCGGTGTCCCGTCGGTCGTCGACCTGCTGTACGCGGTACATGGTGAATCCGGCCTGGTCCAACAGGGCCCGGCCGGGCTCGACGACGAACCGGATGCCGTTGCGTCCCGCCTTCGCAGACAGGCTCTCGCCACCGCCGACCGGGTGCGCCATGATCGCGCGCACTGCCTGGGCCGCGGGCTGCCCGCCGTACGGATAGAAGTCCTTGAAGTCCCTGGCCGCGTGGTAGTGGGCCGGCTCGTTCTGCTCGAGGAACTCGTCCCAGAGCCGCGGATCGACATAGCGAACCGGCAACCCGCCGCCGATGTCGACCAGTTCCGCGGAGAGCGAGCCGCGCCGCCGGGCGTCGAGGCAGTGTTCGATCATCTCGTTCGCCGCCGTCGCGCGTTCCGCCGTGGAGTAGCCGTTCAGGTGGAACGAGAATCCCCGGAGGCTGATGTGGGCGGCGAGTTCCGCGCACAGACCGACAGCGGCATCCCGCTCGGCGGCGGACAGTCCGAAGCGGCTTCCGGGCTGGCCGACCGTCCGGGACCGCAGCACCACAGTGGCCTGCCGCCGAGCGAGCCGCGCGGTTGCGGCGAGCCGGCGGAGCTCACTGATCGAGTCGACGGCGACCAGGCAGCCGTGCTGAACGGCGAGAGCGTGCAGCGTGTCGTCCTTCTCCGGGCCGGATATTCCGATCCGGTGTCCGGGGACTCCGCCTGCCAGGGCCTTGATCAGTTCGGGCGTGCTGGCCACGTCGACCCCGACGCCGAGAGCGGCGGCCGACGTGACGTAACAGCCTGCCTTGTTCGCCTTCTTGGCGAACAGGATGTCAGCGGAGGCGCCCGCCTCGGCGAACGCCTGCCGGAGTCCGACGACGTTCTCCTCGAAGATCTCGGGCAGCACGACGTGCAGCGGTGACCCCAGGCCGTCGAGAAGGTCGGCCAGCAGGACGCGGTGATCCGCCAGGAGCGTGGAGACCGTGGGATGCCGGAGTGCGGTGAGCGCGAAGGGCCGGACTCCGGCCATCGGGCGCTCCAGCACCTGTCGTGAGATGAGCACCCCGTATTTCTATACGATGATGACACTCATTTTCAATAGCGGCCATAGTGGGCACCCGCTCCCCCGGTGCAAAAGGGGAGCAATTGCCACACATGGGCGTCCGGTCCTGCGAATCCGTCGAGTTTCGACGCGAGCAGTTCGACGTAGGCGCCGCCGAGGGCGAGAGGCGTGGATGCCTGGAAGCTCCACGTGAAGCCTGTGGCTCCTCGCCCCTGCACGCCGGATCACGGCTGCCGCAGTGCAGGACGGGGCTGTCGGGCTGGCCGGAGCCCGGCTCGATCTGCCCGGCGGGGCACCATGGCACCGGAGACGCCTACTGCCAGACGTACGACATGCCCTTCGAGTCCTTCGGGGTTCGGGTGCGACGGGCCGCTGACGGTCACCGTCCAGGCCGAGGATGCGGCCTGGCGGCGGGCGCCGCGATGGCGCCGGGGCTCACAACGCCGAAGAGGAGCACGGCCAGGGGAAGGCGTACGACGAACCTGGACCAGCCAGGCTGTTGTTCAGGGGGGTGTGGGGGAGGAGCGGCGTAGGCGGTCGAGGCGGCGGATGACGGGGGTGGCGGTGGCGCCGTGCAGCAGGACGGAGAGCAGGATGGTGAAGGCGACGATGGCCCACAACTGCTGTGCGTGCGCGTCGAAGCGGTCGCTGTGGCCGAGGGAGTAGGCGAGGTAGAAGGCGGAGCCGATGCCGCGGATCCCGAACACAGCCGCGACCAGATGTTCGCGAGGTCCGGTACCGGCACCGAGCAGCCCGATCCATCCCGCGGCGGGCCGCACGACGAGTACCAGGAGCAGTCCGACGAGTGCCCCCTGCCAGGTGAGAGAGGGCAGTCCGTAGGCGACGAGGTAGCCACCGAGCAGGAAGAGCAGGAAGGCGGTCAGTAGCCGTTCGATCTGTTCGGTGAATTCGTGCAGGACCTTGTGGTAGCCGTGGCTGCGTTCCGCGGCCCGTATCGTGCAGGCGGTGACGAAGACGGCCAGGAACCCGTAGCCGTGCACCAATTCGGCGGCACCGTAGGCAAGGAAGGTGGCGCCGAGGGCGACGAACCCCTCCATGTGCTCGGACAGCCGCAGCGCCGAAGGCCGGGCCCGGAAGAACATCAAGCCCAGCAGCCGCCCTGTGATGAGCCCGACCGCGACCCCGACGCCGGTGCGGACCAGTACGTCGACGAGGACCCACGGCCCGACCCAGCCTGTCGTCAACGCGCCGCCGGGCGCCGCCGCCAGGGCGAGAGCTGCCAGGACGAACGGGAAGGCCAGTCCGTCGTTCAGCCCTGCCTCGGCGGTGAGGGAGAACCGGACCTCGTCCTCGTCGTCCTCGGCGTCGGTGGGTTCACCCACCCGCACCTCCGCCGCCAGCACGGGATCCGTCGGCGAGAGCACGGCCGCCAGCAACAGGGCCGGGGCGAGCGGCCACTGGAGGACCAGCGCCGCGACCACGGCCATCGCCGCGATGGTCAGCGGCATGCTGATGCCCAGCAACCGCCAAGGCCCCCTCCAGGAACGGCGGCCCACGGGCCGGTTGAGGGCGAGCCCGGCCCCCATCAGGGACACGATCACGCACAGCTCCGTCGCGTGCTCCACCCACAGCCGGTCCCGCCCCGGTTCCACCACCGGCACCCACACAGGCACCCACGTCGGCAGCACAGCGAGCAGCATTCCCGCTGCGAGGAACACCATCGGCATCGACAACGGCCGGCGGAGGACAAGCCGGGGAAGCACGGCAGCACCGAGCGCACCGATCCCCATGGCCAGGTACACGACGTCGGAAAGTGTTGTCATCTGGCCCAGCCTGTCCGAATCGGATCACTTCATGAGGGGCCTTGCCCGATTACGCCGCAGTTCTGAGAACACAGCGTGAGGTGGTCAGCGAACCCCTGGGGTCAAGCCGAGCTCCCTCCCGCTCGTCGGCCCCCGCAGCGACCGGCAGGCGCGCGTCCTGACAGGCATGCCCGCGGAGGTCGAGGAGACCGGCTGGCCTGCAACTCACCCCCGGTGCCCCCGGTAGAGCCGATGGACGACCGGCTGCCCTAGATCGTCGCCTTGATCCAGGAGCGCCCGCTGGCCGCGCCGGTGACGGGCTGCACGGCCTCCTGCGGCGGCGGGTGGGCGCGGCGGATCCGGCGGCGGATCCGCCGATAGCGCGACGGTTGCAGACGCCCGCCACGGCCGCCACCACCCGTCTCTTACTGGTGAAGGCTGCTGATCAATGCGTGCCACTTGGTGCCCTTCGTGTATTCGTTCACCTTGGCCTGATAGTGGGAGAAGGTGAAGGTTCCGGGGTGATGGCTCTTGTGAGGGAGCCAGGCGATCTCGCCGGTGGTCTTATGGCTGTCGAATGAGTAGCCGCATGCCACAAGCCCGATCAATTCCCGTGAGAATACGGTGAAGCCGGGACGGAAGCGCCTGCCCGACTTGAACCAGTCCGGGCGTACTGTCCTGTAGATGTTCTCCTTGGTGCGGGGGGAGGCGAGGAAGAACTGCGCGATGTAATGGATGCCGCCGAGCAGCCATGCGTCGTTAACCAGAATTGTCCATTTTCCGGAGTCCAGGATTTCTCCCCGACCGCTCTCCTTGGTGGCCTCGCTCATTGTTTCAAAATTTTTGATCATGGAGGCGTCAATGCCCGCGATTTTTTCGGTGGCCACGACATGGTCCATGTCCAGCCTATTGCCGACGATCAGCCCTGCGCCCTTTTTGGTTTCGACAGCCCACTGCGCGGCCTTGTAGACGTCGAAAGCCACCTCCAGCCCTTCGGGCGAGAAAGCTTGCCGCACTCCTTCCTGGTCCTGTTCGCCGGCTGCGCGCAGGTACGCGGGGCGGGCTTCTTCGGCGGCGTCCCTGAACTCACGTCGCGTTTCGAACATTTCTGGTCACCTCCGGTGTCTGCATAGGGGAACAGCGCACATGTCTGGCGCGACAGCCATGACTATGGCGAGTCGGCACGCAGCCGCCATATCTGAAGCGAGGAGTCACCCCTTCGGATACCGGCGAAGCGTTTCTTCCTGTGGCAGATGTCGTAGCGCCGGCCAGAGCGTCCAAGGGCGCACCAGGCCGGCACACGGGAACCGTGCCCCGTTCCAGGCGGCAAGGACGCAGCGGGTGCGCGGGGACGACCCACACACGGCCACGACCCGGCACACCTGATGCGACTGGACCATCCCAGCCGGCCGTTGGGGTGTGCGAAGAGCCGCAGGCGGTCCCGTCAAGTTTGAGTGAGCATCTTGCGCAGCGGCAGTGCGGTGGCGGCGAACTCTGCCAGTGCCGGCATGGCGTTGGCATGCGGCGCCAGGCGCGCGTCCAGTTGGGCGAAGAGCGGGCCGAGGGCGGCCGGTGGGAGACGGCGGCCGCCGGTGCAGTAGTGGTAGGTGGCCCGGGTGAGGGCGTCGAGGGCTTCCTCAAGCGCGGCGGCCGCGACGGGCGGCAGCGTCTTCGGCAGGTGGTGAGCGGTCAGACGTACGCCCAGCAGCAGACTCCAGGCCTGCACGGTCTGCTGCGTGCCCGGGGGGTGGCCGGTGAAGTCCCAGGGGGCGGCGCTGCCGGCCGCGCCCAGACTGATCGCCAGAAGAGCCGGCAAGGCCGGCTCCTGGGACCGCGGTAGCTGCCTGAGGTGGACGGTCACGGTGACGGTGGCCTGCTCGGGCGGGGCGAAGACGAAGTGAAGCGGCCGGCCGGGGGCCGGCGGCTCGGGGACGTTCAGGTACAGGGTGAGTTCGGCACGCTCGACGGTGAGGCAGGGCAGGTCCATCAGTTCCAGCAGTGAGGCGTGCGCGTGCCGCTGCGCGGGCAGCACCGCGCCCCCGGTCGCCGCGGCGACCGGCCGCTCCACACTCACCCGCTCGACGCGGGGCACCGGGTAGCCCTCGGCGCCGGTGCGCAGCGCCTCGTGGTCGATGGCGGCCAGGCAGCATGACAGGGCTTCCACCTGCCCGGCGAGCACCTCTTGGCCCACGGCCTGCAGCAGCTGCGCCATCGGCATCGCGGTCACCGCTGGCGCTCATCGGGGGCAGGCGCAGTGGGCGGTTGAGGGCTGCTGACCCGGAACTGCAGCAGCTGCCAGTACTGGCCGGGTGCGATGAGCTCCCAGAGGTCCTTCGCGGCGTCGTTCCAAGCGTCGATGTGCGCGCCGACGTCCTGCTCGTGGGGCGTGTTCCGGGCGGTCCACGTCGCATGGGACAGGTGGGTGTTGAACTGCTCCAAGTGGTCCTTGATCGCAGTTTCGGCATCAGCGGTACCGAAGGAGTCTGTGGCTGCTTGCGCCTCCAGCAGGGCTCCTCTCAGGTCAGGGGCGCCCTCCACCTCGGACAGGGTCTGGCAGAGAGTGTCCAGCAGTTGCAGGCTCTGGCTCGCCGCTCCTTCGTCCTGGGGGCTGACCCGGTGGCCCGGAAGGAAGTTGTACGGCACCCCGTCAGGAGCCAGGGCCTTCCACAGGTCCCTCGCGGCGTGGGCCAGCTCGTCTTGCGCCACGGACAGCTCCGCCCTGCCCGGGACCTTGTCCCACTGCTGTTGGAGTGCCCGGGCCATCGTGTTGTAGGTCTTCAGCTGCTCGACGGCCAGAGCGTGCAGCCCGCGGCTGTAGGCGGTCTCGGCCTCTGCTGCCACCCCGCTCAGGTACCAGAGCTCCGTCCCGATGGAGTTGACTGACTGACGGGTGAGGAGATGCACCTGTTCGGCGGCGTCCTCGAACCGCTTCCTCAGAACCTTCACGGGCGGCGGGCCGAATTCCAGTGGCACCGCCGCGGGCAGCAGCGACTTCCAGACCTGTGCGGCGGCATCGAGGTTCGCCGGTCCAGCCATCACGCACTCCCACGTCCTCGAAGATCACCCAATGTCACATTCAATACCAACCCGGGCATTTATGCCCGTACGGCACAGAAACCGAGGAGAAGTGGCTGCTGCCCAAGCCCGTACGCATCCGCCGAACCGATGACCCGCTCAGCGGCGAGGAGATCCACCTCCGCGAACGGCTTCGGTCCCAGCTCATCCGAACGCTGAGAGCCGCAGCTGAGAGTCGCAGCTGAGAGCCGCGATCAAGGCTTGGTGGGGGTCACCTCGGCGTGACGGCTCCCGAGTCCGGGGACTGCATGAGTCCGGACGCGTCGACCGCCTCGAAGTCGGATCCCTTGAAGTCCTTGAGGGCGTTGAGCTGGGTATTGTCCCAGCCGGCGTGCTCCTCACCGGAGATGAACCAGGGGGAGCCGTTGTCCGCGACGATGGCGCCGTACTTCTTGAGCGCCTCGGCCACGGCCTTCGCCTGCGGAGGCAGCTGCGAGGTGTCCACCGAGCTCTTGAGACGCATCCGCAGCCCCATGGGAGGCAGCGACTCGTCCGCCGCGGAGCCCGCCTGGTGCCGTGCGGGCCAGACGTAGCTCTGGTCCGAGCGAGGCACGGTGATGCGGATCGCATGGTCGATCCGCCCGGTCACGGCCTCATCGTGGCGCGCCAGACCGGGGAGGATGGCGAGGCCGGCGGCATCGGCCGACGTCCACCCGTCGGGCCGTAGTTGGTTGCTCCGCAGGTCGAAGATCGCTCCCGAGCCGGCATGCCAGGCGTTGTCGCCTTGCTGGCGTGCGTCCCAGAGCTCGTAGGACTTGCACAGGACGCGGTCCCAGACGATGACGTGCCGGTCCCCGTCGCTCGCCGGACCGTTCTCAATCCTTGCGTTCTGCGGGATGCGGTACCCGGACGTCTCGCTTTCCTCGGTGTTGTCCAGGGAGACCTTCGATTCCGGCACCAGCTTGTCCGAAACGGTGATGGGGATACCGAACGGCCGGCCGTCGATGAGCCCGGACCCGAAGTCCGGGTGCAGTGGCTCCGTGGAACCGATCGACGCGATGTACTGGGCGGAGTTCGGGTGCACGGGCAGCGCGTCCACGGGTGCACGCCAGAAGCTGTCCGACGGCGAGGTCGGACAGGAACCGCCGTCCGGGGTGGGCGCGTGCGTGTATCCGGGCAGCAGGCACACGACGGCAACGGCGGCAGCGGTAGCGATGTGCTTCATTGTCATCGATCACCCTCGCTGGGAGACGATCTGCGAGCCTCTCCCAGCGTAGGCACGCTCCCGCCACGGCGCTCAGGCGCTGGCCGACGAACAGGCCGCCGCCGGCTGGCCGGGTCCGTGGCCGTCAGACGGTGATGTCGATCAAGGAGGCCGAGCTCGCCACCGGCTTCACCGCGAGTTCACCTCGGTCGCCACCAGGGCGGTCCCGAAGAGGTACTGCGGAGCCGGCTGACCGGCCGTACACCGGAGGGCCGCCCATGCGGATCGGCTGAACGCCGTCCCGACCCGAGGCAGGAGAAGTCATCAGGTCGGGGCGCGGCCCCCGTCGCGGCCTCTGCTGGCCAAGGCCGCACCCCCATTCCGTACCTCCGCTTCCGTACCTCCGCACGTACCCACCGCCCGGAGGCGGCCGTCGGCAGGTCATGCCGCGTGCTTTCTCGGGGCTGCAGTACGGGCAGGGCCCGACGCCCTCGGCGAGCATCCGGCGGGCCTCCTCACGACCGAGGCCTTCCCGCCCCTCACCGGGCAGCCCCCGACGTGGACCCGCAGCGCCTTCGGTACGGCCCCGGTCCGGATGGATTCGAGTTTCCAGTCTGGCGGTGGAGGCGGGGGCCTACGGGCCACTCGGCAGCCAGACGCCTTCCAGTTCGCCCGCGGGGCCACTCGCTGATCGCAGCGAAGGCTGACCTGAGCCAGGGCGCTTCGGGTCCGGGCAGTCCGTCGTTGGCACCGGGACTTCCCCGGTCACTCCGACTGAGCCCATTGCACGGCGGTTCCATACGCCACGAACCGCGGAGTAAGTTCCGAGCTCCCTATCCCGACCCCTCCGGGATCAGTGCATATCGCCACACCGAGCACACCATCGGCGCCGAGCGCACGCGCGTACTGCTGCATGCTTACCACCGCTTCCATCGGAGTCGGCCTCGCCGCTCCGACGGCCATGCCGACGGCGGTGTGTGGATGAGGCGGTGCGTCGAGCGTGATGGTGTAGAGGCTGCCGCTGGCATCATGCGCAGCCTGCTCCCTCTCGGCGAGAACCCGCTTGGTCTTCTCGTATTCCTTCTTGATCTTTCGGTCCATAGCGGCATTCTCTCGTAGCTGCCGACCAGCTAGATGGATGCCGAGACCTTGATCGACGCAATCATCGGAGTTGCCCGGAACACGCGACGGACGGGCGTGCGGGCGGTCGGCGCAGCACGCGACCTCACCTCGTCGGGACCACTCGCCGGCCACCAGTGGCCTTCTCTGTTGGACGACCGCACCGCCAGGGCCGGGCAGGGATCTGCCGGTCGTCGGGACGGATGCGGGGTGCGGGATCTGTCGGCTCGGTACGCGGAGTGCGCGTTGGCCTGAGGCTGGGAGAGCGTCGCGAGGTCGGCCACCGCAGCCGCACGGCCAGTGGCCCGCGAACGGCTGACGTTGTTTTGGGCAGGAGGGGCGGCAGGCCGGGGTGGCCTCCCTGATGACGCCTCGGGCGGGTTTCGAGGCGAGTTCAGCCTCTATGGCGGTCCCAGGACGTGCACGGGGCCACATGGCTGATCTGGGCTGAGCTGAACGCCGCGGACTGGTCGCCTCGGGAGCATCCGAGGACATGGTGATCAGGCTCGCCGTCCGGGGCCCCTTTTTGCGGCCCCGGCCGCGTGCGGAGCCTACTAGCGCTGACTGGGGATCAGGGGTGGAAGTGGGCCGCTGCGCACTCGGCTACGGCTACGGCTACGGCTCCGACGTACGGCACGTACGCGTAAGGATCGACGTGGTCGGTCATCGGGAAGGTCAGAACATCGTTGCCCGGTAGTGCCCGGAAGGCGATGATCTCGGAGGGGCTCAGGCTTCCTGCGAACTGTTCGATGCTCTCTTCGGACCACTTGTACGTATAGCCGTAACCCCCAGGGGGCCGCATCGACTTGAGTTCCGTCGTGAAGCCGAACTCGCCGGAACGGTTCACGGTGAAGATCTGGTCGGAGGCAGGAACGGCCGGTAGTGCCATCCCGTCTCCTGGAGGCAGCCGGGCGGTAGGTCCGGTGGCGTCCGGAGCCGGGTGGTGTCGGGCAGATCCGACCAGTTGAAGCGGATCCACCAACCACAGAGCACCTCAGGCTCCGGACCATGCGGTCCTGCAGGCCGTCATCGCCGAGATACAGGACACGTTCGGGCCGCAGTACGCGTAACGACCCTCCGTGTGAGTCCTGCTCACCGCACAGAGAGAGATGGAAGATGCTGGATCAAGTTCGGCAGCCCCTGCGCTTCACATCGTTCCGCACCGTGTGGTCGGGCGAGACGCTGTCCATGCTCGGCGACTACAGCTTCGAAGTCGTGTTCATCTGGATCGTGTTCCAGGAGACGGGCTCGGCGGGCGCGCTCGCAACGGTACTGCTCCTGCAGGCCGTTCCCCGTGGGCTGCTGCTCCTCATCGGCGGGGCGGTCACTGACCGGCTGTCACCCCGCACGGTGATGATGTGCTCGCACCTGGTCAGGGGTACCGCGGTCGGGGTGCTCGGACTGCTCGCCCTGATGGACGACATACAACCGTGGCACCTCTACGTCCTGGGGGGAATCGTCGGTGTGGCCGAGGCCTTCTTCTGGCCGGCGGGTGACAGTATTCTGCCCTCGCTGCTCCCCATCGAGCACCTTCCCCGGGCGAACGCTCTGGTGGGATTCGGTGAACAGGGTGCGCGGATGGCCGGGCCGATGGTCGGCGGCGTTCTGGTGGTGTACGTGAGCACCCCTGCGGCTGTCCTGCTCAACTCGGCC
This sequence comes from Streptomyces sp. NPDC003034, assembly GCF_053591375.1. Taxonomy (NCBI): domain Bacteria; kingdom Bacillati; phylum Actinomycetota; class Actinomycetes; order Kitasatosporales; family Streptomycetaceae; genus Streptomyces; species Streptomyces sp. NPDC003034. The sequence goes on from NZ_JBSFTS010000003.1 coordinate 225,096, forward strand.
ACCTTCTTCGTGGCGGCGGTGACCGTGCTGGCAGCGCCGAGGAAGGGACCCTCCCTGGAGGAGAAGTCGAAGTCCGTTGCGGCGATCGGCAGGGAGATCGCGGTGGGGTTGCGCTACGCACGCCGGAGCCGTGAGGTGCGCACGGTACTCATGATCATCGGTGCCTCCGCCCTGAGCTACAGCGGAGTCTTCGCGATCGGCCTGCCTGCTCTTTCGCAGACCTTCCCCCAGAGTGCGGTGGCACTCGGCGTGCTGCTCTCCGCCTGGGGGTTCGGCCAGCTGGCCGGTTCCGTCGGTGCGGTCTTCACCGGCTTGCCCCGCCGCTGGGGCCTGCTCATCATCGGCATGACGTTCTGCGAGGGCGTGGCGTTCGTGCTCCTGGGCTTCATGCCCAGCGTGTGGCTGGCCGCGGCGATCCTTGCACTGCTCGGCATCGGGGTGGCGTACTCCAGCGATGTCGCCCTGCCCACCTTCATCCAGACCAGGACGCCCGGGGACGTCCTGGGGCGGGTCAGCAGCCTGATGAGCCTGCCGCGCGTCGTGCTGGAGCCCGTCTCCATGGCGCTCATGGGTCTGCTCGTCACCGGGGACCTCCGGTGGGGGTTCGCCATGGCGGCAGTCCCTGTGCTGCTCGTCGGGATCCGGCTCATGTTCGACAGCGAGGCCCGGGACCTGAGCACGATTAAATCGCCTGAGCCGGCGGGCCCGCAGGACATCCCGGACTCCGGGGACGGCACGGAGTCCGAAGACTGCGCCGCCAGGCCGTTCGCCCGTTGAGCCGTCGCCAACGCCCTCGTCAGGCGGGGGCAGGAGGCCGACTCCGGGTCCGACTCCGGCTCCGGGTCCCGGGTCGCCTGATCAGGGACTGTCAGCAGTGTCCGGCAGGGTTCGCCCTGTGGATGATCAGGTGATGGATTCGAGTACCGCAGCAGGTGGAGCGACACGGCAGACACCCTCGCGCCCGGGTCGACGTGGTGGGACTCGTACCCGGCCTAGCGGCATGGGCTCGGGACACCGTCCGTCTGCACCCGAGGCAGGGCACACCGTCGAGCGGGCAGAGTTCCGGCCTCGACGTGGGCAGCGCGGGCTCGGTGTACGTTTTCGAGTGCCGGTCCTGCCCCGACCGCCCCTTTACCCACTGGTACGACTCAAGCTGACCGACGGGCCAACTAAGTGGTCGGCTCCGGAAGTCCTTCGAGGGTTGACGTAGGGACAGGGCTTGTGCGGGGTGCCGGTTGGAGGTCGGTGGTGGTGGGGCAGAGCTCGCAGGCGCACTCCAGGGCTTCTAGGCAGGCGGGGGCTGCCGACCCGGGCTCAAGCCGCTGGTTGCGCCTGGTGTTCCCGCCAACGGAGCCTGACCCCGATCAGCCCCGCGCGTGCTCCACGAGCGGCAGCACCGTACGCGGGTCGCCCCCCGCGAACCACACCCCGATAACGAACGCGGCGGTGGCTTCCACGTAACCGGCCCGATCCAGGCCGCCCGCGTCCATTGGGATCGCGCCCAAGTCCGTCACCAGCGCGCGTACCAGATCCAGGGCGCCGGCGTCTTCCCCGCACAGCGGTACCGCCAGGCCGTCCGGGTACCGGGCCCACACCTCGGCGGCACACACGTTGAACGCCTTGATCACGTGCGCGTCTGGCGCCGCGTCCGCGATCCGGTGGGCCGCGGACGGGCCGTCGGCGGTGGTGAGCATGAGCCCGCCCGGCCCTGGCACGATCGGGTTCGAGCAGTCGATCACGGCCCGCCCCGCGAGCGCGTCGGCCAGCGGCGCGACCACGTCGAGCATCGCGGTGTGCGGAAGCGCGGCGAGCACTGCGTCCCCGTGTGCGGCGGCCTCGGCGAAAGTGCCCGCGCGGGCCCCGAGCCGGGCAGCGAGATCCGTCGCCTTGTCCGCGTCGCGCGCTCCGACCACAATGTCGTGCCCGGCCTTCGCCCAGCCCGCGCCGAGGGCCTCGGCCATGGCGCCCGCACCCATAATTCCGATCCGCATACGATCTCCTTTGCTTCACCTGCCGGTTCGTTGCAGTGAATCTAGGCCGTCCGAAAGGAACCGTTCGGTTCCCGCCGGGGGACCATGATTGGGGGAGTGATGGGGAGCAACGGCGAGTATCTGGCGGACTGTCGGGCGCGTGTGGGCTTCGACCTGTTGACCAATCGGTGGAACAGCGTGGTCGTGTTCGCGCTTGTGGACGGCCCGATGAGGCCCGGGCGACTGCGCGCGGCCATCGGCGGGATCAGCGCCAAGGTACTCAACGAGACGCTGCGCCGCCTGGAGTACGACGGGCTCGTCACGCGGCGGGCCTACGCGGAGGCGCCCCCGCGCGTTGAGTACGAACTGACCGAGCTGGGCCACAGCTTCATGGTCCCGATCCGCGCGATGGGCGCGTGGTCGGCGGAACACGGCCATCGCGTCCTAGAGGCCCAGGACCGCGCCGACGAGGCGTCAGCCACGGCGTAGGCGTGTGGGCATGCGGCCATCCTGCCGGATCGTCCCGGCACCGGTCGCGGCAGGCTGCGACCGTCGTGAGCCACTTCTCCGATCGGCCGTCCGCCATGCCGCAGCCCCGGCCTGCCCGTTGAGCGAGGTCCCGGCGGCGCGGAAGACGACATCGCGGTGCTTGCCGCGGGCGTAGGAGAGGACCGCTGAGATGTCGTCGATGTCCTCGGCGATCACGACGACCCGGGGCACGAAGCGGTAGGGCGAGGCATCGGAGGCGTAGCGGACCAGGTCGGAGATCTTCCACAGCACCTTGTCGGCGCCGAGCAGCTCGGTCAGCTGGGCGCGCAGCCGCTCCGGTGTGCCGGCGGCACGGTGCTCCCGTACGCGGTCGGGGGCCGGGCCGCGGATGCCGCGCGGGCGCAGGGCCCCGCGCTTCGGGTTCCAGCAGCGGCATGGGCGACCCCTCGCCTCCTCGCGGCCCGCGCGGGGCCGTGTCAGCAGCGGCGCTCCGCCGGGGCGTCCGCCAGAGCGTTCAGCAGGCCGCCGAGCACCTCGCGCTGGTCGGCGGTCAAGGGAGCCAGGATCTCCTCCGCGGCGTCGGTCCGCGCGTTGCGCAGGCGGCGCAGCGTGGCGCGGCCGGTGTCGGTGAGCTCGATCCGGACGACGCGCCGGCTGGCGGGGTCGGGCGCGCGGCGCACGCAGCCGGCCGCCTCCAGGCCGTCCACCAGGGTGGTCACCGCCCGGGGAACGACCTCTAGGCGGGCGGCGAGGTCCGCCATCCGCGGCGGCTGAGCGCCCTCGTAGTGCGAGACCAGGCGCAGCAGCCGACTCTGGGCAGGAGTGATCCCGAGGGGTTCCATGTGGCGCTTCTGGATCCGGTGGAGCCTGCGCGTCAGGCGGAGCAGCTGCTCGGCGAGGAGCCGGTCGGTGTCGGAGGCGGTGCTCATGACGGGAACGATATCAGGACCCCGTTCATTGTGAGCATAGGTAACAATGACCTATGCTCCAATGGACTTGACCGACGACCCTTCGGAGGGTGCCCATGCGTCGCGACGAACCGGAGTGGACGCCTCCGAAGCGTCCTCTGGACCCCAGCCGCCCCGACCCGGCGGAGCAGCCGCGCGAACTGCGCCGCATCGTCGGTCTCTTCCGGCCCTACCGCGGCCGGCTCGCCGTCGTCGGCGTGCTGGTCGGCGCCTCCTCGCTGGTCGGCGTCGCCTCGCCCTTCCTGCTCAAGGAGATCCTCGACGTCGCGATCCCGCAGGGCCGTACCGGACTGCTCAGCCTGCTCGCGCTCGGCATGATCCTCACCGCCGTCGTCACCAGCGTCTTCGGCGTGCTCCAGACCCTGATCTCCACCACGGTCGGCCAGCGCGTCATGCACGACCTGCGCGCCGCCGTCTACGCGCAGCTCCAGCGGATGCCGCTGGCCTTCTTCACCCGGACGCGCACCGGCGAGGTGCAGTCCCGCATCGCCAATGACATCGGCGGCATGCAGGCCACCGTCACCTCCACCGCCACCTCGCTCGTCTCCAACCTCACGGCCGTCATCGCCTCCGTCGTTGCGATGCTCGCGCTCGACTGGCGGCTGACCCTCGTCTCACTGCTCCTGCTGCCCGTCTTCGTGTGGATCAGCAGACGGGTCGGCCGGGAGCGCAAGAAGATCACCACGCAGCGGCAGAAGCAGATGGCCGCCATGGCCGCGACCGTCACCGAGTCCCTGTCGGTGAGCGGCATCCTGCTCGGCCGCACCATGGGCCGGTCCGACTCACTGACCCGGGCCTTCTCCGAGGAGTCGGAGAAGCTGGTCGGGCTCGAAGTGCGCTCCAGCATGGCCGGGCGCTGGCGGATGTCGACCATCGGCATCGTCATGGCCGCCATGCCCGCACTCATCTACTGGGCCGCCGGCCTGGCCATGCGGTCGGGAGCCCCCGCCCTCTCCATCGGCACCCTCGTCGCCTTCGTCACCCTCCAGCAGGGCCTCTTCCGGCCCGCCGTGAGCCTGCTGTCGACCGGCGTGCAGATGCAGACCTCACTGGCGCTGTTCGCCCGCATCTTCGAGTACCTCGACCTGCCGGTGGACATCACCGAGCGCGAGGACGCGGTGCGCCTGGACCGGGCGAAGGGGGAGATCCGGCTGGAGGACGTGGACTTCGCGTACGACACCAAGAACGGCCCGATCCTGTCGGGCATCGACATCACCGTCCCGGCCGGCGGCTCCCTCGCCGTGGTCGGGGCGACCGGCTCCGGCAAGAGCACGCTCAGCTACCTGGTGCCCCGGCTCTACGACGTGACGGGCGGCCGGGTGACCCTCGACGGGGTGGACGTGCGCGACCTCGACTTCGACTCGCTGGCCCGCTCCATAGGCGTGGTCTCCCAGGAGACCTACCTCTTCCACGCCTCGGTGGCGGACAATCTGCGCTTCGCCAAACCGGAGGCCACCGACGAGGAGATCGTCGAGGCGGCCCGCGCGGCCCAGATCCACGACCACATCGAGTCCCTGCCCGACGGGTACGACACCCTGGTGGGCGAGCGCGGCTACCGGTTCTCCGGCGGTGAGAAGCAGCGCCTGGCGATCGCCCGGACGATCCTGCGGGATCCGCCGGTGCTGATCCTCGACGAGGCGACCAGCGCACTCGACACCCGTACCGAGCACGCGGTGCAGCAGGCCATCGACCACCTGTCCGCGGGCCGCACCACCATCACCATCGCGCACCGCCTCTCCACCGTCCGCGATGCGGACCAGATCGTGGTCCTGGACGCGGGCCGCATAGCCGAGCGCGGGACGCACGAGGAGCTGCTTCAGGCGGAGGGGCGGTACGCCGCCCTGGTCCGCCGGGACCGGGACGCCGCGCTGACGCCGGAGGCGGCCCGGACGGCGCTCCAGGGTCCGGACCGCGAGGACGGCGAGGACGGCCAGGCGGCCAAGGACGGCCAGGGGGGCGGGAACGGCCAGGACGACAAGGGCGGCACGGGCAGCCCACGGGGTAAGGGTGTGCAGGGGGCCCAGCCGGCCCCCGTGAAAGTGTGATCGTATGACCGGCACGCCGGAAGGGATGGCTGAAATGTGACGGTTTGAGGGTTAGCGTTGCCGCATGCGTCATGAGTACCGGCCGCCACAGCGCCGTGCCCGGCTCACCCGCCGGGGCCGCTTCGCGCTCTTCCTCGGCACGCTGCTCGCCATGATCGGGGCCGCAGCGCTGATCCCGCTGCTGCGGGCCGAAGAGACGCCCGAGAAGCCGCGCCAGTTGACGATCCCCGAGGGCTGGCGGGCCCCGCAGGTCTACGCGGCCGTCGACCGCGAACTGAAGCTCCCGGCCGGCTCCACCAAAGCGGCGGTGGCCACCGCCGGGCTGGTTCTGCCCGCGGAGGCGAAGGGGAACCCGGAAGGATACCTCTTCCCGGCGACGTACCCGGTGACGTCAAAGACCACCCCGGCCGCGCTGCTCGCGTACATGGTGCGGACGGCGAACGAGAAGCTCGCCACCAAGGCCGTCGCGGACGGCGGCAAAGCCCACGGGATGACCCCGTACCAGACCGCCACCCTGGCCAGCATCATCCAGGCAGAAGTGGAGGTCCCCGCGGACATGGGCAAGGTCGCACGGGTGGTGCACAACCGGCTGGCGAGGTCGATGCCGCTCCAGATGGACTCCACCATCAACTACGCGCTGAACCGCACCAGCGTGGACACCAAGCTGAGCGAGACGCGGATCGACAGCCCCTTCAACACGTACGAGCGCCAAGGCCTGCCGCCCACGCCCATCGACAGCCCCGGGCTGGAGGCCATGGCGGCCGCGGTGGCGCCGACGCCCGGCGACTGGCTGTTCTTCGTCACGGTGAAGCCGGGCGACACCCGCTTCTCGGCGACGTACGAGGAGCACAAGAAGCACGTGGCGGAGTTCAACCGGCTCCGCGCCGCGGCCGGCCCGAAGGCCGCCGCGAGCCCCGGTGTCCGGGCCGGCGCGGGCTCCCGTGCCGGTTAGGGCGTGTCTTTCGGATCTGCCGGGCGCAGCGGGTCCGGCGAGAGCCGAACGGCGCGCCCCAGCGCGGTCCGTCAGGCGGCGGACGCCCCTGCCGGCTCGCGTGTCAGCAGGCGGCGGATCTCGCGGACCGCGGCGCCGCCTGCCCGGTTGGCGCCGATCGTCGACGCGGAGGGGCCGTAGCCCACGAGGTGGATCCGCTCGTCGCGGACCGCCCTGGTGCCCTCGACCCGGATGCCGCCGCCCGGCTCGCGCAGGTGCAGGGGGGCCAGGTGGTCGACGGCCGCGCGGAATCCGGTGGCCCACAGGATGACGTCGGCGTCCACGCTCCGGCCGTCCGCCCAGGCGGCGCCCGTGGCGGTGATCCGGTCGAACATCGGCCGGCGGTCCAGTACCCCGGAATCCAGGCCCGCCCGGACGGCCTCGTTGAGCGGCAGGCCGGTCACGCTGACCACGCTTTGCGGCGGCAGTCCCCGACGCACCCGCTCCTCCACCAGCGCCACCGCCTCCCGGCCCTCGGCCTCGCCGAAGTTCCCGTCGCGGAAGGCCGGGGGCCGACGGGTCACCCAGGTGGTCTCGGCCGCCACCTCGGAGATCTCCAGCAGGTGCTGCACGGCGGAGGTGCCGCCGCCCACCACGATCACCCGGGCGCCGGCGAACTCCTGCGGCCCCGGGTAGTTCGCGGTGTGCAGCTGGCGGCCGCGGAAGGTCCGCTGGCCCGGATACCGCGGCCAGAACGGCCGGTCCCAGGTGCCGGTGGCGTTGATCAGGGCCCGGGCGGACCAGGCGCCGTCCGAGGATTCCACCCGGAGCCTGCCGTCGCCGCCTTCGCGTACGGCCGTGACGTCCACGGGGCGCCGTACGTGCAGGCCGAAGCGGTTCTCGTAGGCGGCGAAGTACTCCGCGATCACCTCGGACGACGGCCGCAGCGGGTCCGCGCCGGTGAGCCGCATGCCGGGCAGGGCGTGCAGCCCGTGGACCTTGCCGTAGGTCAGGGAGGGCCAGCGGAACTGCCAGGCGCCGCCCGGCCCGGGGGAGTGGTCCAGCACCACGTGACCGAGCCCGGCACGCGCCAGGTGGTAGGCGCTGGACAGGCCGCCCTGTCCGGCGCCGATGACCACCACGTCCACGTCCGCCGCTTCCCGCGCAATGTCGTTCACGGTTCTACTAACTCCCGCCCGCCGCGGGATCTTCCCGGACGGGGCGCGCACCGGCCGCCGGGCCCGTGAACCAGCGGTCCAGGGTCAGCGGGCCCAGCGGGACGAAGCGTTCGATCAAGCCCTCACGGCGCACCGGCGGTCCGGCGCGAGCTCAGCCACGCGTGCGCCGCCTCCGCGCGGACTCCCGCTGCCCGCCCCGAAAAAGCAGCCGGGCGGCGGCGAAGGCCGGGTCGTGCGCGGTGTCCGGCACGTACGGGATCGCGACGCAGTCCATCCCGGCCGCCCGGGCGGCCCGCGCGCCCGGCGCTGCGTCCTCGAAGACGACGCAGTCCGCAGGCGCGGCCCCCAGTCTGCGGGCGGCCTCCAGGAAGACGTCCGGGGCGGGCTTGCCGCGCGCGACCTCCTCGGCGGAGACCGCCGTGGTCAGCAGGGAGTCCAGTCCGGTGCCGGCCAGCACGGCGTCGATGGCCTCGCGCGAGGAGCCGGAGGCCACCGCCATCGGCACGCCCTCGGCATGCAGCCGTGCCACCAGCTTCCGCATCTGCGGGAAGACCTCGGTCCCGGCCCGGGCCAGTTCCAGATAGGTCTCGTTCTGCTCGGCGAGCAGCTGTTCCACCCGGGCGGCGATCCCGTACCGGTCCTTGAGGATCTCCAGCGTCTCCAGGGTGCCGATACCGATGAAGCGGGCGTGCTCCTCCCACGTGAAACCGGTGACGCCGTGCCGCTCCAGCGTGCGGCGGCCGGACGCGTAGTAGTTCGGCTCGCTGTCCACGAGGGTGCCGTCGAGATCGAATATGACAGAGGTCATCCGGTCTGCCCGTCCTGCCGGTCGTATCCAGGCCTGTGGCCTGTCCGTCCTGTCCGTCCTGTCCGTCCTGTCCGGACCATCCTGTCAGGCGGTGCGGGCAGCCCGGCCCACCGATTCGACCAGCGGCAGCAGCCGGTGGGCCACCCGCTCCCGCAGGGCGACCTCGGTACGGGTGCGGACCACGCCGGGGAGCTGGATCAGGCGCTGGATCACATCCTCCAGGTGCGCGTTGTCCCTGGCCGCGACGCGGGTCAGCAGGTCTCCGCCGCCGGTGATCGAGAAGGCCTCGATGATCTCGGGTACGGCGGCCAGCGCGTCGCCCACCTCATCCAGGTGACCCTGCGTGACCTCGATGTGGACGAAGGCCAGTACGGGATGGCCCAGGGCGGCGGGGGAGAGCACGGGCCCGCTGCCGGTGATCACTCCGGTGCGCTCCAGGCGTTCCAGCCGCGCCTGCAGGGTGCCGCGTGCGACGCCGAGGAGCCTGGCGTACTCGCGGACACTGGTACGCGGCTGCTCGATCAGCAAGCGCAGGATTCTGGTGTCGAGCTCGTCCACCGCCATACCGCGACTGTACCAATGGCCCAGTCACCCGGCCGAAGCGCACATCCGCGGCCCCTTCGCGTAGGGTCCGCAGAGTGAGTGACCTGCTGCTGGTGAGGCACGGCGAGACGGCGTGGAGCGCGGACGGGCGGCACACCGGCCGCACCGATGTGCCGCTGACCGCGCGGGGCGTCGAGGAGGCCCGGGCGCTGGCGCCCTACTTCCGGGACCGGCCCCCGGCCCTCGTTCTGACCAGCCCGCTGCGCCGGGCGGTCACGACGGCCGAGTGCGCCGGACTGGCCGGCGGCGTCGCGGACCCGGACCTGTACGAGTGGGACTACGGCGGATACGAGGGCGTCACCACGGCGGAGATCCGCCGGAGCCGCCCGCAGTGGTCCCTGTGGACCGACGGCGTCCCGCCGGGCGATGCCGCGCATCCCGGCGAGAGCGCCGCCGACGTGGGCCGGCGCGCCGACCGGGTGCTGGCCCGCGTGCTACCGGCGCTCCGCGCGGACGTGGGGAACGTGGTGCTGGTCGCCCACGGCCATCTCCTGCGGGTCCTGACCGCCCGCTACCTGGGCCTGCCGCCGCAGGACGGCCGGCTGTTCCTCCTGCGCACCGGCACGGTGAGCGTACTCTCCACCGAACACGGCCTCCCGGTGATCGCGGGCTGGAACACCCGCCCCTGACGCCGCCGTCAGCCCCCGCGACCCAGACCGGAGACCACAGACCGGACCGCGGCCCACCGGCCGCGGAAAAACCACCGACCGCGGACGACCGGCTGCGGACCACCGACTGCCGACCTAGCCGCCGATGTCGCGGCTGCGGAAGTCCTCCAAGGTCTCGCGCCGGACGAGCAGCCTGGCCGTACCGTCCTGGACCGCGACGACCGGCGGCCTGCCGACCAGGTTGTAACCGGAGGCCATGGACAACTGGTACGCGCCCGCCACCGGAACCGCGAGCAGATCTCCGGGCCGGATGTCGGCGGGCAGCGGGACATCGGCCGCGAGCACGTCCCCCGCCTCACAGTGGCGTCCGACGACGGTGACGGTACGGGTTCCGGCCGCCGGCTGACGCCCGATGAGGACAGGCGCGTACCGCACCCCGTACAGGGCAGGGCGCGGGTTGTCGCTCATGCCGCCGTCGACGGCCACGAAGACGCGCTCCCCCGTGTGCTTGACGGCCAGCACCCGGTACAGCGCCACCCCCGCCGGTCCCACGAGCGCACGTCCGGGCTCGATCGCCAGCCGGGGGACGGTGATCTCGGCCGCGGCGCAGCTTTCGACGAGTTCCGTACGGAGCCGGCGGGCCAGGGCGGTCACGTCGAGGGCCGGCTCGCCGGGCCGGTAGGCGATGCCGTGGCCGCCCCCCATGTCCAGTTCGGGCAGGGTGACTCCGTAGCTGTCGCGGACGCCGGCCATCAGGCCCACCATGCGGCGTACGGCCGTGACGTACGGTTCGACCTCGCAGATCTGGGAGCCGATGTGGCAGTGCAGACCGGTCAGTTCGAGCTGCGGCTGCTGCAGGACGCGGGCGATGGCGCGCTGCGTCGAACCGTCCGTGACGGAGAGCCCGAACTTCTGGTCGTCCGTCCCCGTACGTATCTTCTCGTGGCCGCCCGCCGAGATGCCGGGGACCACCCGCACCAGCACCTTCTGGTGCCCGCGCGGACCGACGGCAGCGGCCAGCCGGGCGATTTCCGAGGAACTGTCGATCACGATGCGGCCCGCGCCGAGCCGCAGCGCCGCCGCGACGTCCCGGGGTGACTTCGCATTGCCGTGCAGCACGACGCGCTCGGGCGGGAAGCCGGCGGTGACGGCGAGTTCGAGTTCGCCCGCCGAGCACACGTCGAGCCCGAGCCCCTCCTCGTCCACCCAGCGCACCACTGCCCGCGACAGGAACGCCTTGGCGGCGTACAGCACATCGGCGCCGGGGAAGGCGTGCCGGTAGGTACGGCAGCGCGCACGGACCTCGCCCTCGTCCAGCACGTAGGCGGGTGTGTCGAACCGGTCGGCGATCTCGGTCAGCGACACCCCGCCGACCGCGATCCCGCCCCGGGGAAGGCGGGTGGTGGAGGCGGGCCAGAGGGACAGGTCGGTCGCGCCGGCGGACTGGTCGCGGAGAGCGGCCACGGTCATGGAAGCCTCCCCCTCAGACGGCACGTACGGAAGCCTCGGCCGGGCGCGGCGGCACCGGGGTGACGGCGGGGGCCGAGAACGTCGGGTCGATCGTGAGGACGCGGACGCCGAGCGGCGTGGTGAGGGCGCGGAGCGCGGACTCCGAGAGCCGGATCCAGGGCTGCCCGGCGCCGAGCGTCGCGGACAGTGGTTCCGTGCCGGCGAATCCGACAGCGGTGCGTTCCCCCAGCGGGGTGCGGAACATCCGGAGCGCCACCTCCGCTCCTCCCGGCCGGACGGGTACGTACAGCGGGCGGTCGGGAAGCCGTTGCCCGGGTGCCTCGGGTGCCTCGGGTGCCTCGGGTGCCCCGGGTGCCTCGGGTGCCCCGGGTTCCTCAGGTTCCCCGGGTTCCTCAGGTTCCCCGGGTTCCTCGGGCTCGTCGGCGTACCGGAACAGACACATGGAGCGCTCCTCAGGGCCGGCCACGGCCGGTGGACGGTCGGGCCGGCGGCGGTTGCGTTGGTTGACGACACCGAAGCCTTGCCCGCCTGCGGACCTCCACGGCCGTGCTTGACGAGGTCCTGACGGCCGCGGGGCAGGTCCATACGGATCGCTGACGTCCGGACCGCCCGCCCCGCCCCGCCCACGTCCCCGTACGCGGGCGCCCCTGACGTCCGGTGTCGTGCACGACACCGATGCCACGGGGCCTTACCTGCCGCCCCGCGAGGAGAGGGCCTACGCTCGGAGGGTGACCGAGAACGAGATCAAGCTCAAGGCCATCGCCGCCCTCACGGCCCTGCGCGGTGGCGAGGAGGAGAGTTTCGTATCCGACCTGCTGGGCGAGGTGATCCCGTCGCAGTTCGTGGTGCCGGCGTTCGCGGGCCCCGAAGAGGTCGGCCTGTCGGTGCTGAGTCAGCTCTCCGAGCCCTTGAGCGCGCTGCTCACCGGATTCATCCTCGCCTTCGAGGCGGTCTCCGACGCCTACGACGAGGCCGACGTGGAACCTTCGACCGAGGAGATCCTCCAGGCACTCGCCCTCGGGCTGGCCCGCGACGACACCCAATGAGGGGTGACCGTCAGTCAGGGACGGCACTCAGCGAGGGACGACCCAGTGAATCGGCGGGCGCAGAGGCCGGCAGCGCCAGGCGGCGCCTTCACGGGCCGCCGCTTCGTGCCAGCCGCACGGCCACCTCGATGGTCTTGCCGCCGGTCGAGCCCGGCGTGACAAGCCGCCAGTCCGAGGTCTTCCTTCCGGGCCGTCGCCCTCGTGATGACGCGAGCGCGACGACCCGACGCTCATGAAACGCTGTCATGGACACTTCGCTTCCCTCTTCGCCTTCCCCTTCCCGTGACGTCGACGCCACCGTCATGCGTATGGGCGAGATCGCGCTCGTCACCGTCCGGGGCGAGATCGATCTGCGCGCGGAGCCGGCGCTCGCCCGGGTCCTGCGGACGCTGCCCGGTGGCGCGTCGCTGGTCGTCCTCGACATGCGGCAGGTCCCGTTCATGGACGCCGCCGGTCTGCACTTCTACCTCGCACTGCACCGCCTGACCGAGCGGCACGGGACGAGGCTCCTGTCCGTCCACTGGCAGCCCCAGCCCCGAAGGCTCCTCGACATCGTCGCGCGCACGGCCGGCCGCACCCCCGGCCGACCGGCGGACCTCGACTTCGCCGCCCGGGCCTTCCGCCGCGAACTGGGAAAGCGGGCCCGTCTCCTCCAGGCTCTCGGGGTATGAGCGCGACCGCCGCGCAGGGACGGCGCCGGGAAGGAGGGACGGGCCTCCAGGGGCAGCGGCGGGGAACCGCCCCCGGAGGCCGGCCTGAGATACTCCCGCCATGGATGCCGGGGTGATCGGGAGCAGCGGTACGCGACCGGACAGGGCAGTGCTCATACCGACAACGTCCGCGCACGCCGGGGGCTGGGTGCTGCGTTCCGCGGCGGCAGCGGACATCGAGGTGATCGCGGAGTTGCGGGCCACCGCCATGCGTCCGGACCTGGAACGCCTCGGGCGCTACGACGAGTATGTGAGGTATGCCCGCGAAGGGCGGCGCGGCACACCCGCGCAGCGTGTCGAGCACGAGGGCGTCCACGCCCTCGCCGACCTGTCAGACCACGGTAGGGACCGCCCGCACCGCGCGCTTAGTCCCTCCGGGCCCGGGTAATCCTTCGGTGAAGAGGGTGACGAATGACGCTCCTCACTCGGGGGAGGCGGTTCCCATGATGAATGTGTCCGTGCCCCTGGCGCCCTCGCCGACGGGCCACCTGCTGGTCCCGGCGGATCAGGTGACCGGCCTGCTGCGGCGCCTCGCGGGCGAATGGCTGCGCACGACGGACGAGACGGATCTCGACCCCGAGACCGTTCTCGCCCTGGCCGGTGTGCTCAATGTGCTCGCCGACCAACTCGACGTCGAGTGCATCGCCTTCATGCCGACCCAGACGGAGGAGGTCGTCTGACGCCGGGCCCGCGCTTCCCGGTCAGCCGCGGACGGCGGTGACCAGCCAGGCGCTGCTGCGCAGCAGCACACCGCCGTCCGTCTCGTGCGGGCGCATCACGTCGACGAGGGTCCGCCGGGCCAAGGCCTGCACGCGGGAGTCCACCTGGGCGAGCAGATGGCGGCCGGGGCCGGAGTCCAGCAGGAAGGCGGCCGCGTCCTCGGCGTCGCGGCCCCAATTCCCGAAGGCTTCCACCCGTACCGCTCCAGCTCGCTCGAAACCGGCGGCGGACAGGATCCGGTAGGTGTCCTCGGGGACCGCGAGGGAGAACATGCCGGGCGATCCCGGCTTGCCGAACTCTCCCACCGGCAGGATGTCGCGCAGGGCGGCGACGGCCTGGAGCCAGTCATTGCCCTCCGCCTCCGCCGTGCAGATGAAGGCCAGCCGGCCGCCGGTTCGCAGGGCCCGGCCGACGTTGGCGAAGGCGGCCACCGGGTCGGCGAAGAACATCACGCCGAAGCGGCTGACGGCCGTATCGAAGGTGCCGGGCTCGAAGGGGTGGACCTGGGCGTCGCCCTGGACGAAGGACACGTTGTGCAGCCCCTCCCGCTCGGTGCTCGCCCGGGCGCGTTCGAGCAAGGGCGCCGAAAGGTCCAGACCCATCGCCCGGCCACCCGCGGAGGTCCGGCGGGCGGCCAGGCGCGTCGTACGGCCGGCCCCGCAGCCGATGTCCAGGACGCGGTCGGGGCCACCGATGGCGGCCGCGTCGAGGAGAGGCTGGTTGAACCCGTCGTTGACGGCGTCCCAGCGGTCCTGATGCTGTGCCCAGTGGGCTCCTTCGCTGCCGTTCCATGCCTGGGCCTGATCGGTGTTGGCGATGTGCTCCATGAGAACCTCCGGGATCCCGCACGGCGACGCGGCGCGTCCCCGATAGAATGGGCAAGTGCCCACACTGTATGGGCATGCGCCCATACTGGCGATCGGATTCCGGAAAGAGGCCCTATGACACCGCGTGGCGTGGCGATCCCCGACCTGCGCGAGCGGCTGTTCGCCGCAGCGGAGTGCGTGATCGCACGGGACGGCGCCGCGGCCCTGACCAGCCGGGCGGTCACGGCGGAAGCGGACTGCGCCAAGGGGGTGCTGCACGCGCACTTCGCCGGGCTGGACGAGTTCGTCGCGGAGCTGGTCCTCGACCGGTTCGCGCGCAGCGCCCGCAAGGCCGGGGAGCTGGCCGGGCGGGTGGGGCAGGGCAGTGTGGCGGGGAACCTCGTCGAGGTCGCGCTGGCACTGCTCGACTCCCTGGACCCCGCGGTCGTCGGCCTCGCCATGACCCGCCCCGGTGCCTCGCTGCACACCCGCGAGGCGTTGCGGGGCGGCGCGCCCGGCTTCGCCGCCATGGAGGAGTCGGTCACCGCCTATCTGGAGGCGGAACGCGAGCTCGGCCGGGTGGCCGAGGACTCCGACGCGGCCATGACCGCGCTCGCGCTGGTCGGTACGGTCCACCACCTGCTGATGACGCGCGCACCCGGCGCCCGGCCGGACCCGCGCGAGACCACCGAACGCCTGGTCGCGCTCCTGCTGCGAACACCGCACCCGCCGCGTTGAGCGGGGCGCGTCCACAGTGGAGCTCCCGCCTCGCGGTGCGCTTCCGGCCAGCCTTCGCCGTAATCCGGTCGGCACGGCCGCCGTGCGCGGGACCCCCGGGAGCCGTCACGGCTCCGGGGGCGCCGCCCGTCCTGGCCCGTCCCGGCCGGGAGCTCAGGGCGCGAGGCCCCGGCCGGGAGATCCGGTCAGCTCTTGCCGAGCAGTGCCTTCATGCGGGTGATCTCGGCGCTCTGAGAGGTGATGATGGCGCCGGCCATCTCCTTCGCGGGCTGGTAGGAGCCCCCGGACTGCTCCGCCCTGGCCATGGCGACCGCCCCCTCGTGATGCTTGACCATCATCTCCAGGAACGCGGTGTCGAAGGCCTTGCCGGAAGCCTTCTCCAGCCGATCCATCTCCTCCGCCGTCATCATCCCGTCCATGGAGTGCCCGCCGTGGTCCTCGTTCTCGGCGGGCACCTGCTCACCCCAGGAGGCGAGCCAGCCGGACAGGGTCTTGATCTCCGGGTCCTGAGCCTTCTTGATCTCGTCGGCCAGCTGCTTGACCTCGGCCGATCCGGCGCGGGTCGCGGCCAGGTCGGCCATCTCTACGGCCTGGCGGTGGTGGGGGATCATCCCCTTGGCGAAAGCGGTGTCGGCGGCGTTGTGCTCACCCTGCCGGGCCGGCGCGGCGGTCGTGGGGGAGGCGCCGGCGTCGTGACCGTTGTGGCCCGCACCCCCCGCGCCGTTTCCGCCGCAGGCGGCGAGGACGAGGGAGGCGGTCGCGGCCGCGGCCACTGCGGTGGCGCGGCGGATCAGGGAACGCTTGCTGGACATGGTGCTGCTCCTGGCTGTACCTGAGTACGCCCGACGAGGGCGCACGCGGAAAGAGGACCGGGCCGGCGCGCGGGCCGGAGCCGTCCTATATGCGCAGGAGTTGCAGTTCGCTCAGGGAGGGCGGCGGGCGTCCGCCGGCCGCCGTCTCCGGGGTGATCCCGTAGGCGGCGCATGCCGTCTCCGGTCCCGCCGTGACCGGGCCCGGCGCGGGCATGACGGGCGCGCCGCCGATACCGGCCGCCGCGCAGGTCGCGTCCGCGTGCGGCGGATGCCCGCCGCCGGGCTCGGCGGGAGCGCCGTGAGTGCCGGTCGGCAAGGATCCGTCATGGCCGGCCGCCGTCATGGCGGCGGCGTGAGCGGACGCGTGGCCGGTCGCGGACTCGGCGGCGTGCGCGGCTGCCGGGACGGCCTGCGGCCCCAGGCCGTGCATGGCGACGACACCGGCCAGCACGGCCAGGACGAGCAGCAGGCGGGCGCGCAGCCCGAAGGGCTTCATCGCTCGTCCCACCCGGCCGCTCATACCCCGCATCGTAAACAGCTCTCCCGCACCCGGCGCGACCGGTCCGCCACTCGTGCGCGGACGGCCCGTCGTCGAGCCGGTCCGTTGGCACCCTCCTGGCCCAAGAAGAGCCCGTCGGACTGTGCCAATGGCCCATGGGTACGCATACGACTTGAGCCATTGCCCCTGCGGATGCTTATCTGTGCTGTATCCATGCACAATCGGCGCCGCGCAGCGCCGGACGGCGACGAAGCCGGATCCGGACCGCGGTGCCTTCGTCGTGCCTGCGCGCGCCCACCATCCCGGGCCGCCGCAGCCGTCGGTGAGGCAAGACAAGGGGGCGGCCGACCGCCGTGAAGAGGATGTTCGTGGCTCCGGACCCGGGGCGCGTCAGGCTGAGGACCTCGTCCCGCGCCGTCATCGGCGTCGGCCTCGCCGTCACCGTGGTGGAGCTCGCCGGGTTCTCCCTGACCGCCTCGATCACCGGGGGACTGGCGGCGCTGCTCGCCTTCTTCACCGTCACCGACGCCACCGTGCGCCGCCAGGTGGTCTCCACCGCTCTGCTGCCGGCCGCCGGGTTTCCCGTACTGGCCCTCGCCACCACCCTCCACGGCGTGACCCTCGCCCGCGACACGGCCTTCCTCCTGGTCGTCTTCTGCGGGGTCTACGCCCGCCGCTGGGGGCCGCGCGGCCACGCGCTCGGCATCTTCGCGTTCATGAACTTCTTCATCACGCAGTTCCTGCACGCCCTCCCCGCTCAGCTGCCGCAGCTCTACGCCGCCGTCGCCCTGGCCCTGGTCGTCGCCGGCGCCGTCCGCTTCCTGCTGTGGCCCATCGAGCGGCGCACTGCGCCCGCCGCCGCCCCCGCCCCGCTGCCCGGCCGGGGCCTGGCCCGGCCCACCACCCGGCAGGCCGTCCAGGCCACCGCCGCGTGCGCCTTCGCCCTCGCCGTCGGGCAGGTGCTCTCCGAGGACCGCTGGTACTGGGCCGTGGGTACCGCCTGGTGGATCTTCGTCAACACGGTGTCGCGCGGCGAGACCCTGGTCCGCGGATTCCGCCGCGTGCTGGGCACGGTGGTCGGCATCGTCGTCGGCGTGCTGATCGCCATCCCGCTGCACGGGGCGCCCGCCCCGACCGCCGCCCTCGTCGCGGTGTGCGTCTTCGGCATCTTCTACACGGCCCCGGTCTCCTACAGCTGGATGGTGCTGGCCGTCACCCTGATGGCAGGGCTGCTCTACGGCCTGCTCGGCGTGCTGGACCCCGGGCTGCTCGTACTCCGCCTGGAGGAGACGGCCGTCGGCGCGGTCGGCGCCTCACTCGCCGTCATCCTCGTACTGCCGGTCACCACCCACTCCACGAACGACGCCTGGATCCAGCGCGCGCTGCACTGCGTACGGGCCTCCACCTCGGCCTCCCTGCGCCGCCTGGCCGGCGACCCCGAGGCCGACCCCGCCCCGCACGCCGCCGAACTGGAGCTGCTGCTGGGACGGGTACGGCTCTCCCTCGCGCCGCTCGTCCATCCGCTGAGCCCCTTCCGGGGCCGCAAGGCGCGGGCCCGGCGCGTGCTGGCGCTCCTCGACGCCTGCGCCCACGAGGTGCGCGGGCTCGTCTCCGTCGCGGCGGACCCGGACGCGAGCCACGACGCCCGTCTCGCGGCGGCCTGCTGGCGCGTCGAGGCGGCCGTGGAAGCCCTGACCTCCCCGGGCGCCGACCTGCCGGGCGAGGCATCGGCGCCGACGGCGCCCCGTACGGCACCGGCCCAGGACGCGCCCGCGCTCACCCATGTGAGGGGACTGGAGCGCCTCCTGGCCGAACTGGCCGAGCCGCTGCGGACCCCGCCGGCCGAGCCTCTGGCCCGTACCTGACCAACAGCCCCTCCGGCGCCTGCGCCAAGCCCGCGGGCAGCCGGCCGGCGGTGTGCACCACGCCGAGCGTCTGGGTGGCCCGGGTCAACGCCACATAGAGGTCGCTCGGCTGGAGGTCGGCCGGCTCCACCACGATCACCGTGTCGAACTCCAGCCCCTTGGCCTGTCGCGGATCGAGCAGGACGACCTCCCGGGTCAGATCCGGCTCCTCGCCCGCCCGTACCCCCGGCAGCACGCCGGCCAGCGGCACGTGCAGGGCACGCGGCGCGATCACCGCGAGCCGGCCCTCGGGCGGCAGCGCCCGCGCCACGGCCTCCGCGACCGCCCGTACCGGATCCCCGGTGGCCCAGGCCCACGGCCGCACCCCGGTGGACCGCACGGAGCTGGGAGGTTCGAAGGCGGCGTCGCGGGCCCGCAGCACACAGGCGGCCAGCTCCATGATCTCGGCCGGGGTACGGTAGTTGACCCCCAGCCGGACCAGATCCCAGCGGTCGTCCACGTACGGTTCGAGGATCCGCTCCCAGGACCCGCAGCCCGCCTCCTCGGCGGTCTGCGCCGGATCGCCGACCAGGGTCATCGACCGGGTCGGGCACCGCCGCATCAGCAGCCGCCACGCCATCTCCGACAGTTCCTGCGCCTCGTCCACGATGACGTGCCCGAAGGCCCACGTACGGTCGGCGGCGGCCCGCTCGGCCGTGCTGCGGTGGTCGGCCTCCTCGTGCCGCTCCGCCATCCGCTCGGCGTCGATGATGTCGTGCGCCGCGAGGAACTCGTTCTCCTCGTCCTCGAACTCGTACGACTGGGAGCCCTGCGACAGGTCCAGCACGCCCTGCGCGTACGCGATGCGCTGCATGCGTTCGCGCTCCGCCGCCACCCGCCGGGCACTGTCGTCCTCCCCGAGCAGCTCGGCCGCCTCGTCCAGCAGCGGTACGTCGGCCGGAGTCCAGCGCGGCTTCGCCGTGGCCTCCCGGCGGATCAGCGCGGCCTCGTGCGGGGGCAGGTACGCGGGGTCCGCGAGAAACTCGGCCACCAGCCGCTCGGGGGTCAGGACCGGCCAGAGCGTGTCGATCGCGGCGTGCACGGCGGAGCTCATCGCGATCTCCTTGCCGAGCTGGGCGACATCGTCCGCGCCGAGCAGATCGGGGCCGCCGTACGGATCGGCGCCCAGCCGGTCGGCGAGCTGCTCCGTGAGCGCGTCGATGACGCGGAAGGCGAAGGTGGGGCGCGCCTTGTTGTGCGGCAGGCCCGTGGCCCGCGCCCGGTCCCGTGCCTCGTGCGCCATGGTGCGGTCCAGCAGCAGGGTTCCGTAGTCGTCGTGGTCGATCTCCAGGGCCGGTTCGGGGACGGTGTGGTACTCCTCCCCGCTGGCGGCCGGCACGGTGTCGGGGAGGCGCTGGCGGTCGGCGACGACCCGGGCCAGGACCTCCGCCATCGCGGCCCGCCCCTTGACCGCGGCGGCCCCCGGACGGTCGGCGGCGGTGGCCTGGACGCCGGGGAAGAGCTCGCCCGGGGTGGCGAGCAGGACGCCCGTCTCACCGAGCGCGGGGAGCACCTCGCCGATGTAGCGCAGGAACGCCGAGCCCGGTCCCACGATCAGGACTCCGCGCCGGGCGAGCAGTTCCCGGTGCGCGTACAGGAGGTAGGCGGCGCGGTGCAGCGCGACCGCCGTCTTGCCGGTGCCCGGACCGCCCTCGACGACCAGCACCCCCCGGTGCGTCGAGCGGATCACCCGGTCCTGCTCCGCCTGGATGGTGCGCACGATGTCGTGCATGCGGCCGGTGCGGCCGGCGTCGAGCGCGGCGAGCAGCACCGCGTCCGCGTCCGCCCCCTCGTGGCCGGTGCGCTCCGCGTCGGTCAGATCGAGGATCTCGTCGTGGAGCGCGGTGACCACCCGCTCCCGGCTGCTGATGTGCCGCCGGCGGCGCAGGCCCATGGGCGTGTGGCCGGTGGCGAGGTAGAACGGGCGGGCCACCTCGGCGCGCCAGTCCAGCACCAGCGGGGTGCGCTCCGCGTCGTCGGCGCGGATTCCGATGCGGCCGATGTGGTGGGCGCGGCCGTCGGAGAAGTCCAGCCGGCCGAAGCACAGGCCGTTCTCGCCCGTATTCAGAGCGGAGAGCAGACCGGACTGCTCGGCGACCAGGACCTCGCGTTCCAGGCGCGCCTGATAGCCGCTTCCGGTGTCGCGCAATGCGCCTCGGACGGAGCGTTCGGCCTGCTCACGCAAGTGGTCGAGGCGATGGTAGAGGCCGGTGACGAATTGTTGCTCTTTCCACAATTCCTCGGTTGACAATTGCACTCCTGCCACGTTAGAGTGTGGTTCGCACAACTCTTTGAGTGTCTTCTTCGATGAAGATATGAAACGTCAAATATATGCACTCCCGTCCCTCGGTAGCAATTGGCACAGCCAATTCGGCCGGGGGATTTTTTGCGTCCGGGGCCGGGGCGGGGCGGGGTCTGGGCGGGGCCGGGGCGGCGGGGGCGCGTGGCCGGAGGGCGCCGAACGCCTTCGGTGGCCGACCGGCTCCGTCAACGCCCCCGCCGCGCAAGCCGATCGGTGAGCGGTCGGAGCGGCCGGGCCGCTGCGGTTCTGCCCCAGGATCCGGCGGATCATACGCGTCACCCAGTGCCCTCCGGGGCCTGATCCCTGGATACCACTCGCAAGAGTGATCCGAGCGCTGCCGCCGCGCCCCGCTGACCTGCGGCATGTACAACGGGTGTTTGTCCACCGCACATTCGTCCGGCACGGACACGGTGGATCTGCTCGGACAGGGGGTAATCGCCCGGAATGAAAACACCGCTACGGCGCTCCACCACCGCTCAGGTGTGGGAAGCGGCCGACGAGTTCATCCGGCTCTTCCACCGGGAGAATCCGGACGCCGGTGATCCGCGGGCCCGGCTCGTCGCCGTACGGGACGAGATCGCCGAGTCCGGCAGCTACCGGCACACCCCCGAGGAACTGGTCCACGGTGCCCGCGTGGCATGGCGCAACAGCAACCGCTGCATCGGCAGGCTCTACTGGAACTCGCTGCGGGTCCGCGACCGCCGCGAGCTCACCGACGCCGACCAGATCGCCTCCGAGTGCTTCGAGCACCTGCGCGAGGCGACCAACGGCGGCCGCATCCGGCCCACGATCACCGTCTTCGCCCCGGACGCTCCCGACCGTCCCGGCCCCCTGATCTGGAGCGAGCAGCTGGTGCGGTACGCCGGTTACGGCGACCACCACTCCATCACCGTCGGTGACGCCCGCAACGCCCCGCTGACCGAGGCCCTGCTCCGGCTCGGCTGGTCCGGCGGCCCGGGCACCCCCTTCGACCTCCTGCCGCTGGTGGTCCAGGGCGTCGACGACAAGCCGCGCTGGTTCGACACCCCCGCGGACGCCGTGCTGGAAGTACCGATCCGGCATCCCGACGGCGACGGCGACCGCGACGGCTGGGCGAACTGGGGGCTGCGCTGGCACGCCGTACCGGCGATCTCCCACATGTGCCTCGAAATCGGCGGCGTGCACTACCCGGCCGCCCCCTTCAACGGGTGGTACATGGGTACCGAGATAGGCGCCCGCAACCTCGCCGACACCGACCGCTACAACCTGCTGCCCGCCGTCGCCCGCCGCCTCGGCCTCGACACGTCCAGCGAGCGCTCGCTCTGGAAGGACCGGGCGCTGGTCGAGCTCAACCGGGCCGTCCTGCACTCCTTCGACCGGGCGGGTGTCACCATCGCCGACCACCACACGGAGTCCCGGCGCTTCCTCACCCACATCGGACGGGAGGAGCGCAAGGGGCGTGAGGTGGGCGCCGAATGGGCCTGGATCGTGCCGCCGATCTCCGGCTCCGCGACCCCCGTCTTCCACCGCACCTACGAGGACCGGCAGAGCCACCCGGCGTACGTACATCACCCGGGCGCGCTGGAAAGGGCCCAAGGACGAGGCCTGGTCTAGACCTTCTGTTAGCGTCCCCTCCGTACGGACCCGGCAACGACGGAGAGGGTACCCAGTGGGCGACGCGGACATGACGGACCAGGACGGCGGACGGCGGGCCTACATCGGCTCGTTCACCTCGGGCGGCGGCCGCGGGATCACCACCGCGGCCGTGGACCCGGCCACCGGGGCGCTGGCCCCGCTCGCGGTCACCGAGGCCCCCGAAAACCCCTCCTGCCTCACCCTCGACCCGGTCTCGGGGACGCTCTACGCGGTGAGTGAGGCCGAGCAGGGAGCGGTGGCGGCCTTCCGGCCGACCGCCGACGGGCTCATCCCCCTCGGCCCGGCCGCGGAGGTCGGAGGCGCCGGACCCACCCATCTCAGCGTGGCGGGCCGCCGGTTGCTCACCGCCCAGTACACCTCCGGCAGTGTCAGCAGCCTCCCGATCGCCCCCGACGGCAGCGTGGGCGGTCCGCCCCGCGTGCTGGCGCACCGGGGCTCCGGACCCGATCCGGACCGGCAGGAGCGCCCGCACGCCCACCAGGTGCTGCCCGACCCGTCCGGCCGCTGGGTGCTCAGCGTGGACCTCGGCACCGACTCGGTACGGGTCTGCTCGCTCGACCACGCCACGGGGGAGCTGCGGAGCCACGCCGAGACCGTGCTGCGCGCGGGGACCGGACCGCGCCACCTCGCCTTCCATCCGGACGGAGACCTGCTGTACGTACTTCACGAGCTGGAGCCGCAGCTGACCGTCTGCCGTTGGAATCCCGCGTCGGGGCAACTGGACCCGGTCGGTGAGGTTCCGGTCGTCCCGGCGGGCTCTCCAGGCGCCGCACGGGACTATCCGTCGGAGCTCGTCGTCTCACGCGACGGGCGCTTCATCTGGGCGGCGATCCGGGGCACCGACGCCATCGCCACCCTCTCGCTCTCCGGCAGGACCGAGAAGCCGCAGCTGACGGGCAGCGTGGAGAGCGGCGGCAGCTGGCCCCGCGATCTGGTGGCGGACCCTTGGGAGCGGCGGCTGTACGTGGCCAACGAGTGGTCCGGGAACGTCACGTGGTTCGACATCGACCGGCGGACGGGCCGGCTGCGGCCGGCCGGCCGGCTGGACGTGCCCGCGGCCGCCTGCGTGGTATTCACCTGACAGCCCGCCGGTCCGCCAGCCCGCGGGTCCGCCGGTCCGCCGTTCCGCGGGCCGTGGACGAGGGCCCGCTCCCCGTGATCCCGGGAGCGGGCCCTCTTCCGTGCGTCGCGGCCGGTCAGTTCGCGGCGGCGCCCTGCGTGAGGCCGAGGGCCGCGGAGTACTGCGCCACGGCCAGCTTGCCGAGCGCGGGGTAGGCGCCGAGTACCTCGGCGGTGGCGCAGTCCGCCTCCTTGCAGGCGGTGTCCAGCAGCCCCTCGGCGGCCTCCGGGCCGATCAGGTAGGGGGCGAGCGCCAGTTGGGCCGAGCCCTCGCGGCGCAGCTGGTCGGCGACCGAGGCCACCGAGCCCTCCTGGTCCAGCGCGGCCGCCTTGACCGGCACGGCGAGCCGGGCGGCCAGCAGCATGCCGGTGATCCCGGCGGCCTGTACGGCCTCCTCGCCACCGGTGGTGGCCAGGACGATGCCGTCGGCGGCGGTCGTCACCGTGAAGAGCCGGGCGCGGTCGGCGCGGGCCAGCCCCGCCTCGGACAGCCGCACGTGCAGGCCTTCGGCGAGCAGCGGGTGGGGGCCCAGTACGTCGGCCAGTTCGGCGGCGGCCGAGGAGTCCATCAGAGCCTGGCGCATGCGGCGCAGCAGACCGCCGTCCGGACCGGCCAGCAGGGGCACGACGACGGCGTCCGGACCGGTCGGCGCGGGCACCTCGTGGCCGGCGGCGCGGGCGAACTCCGCGCGCGCGGTGCGCTCGGTCACGATGGCGGTCAGCACACCCGACAGGGACAGGAACTCGGAGTCGTCGTCACCGTCGAGGAAACCGATCCGGCCGTCCAGGCCGGGCAACTCGGAGCGGCCGATGCTGATGACCTCTTCCGCGAGCTGCCGCGAGGCGGCGGAGGGGGCACCGGGCACGGCGAGCACCAGCGCGGGCGCGCCCTCGGGCGCCACCGCGGGCTCGGGCCGGCGGTGCCGTCCGGTCTGGCGGGGTCGCGGCATTCGTACGGGCAGGCCATTTGCGGGCCCAGTGGGGGAGCTCATGGCGCCGCATGCTACTGGCTTATCGGAACCGGGTGTTCGGGCAGGGCCTTCTCGGGCGGCATCTGTCCGTATTTATCCGCTGAATTCAGCCAACCTCAACTGACGGAGGGCAACTGCCAGTCGACAGGCTGTGCACCCTGGTCCTTCAGGAGCTGGTTGGTCCTGCTGAAGGGCCTGGAGCCGAAGAAACCATAGTCGGCGGACTTGGGGGAGGGGTGGGAGGACTCCACCACCGGCAGTTCGCCGAGCAGGGGGCGCAGATTGCGGGCGGCCCGGCCCCAGAGGATGGAGACCAGTGGCTTGCCGCGCGCCGCCAGGGCCCTGATGGCCTGGTCGGTGACGAGCTCCCAGCCCTTGCCCTGGTGCGCGTTCGACCGGCGGGGCGCGGTGGTGAGGGAGCGGTTGAGCAACAGCACCCCCTGCCGGGTCCAGGGGGTGAGGTCGCCGTTCACCGGCCGGCCGGTGCCCAGATCGCGGTGCAGCTCCAGGAAGATGTTGTCCAGGCTGGGCGGCACCGGCCGCACTTCGGGGGCCACCGAGAAGGACAGCCCGACGGCATGTCCCGGGGTGGGGTAGGGGTCCTGGCCGACGATGAGGACCTTGACCTCGTCGAAGGGCTGCTGGAAGGCGCGCAGCACGTTGGCCCCGGCCGGGAGGTAGGTTCTCCCGGCCGAGACCTCGGCGCGCAGGAAGTCGCCCATCGCGGCGATCTGGCCCGCCACCGGCTCCAGAGCCCGGGCCCAGCCCGGCTCGACGATCTCGTTCAACGGTCGTACTGCCACGGTGGATCACTCTACTGGCCGATCCACCGGGCCCCTACCGGCTCAGCACCGCCGCCCGCACGCACAGGACGTCCGGCAGGTGCTCGGCCAGCAGCTGCCAGCTGTCCCCGTCGTCGTGGCTGGCGTACAACTCGCCGTTGCGGTTGCCGAAGTAGACCCCCGCCGGATCCGCGTCGTCCGTGCACAGGGCGTCCCGCAGCACCGTGCCGTAGTGGTCCTCGGCCGGCAGCCCCCGCGTCAGGGGCTCCCAGCTCGCGCCCGCGTCCTGGGTGCGGAAGACGCGGCACCGGTGCTCGGCCGGGACCCGGTCGGAGTCCGCGTTGAGCGGGAAGACGTACGCGGTGTCCGGCCGGTGGGGGTGGGCGGCCACGGCGAAGCCGAAGTCCGAGGGCAGCCCGTCGCCGATGTCCGTCCAGCGGGCCCCCGCGTCGTCACTGCGGTAGACACCCCAGTGGTTCTGCAGGTACAGCCGGTCCGGGTCCCCGGCGTCCCGGGCGATCTTGTGCACGCACTGGCCGAATTCGGGATGGGGATCGGGCAGGAAGACCGCCGAGACGCCCTCGTTGGAGGGGGCCCAGCTCGCTCCGCCGTCCTTGGTCCGGAACACTCCGGCGGTGGAGACCGCCACCGTGACGGCCTCCGGGTCCGCCGGGTCCGCCAGGATCGTGTGCAGCGCCTCGCCGCCGCCGCCCGGCATCCAGCTCTTGCGGCTCGGGTGCTCCCACAGGGGGCGGACCAGCTCGAAGGACTCGCCGCGGTCCGCCGAGCGGAACAGCGCGGCCGGCTCCGTCCCCGCATAGACCACGTCCGGGGCCTCGGGCCCGGCCGGCTGCAGCTGCCAGACGCGCTCCAGTGAGGCGCCGGTGTCCTGCGGAAACCTCACCGCGGCCGCGGCGGGTTCGTGCCAGGTCGCCCCCAGGTCGTCGGAAGTGAAGACGGAAGGCCCCCAGTGCGAGCTGTCCCCGCCGACCAGCAGCCGTGGTACCGGTCCCCGCCGGTCGACCGCGACCGCGTAGACGGCCTGGGCGTTGAACTGGGGCCCGCCGAACTCCCACGGGCCATCGCCTCGTCGGCGTCCGATGCAGAGTCCCTTACGCGTTCCCACCAGCAGCAGTACCTCGGCCATGGCCGGCACCTCCGGACTTCGTCGTCCTTGCAGGGCGTTCCTTGCGAGCGTCTTTGCGCCAGTGTGCACCCACCCACCGACAGGGGCCCGGCGGGCGCCGCGGAGCTCTGAGCAGGTGATCGATACCGATCATTCACACTCCGTAAATGCTGATTGCTTGCATCAGGGTGTCCGAAATGGATCTACTTCAGCTATCTGCTGCCGCATGCGAGAGGACCTACGTGGCCACCGAGCACCTGTCCCCGCTCGACCTCGCCTTCTGGCGGATCGAATCCGCCGCCCACCCCATGCACCTCGGCGCCCTCGCGGTCTTCACCGCCACCGGTCCCGGCGCCCCCGAGCACGCCGCCGAACTGCTCGCCGCCCGCTGCGCCGCCGTGCCGGGTCTGCGCCGCCGCATCCACGACGTGCTGCTGCCGTTCGGCGCGGCCGCCTGGTCGCCCGACCCCGATTTCGACCCGGCACGGCACGTCTTCCTCGTACCGAGGCCAGCCGATACGGCGACGGCGACGGCGGCCGCCACAGAGCTCGCGGCATCGGCCGCGGACGCGCCGGCCGCCGCCGATCTGACCGCCGCCGCGGGCCCGCTGATGGCCCGGCCGCTGGACCGGCGCCTTCCGCCGTGGGAGGCGCACGTACTGGCCGGCCCGGACCCCGGGTCCTTCGCGGTGCTGTTCAAGTTCCACCACGCCCTCGCCGACGGTCTGGGGGCGCTGGCACTGGCCGCCGCCCTCTTCGACGAGGGGCCGCCCCCGCGGCCCGCGGCGCGAGCGCTGCCCGAACAGCGGGCCGGATCCCCGCTGCGCCGCCTGCCCGGCGTCCTGGCCTCCCGGATGCAGGACGTCGGCCAGGCCCTGGAGATCGGCGCGGCCGTGGCGCGCGCCGGGCTGCCGCTCGGGGTCCCCGATGCGCTCACCGCCCACCCCGCCGGCGTGGCGGGTACCCGGACGGTCGCGGGCGTCGCGCTCGACCTGGACGAGGTCAACCTGATCCGCAAGACCGCCGGCGGCACCGTGAACGACGTGCTGATCACCCTGGTCGCCGGCGCGCTGCGGCGCTGGCTGGCCGGGCGCGGTGACCGCGCGCCCGCGGGGCCCGGCCCCCGGGCGCTGATCCCGGTCTCCCGCCGCCGCGGCCCCGGGGGCGGCGCGGCGAACCGGCTCTCCGGGTACCTGCTCCGGCTCCCGATCTCCGAACCGGACGCGCTGAGCCGCCTGCACCGCGTGCGGATCGCCATGGACCGCAACAAGGACGCCGGACCCGCTCGTGGCGCCGGGGCCGTCGCCCTGCTCGCCGACCACGTCTCCCCGCTCGGCCACCGGCTCGGCGGCCCGCTCGTGGCGCAGGCCGCCCGCCTGCTCTACGACATCCTGGTCACCAGCGTGCCGCTGCCCGGCCTGACCTTCTCCCTCGGCGGCAGCCGGGTCCGGGAGGTCTACCCGCTCGCGCCGCTCGCCCGCGGCCAGTCCCTCGCCGTCGCGGTCTCCACCTACAAGGGCACGGTCCACTACGGCCTGGTCGCCGACGCGGCCGCGGTCCCGGATGTGGAGGCCCTCGCCCGGGCTCTGCGCACGGAGCTGGAATCGCTTGTACGAGAGGTCTCGTAGTACGAGGGATTTCGTAGTACGGTAGATCTCGTACTTAGCGCCGATCCCCGGTGCGCCCGGTGACCTCTGGAGAGCCCTGATGAGTGCTGCCCCCACTAGCTTCACCGCCCTGTTCACCCCCTGGACCATGCGTTCGGTCACCATCCCGAACCGCGTGTGGATGGCCGCGATGTGCCAGTACAGCGCCGAGGCCTTCGGCCCGAACGCGGGCGTCGCCCACGACTGGCACTTCGCCCACTACGCGGCGCGCGCCGTCGGCGGCACCGGCCTGATCATCCAGGAGGCCACCGCAGTCTCCCCCGAGGGCCGGATCTCCCCCTACGACCTCGGCATCTGGAACGACACCCAGGTCGAGGCGCTGCGCCGGATCACCTCCTTCCTCAAGGCCCGCGGAACCGTGCCGGCGATCCAGATCGCTCACGCCGGCCGCAAGGCGGCCACCGACCGGCCCTGGAAGGGCGGCGCCCCGGTCGGCCCCGAGGCCCACGGCTGGCAGCCGAGCGCCCCGAGCGCCGTACCCTTCGCCGAGGGCCACCCGGTACCGCACGAGCTGACGGCCGAGGAGATCCGCGAGATCGTCGGGCAGTTCGCGGCGGCGGCCGAGCGCGCCCTCGCGGCGGGCTACGAGGTCGTCGAGATCCACGGCGCCCACGGCTACCTGATCGGCGAGTTCCTCTCCCCGCACAGCAATAAGCGTACCGACGCCTACGGCGGCTCCTTCGAGAACCGGACCCGCTTCGCCCTCGAAGTCGTGGACGCCGTACGGGCGGTGTGGCCCGATGAACTGCCGCTGTTCTTCCGGATCTCCGCCACCGACTGGCTGGAGCGGGACGGCTGGAGCGCCGACGAGACGGTCGAGCTGGCCCGTCTGCTCCAGGCGCACGGGGTGGACCTCCTGGACGTCTCCACCGGCGGCCTCGCCCCCGGGGTGAGCATCCCAGTGGGCCCGGGCTACCAGGTGCCGTTCGCCGCCCGGGTCAAGGCCGAGACCGCGCTGCCCGCGGCCGCCGTCGGGCTGATCACCGAGCCGGCCCAGGCCGAGAAGATCCTCGCCAACGGTGAGGCCGACGCGGTCCTGCTGGGCCGTGAGCTGCTGCGTGACCCGTACTGGGCCCGCCGCGCGGCCGCCGAACTCGGGGCGGAGATCCGTACGCCCGACCAGTACCACCGCTCCTGGTGAGGAGGGTGCGGCCCGGGCGCCCCACGCGCCCGAGCCGCACCCGCGCAAACTCACCACTCCTACGACGACTCTCGTACGATGGCCCCGGACAAGCCGAACGGCAGGCAGCCGGATGACTGGAGCAGGGACATGACGGAACGGGACACGGCCCGCGCCCTCCCCCACCCCGAGGCCGGCGACATCCGCCTGGAGGGAGTGCTGCACGCGCTCTCCGACCCCGTCCGGCTGTCCATCGTCCGCGACCTCGCGGGCTCGGACGCCGAACTGGCCTGCTCGCACTTCGAGCTGCCCGTCACCAAATCGACCACGACCCACCACTTCCGCGTCCTGCGCGAGAGCGGCGTCGTACGCCAGACCTACCGCGGCACGACCAAGCTCAACGGCCTGCGCCGCGACGAGCTGGAAGCCCTCTTCCCCGGCCTCCTCGACAGCGTGCTCACGGCCGCCACCGCCGAGGAAGGGCGGCTGGCCGGCTGACGGCCGCGACGGCCGCCGGGGAAGCGGTACGGGTGCCAGGACGGCCGTCAATCGCGCCGGCTCCCTACGGGCTCCAGCCGCAGTCTCTGCGGAGCCGACTTCAGGTGGGCCGACAGGTCCGGCAGCGACCCTGCCTCTCCCGCCGCGAACCAGAGCAGGACGTCCTCACCCGTCCGGACCGGCAGCGCCGGGAAGTCGTTCTCCGCGTGCTCCGTCCGGTGGACCGCCAGTGCGGGAGTCCCGGCGGCGGCCAGGGCCGGGCGCAGCTGCCGCTCGAACTGGTCGGCGAAGCCGGGGTCCCGCGGCCGGCAGATGGTCGCGACCACCGGCCCCGCGCTCCCCGGGGCCGCGAAGCCCGGTCCGCGCAGCAGGAGTACGTCATCCGAGTCGAGCATGGTCGCGTTGGCGGCGTCCCGGTGGGCCTGCCAGACGGGCCCGGAGTAGAAGGCGTGCAGCGCCCGGGCACGCGCGGCCATGTCGGGGAAGGCGCGCAGCCAAACGAAGCGGTCCGGGTCGTCCAGGTCGCGGAACCGGCCGCCCACGGTGATGCCGACGGCCTCCTGCCCGGTGACGAACTCCCGCTCGAAGAGGTCGATCAGGGTGTCCCGGGCTCCGGGGTGCAGGGTGTACTGGCGCAGTTCGACGATGAGGGTCATGGCGGCACGCTAGGCCCACTCCACTGACAGCTACCGTCAGTGGAAACGGCCGGACTCGGTCCTGGTGGAACCACGGGCAGCGCGGGCCCGGCAAGATCCGAAAGACCCGCCCTACGCCCCGCCGGCCGCTCCCAGCAGCCCCGGCCAGTCCGGGATCTTCACCGACCGGCGGCCCAGCGAGCGCCCCAGGTCGGCCTCCGCCGACTCGATGGCGAGCCAGCCGGGCCACAGCACCGGGCGCAGACCCGCCGCCCCCAGGGCGTCGAGCGGATCCCCCGGCAGCTCGCGCGAAGCCAGCGCGCCCGCGTCCTGGAGCAGCGAGGACACGGTCTCCTTGGCGCAGGGCCGGTTGGTGCCGATCACCCCGGTCGGGCCGCGCTTGATCCAGCCCGCCACGTACTCGCCGGGCGAAGCGCGGCCCGCGCGCAGCACCCGTCCCCCGGCGTGCGGGACCGTACCCGTCGCCGGGTCGAAGGGCAGGCCGGGCAGGGGCACGCCCTTATAGCCCACCGACCGCAGCACCAACTGCGCCTCGATGTCCTCGTACACGCCCGTTCCGCTCACCCCGCCACGGCCGTCGGGGGCGGTCCGCTCGAAGCGCACCGCGGCGGCCCGGCCGTCGGGCCCGCCCAGCACCTCCACCGGCCGCAAGTAAAACCGCAGGGCGATGTGGCGCGGGAGAGCGCCCGGGCCCTGCTGGGCCCAGCCCCGCAGCACTTCCAGGTTCCGGCGCGCCACCGCGGGCAGCGCGGCCGCGGCGCCCGGGTCGGCGTACATGGGGTCCATGGCCAGTTCCGCCGCGTCCACCAGGGTGCCCACCCCGGGCAGTGTGCCCAGTTCCCGCAGCTCCTTGGTGGTGAACTTGCCCTGCGAGGGGCCGCGTCTGGCCACCATCGCCACCGTGCGCACCCCGCTGTCGGCCAGTGCGCCGAGCGCGGGCTGCGGCATGTCGGTCGGCGCGAGCTCCGGTACGCCCCGGGCCAGCATCCGCGTCACGTCGACGGCGACGTTCCCCGCCCCCACCACCACGGCCGAGCCCACCCCCGGCAGGTCGAAGGCCTCGGCCGCCGCGTCGGGATGACCGCTGTACCAGGACACGAAAGCGGTCGCGGAATGCACCCCGGCCAGTTCCTCACCGGGGATCCCGAGCAGCCGGTCCCGGGCCGCCCCCACGCAGTACACCACCGCGTGGTACAGCTCCAGCAGCCGCGCCGTGGACAGCCGCTCGCAGCCCACCTCGACGTTGCCGATGAAGCGGATCCGCTCGTCCTCCAGCACGGTGCGCAGACTGCCCTGGAGCGACTTGATCTTCTCGTGGTCCGGGGCGACCCCGTACCGCACGAGTCCGTACGGGGCGGGCAGCCGGTCCAGTACGTCCACCCGCAGGCCCGGCACCTCACGCTGCTCGACGAGCGTCTGGGCGGCGTAGACCCCGCTGGGGCCCGATCCGACGACGGCGACACGAAGCACGGCGGAGCTCCTCCCGCAGGTGGTTCCCAGCATGACACCCGCTCCCGCGGCCGTCAGCCCATCGCGCGCATCCGGTGGATCTCGGCGCTCTGCGTGGCCACGACCTCGGTGGCCATCTCCTCGACCATCACGTTGTTGCCCCCGGCCAGGGCCTCGGAGGCCATCTTCAGGGCGCCTTCGTGGTGGGCGGTCATCAGCTTCAGGAAGAGCCGGTCGAACGCGGTCCCCGTCGCCCGCGCCAGCTCTTCGAGCTGCTGCTCCGTCGCCATGCCCGGCATCCCGCCGTGGTGGTGGCCGCCCTGGGCCGGGGCCGGGGCGGGCGCCGGATGCCGGGCCGTCCACGCCTCCATGGCCGCGATCTCGGGCCGCTGGGCCGCGGTGATGCGCTCCGCGAGCCGTTTCACGCCGTCCGACGAGGCCCGCGGGGGAGCGAGGGAGCTCATCCTCAGGGCCTGCCGGTGGTGCTCGATCATGCCCCGTACGTAGGCGTGGTCCGCCGCGTTGGGGGTGTCGTCGGGCCGTTCCTTCGCGGCCTGCTCCGGGGAGAGCCTCCGCGCCTCGTCGCCCGGGCCGCCGGGTGCGATCACCACGGAAGCACCGTCTTTCGCGGCGCCGGAATCGGCGCCGTCGTCCTGGCAGCCGGTGAGCATCAGGAGGAGGGCGGCGGCCACCGCCGCGCAGCGGATTCGGCCTAACCCTTTTGCCATGTCCATGGAGAGGAAGATACTGCCGGGGTCCTGGTTCCGTTCCCACCGAGAACGGAACCGATGTCACTCCCATCGGAGGGCACGGTGACCTCGTTGCACACCACCCGAGTGCGGCACAGGAGACTGGGGACGGCCGCCGCGGCGGCCGGGCTCATCGCCACGCTGCTGACGGCCGCACCCGCGGCCGCGACCCCCGACCCGGGCGACTTAACGCCCGGCCGCACCGCCGAGTCCGGCCAGAGCTCCCCGCAGGGCCGGGAACTCGCCGCGGGCGAGATCCCCGGCCAGGACGAGATCGTCCACAGCCGGAACGTCAAACCGCTGGCCAACATCCCCAGCGCCGACCCGGACGGCCTCAACACCGACATCGCCTTCCAGGGCAAGTACGCCTACGCGGGCAGCTACGACGGCTTCACGATCTACGACATAGGAAACCCGAAAGCGCCGAAGACCGTCAGCCGCGTCCTGTGCCCCGGCGGCCAGAACGACATATCCGTCCACGGCGACCTGCTCTTCCTCTCCACCGACTCCTCGCGCAGTGACGACTCGTGCACCAGCGTCTCGCAGCCCGCGACCGAGAAGTCCTCGTGGGAAGGGATCAAGATCTTCGACATCAAGGACAAGCGCAACCCGAAGTACATCAAGTCCGTCGAGACCGCCTGCGGTTCCCACACCCACACGCTGGTTCCGGGGGGCCGCGACCTCTACGTCTACGTCGCCTCGTACAGCCCCAACGAGGCCTTCCCCGACTGCCGGCCGCCGCACGACGGCATCTCCGTGGTCAAGGTCCCGAAGAACGCTCCGACGCGGGCCGCCGTCGTCGCCTTCCCGGTCCTCTTCCCCGACGGCGGAAACCCGGGCGGACCCGCCAACCCCGGCGTCTCCAAGACCACCGGCTGCCACGACATCACCGTGCTACCGTCCAGGAAGCTGGCCGCCGGCGCCTGCATGGGCGACGGGATCATCTTCGACATCAGCAAGCCGGAGCAGCCGAGGGTCATCGACCGGGTGCAGGACAACGTGAACTTCGCCTTCTGGCACTCGGCCACCTTCAACGAGCGCGCCGACAAGGTGGTCTTCACCGACGAGCTCGGCGGCGGTGTCGGCGCCACCTGCGACGAGGCCACCGGACCCCAACGCGGCGCCAACGGCATCTACGACATCACCGGCAGGGGCGACGCGCGCAAGCTCGTCTTCCGCGGCTACTACAAGATCCCGCGCCACCAGGCCGGCACCGAGAACTGCGTGGCCCACAACGGCTCCCTGATCCCGGTCGGCGGCCGCGACATCATGGTGCAGGCCTGGTACCAGGGCGGCGTCTCCGTCTGGGACTTCACCGACTCCGCCCGGCCCGAGGAGATCGGCTACTTCGAACGCGGACCGCTCACCACGGACGCGCTCGCGCTCGGCGGCTCCTGGTCGGCGTACTACTACAACGGGCACATCTACTCGAACGACATCGCCAAGGGCCTCGACGTGCTGCGGATCGACGACTGGCGTACCGACAGCGCCAGGGGCGTGTGGATGGACCGGCTCAACGTGCAGACCCAGCCCGAGTACCGCTAGCCGCCACCCACCGGGCACCAGCGCAGCGCTACCGGCGCACCGCGACTAGTGCTGCAGCCCGAACGTCCCGCCGGGCGGCCCTCCGTCCGGCGGGACGCCGAGCTCCCAGTCCAGCCCGTAGCGCTGGAAGAGCTCGGCCCGCAGCCGGGCCGGAGGCATCGGGGCGCCCGGCAGCAGAACGGCCACCACGGCGCCCATCAGAAGGGCCCGCAGCAGCGGGTAGTCCGCGTCCACGTCCACCGAGCCGTACCGGGCGACCGTGTCCCGCAACAGCTCCGCCAGCCGCTGCTGTTCGGGGCACTGCACGAAGCCCTCGGCCGTCAGGATCCCCGCCATGTGCGTCCGCATCAGCAGCGGCTGGTCCCGCGCCAGCCCGAGAATGGCGTCCACGGCGCGGGCGAGGCGCTCGCGCCCGGCGTGTTCGTCGGTGCGCCGCGGCTCCCGCTCCAGCGCCGCCTGCAGGGTGAGGTGCATGAGCCGGTGCACCGCCGACTGGAGGAGCTGCCGCTTGCCGGGGAAGTAGTACGAGACCAGCCCGCGCGCCGTGCCCGCCCGGTCGGCGATGTCGCCGAGCGTGGTGGCCTCGAAGCCGCGCTCCGCGACGAGTTCGACCGTGGCCTGGAGCAGCCGCTCGCGGGAACGTCTGCGCAATTCTTCATTGACCGATGGGCTGCGCGGGGACATGCTTACTCCTGCGTTGACTGGCTCTCAGCCAATATACTCAGCGCGCGGGGTCCGTCTGCTCTGGGTGACACGGGGGATCGCCCAGAGCAGGCATGCCCGCAGCAGGTCAGGCCCAGTTCAGACGCTCAGATGGCGAGCCCTGGGAGAATCCTGGGAGATCAACTTCGGACTCGGTCATACCGCAGGCATGCCCGCACCTCATCGCGTGTCGGAGCCGGACCTGCCGAGGCGGCCGGCCCCGCACGTGGCGAGGGCCACCAGGGCCACGCCGAGCAGCCAGCCCGCTATGACGTCCGACATCCAGTGCACGCCCAGGTAGACCCGGGTGAAGCCGACGCCGAGCACGGACAGGGCCGCCGCCGCCCACGCGCCGCGCACCGCCCACGTCCACCGCCCGGCGGCTGCCGTACCGTCCCGGTGCCCCGAGGGCTGCCGGGGGAGCAGCCAGAGCAGCAGGCCGCACACCACCGCCGCCGTCATGGCGTGCCCCGAGGGGTAGGCCGCGTAGTGCGCCGAGTCCACCGGGTCGGGCCACACCGGACGCTCACGGCCCGTCACCGCCTTGACCCCCTGCTGCACGGCCGAGGCGACCACCGTGACCAGCGCCACCCGCAGGGACCGGTCCCGGTCGCCACGCCGCCACAGCCATACGCAGGCGACGGCGGCCAGAGCCCGCATGGTCCAGGGATCCCACACCCAGTCGGAGAGCACCCGCATGAGCCCGGTGACGCCCGGATGGGCGACGGCGTGGGCGTGCAGCTCCCGGGCGACCATGTCGTCGTACGAGAGGAGCGGCCGCCACCCCGCCACCACCAGGGCCGTCAGGACGGCGGCGAGCAGCGCGCAGCCGACGCCCGTTCCTCGTAGGTGTTCGTTCCGCATGGGGAGATCCTCGCACCGGCGGACTCCCGTACCGCGCGGCGCCCTTCTTCCGTGGCGCGAAGTCAGGCCCGGCCCCCGGCCCCGGGGTCGCCCGCGGGGCCTCAGGCCAGGGCGCTGAGCCCGGGTACGAACGCCACCAGCAGCGGCACCGCCGGAACGAGCGCGGCGAGCGCCGTCAGCCGCAGCCGGCTGACCGCGGGCAGGCGCGGCGCGGCGGACAGCAAGCGCCGCACCCGCTGCGGGACATGTGCCTGCGGCGTGGGGCAGGGCCCGAACACCCCCCGGTCCTCGTTCAGTCCGACCAGCGCCAGCGCGATCGTCAGCCGTCCGAAGCGCCGGGAGGCGACATCGTCGGCGGCCAGCTCCACCAGCCGGTGCATCTGCGCCTCGAACGCCGCGAAGACCGGCACCTGCGGGAACCCGCCGGCCAACGCCCGTGCGCAGTGCAGCAGCCAGTCGTGGCGGGCCGCCGCGTGCCCCTGCTCGTGCGCCAGTACGGCATCCAGCTGGCTCCCCTTGAGCCGGCCCAGGGCCGCCGTCGTGACGACCAGCCGCGGGGCCGGACCCGGCAGCCACCAGGCCTCCGGCCGCGGCCCCTCCAGTACGACGAGCCGGGTCCCGGAAGGGTCCTCCCCGGGCAGCAGCGGGGCCCGCGTCAGCATCTCGGTGCCCCGCGCGCGCCGCCGGGCCCGCGCCCCGAGCACCTCACGCGTCAGCATCGCCGCGGTCCACAGGCCGCCGCCCGCCAGCGCGAGCGCCGTGCCGACTGCCCAGGGGCCGCCGGAGGCGCCCAGCGCGTACGCCTCGACCACCCCGTGCGGGGCGGCGGCGAAGAGCCGGCCGCGCACGGCATGCCAGCCGGCCGCGGCGCTGAGCAGCATCGACAGCGCCAGGCAGAGAAGTACCGCGCCCACCACGCACTGCCAGACCCACAGGGCGACGACGGGTTCACGCTCGGGCCATTGGGCGCGGGCCAGCAGACGGGGCGCGAGCACCGCGGTCAGGGCGCCGAGCAGCAGGAGAACGCCGGGGACCATCATGTCCGCCAGCCTATGAGCGCGCGGCTACCTGCGGGTACGGCCCGGAGCGATTGGTGACGCAGGACACGTCCGGCCGGGCCGTCACATCCCGACCAGCATGGCCAACATCCCCATTCCCATGGCGAGTCGGCACGCGCGCGTCAGCTCGGGCGACCTCGGCGGCGGGCCGCCGGGAGCCACCGCCGCGGCCTGCCCCGGACCGCCGCCTGCCGTGACCAGGCGGGCCCCGCCCAGCAGGACGTACCCCGCGAAGTAGAGCAGGAGGATTCCGGTGACCAGCGGTGTCCCCGCGCCGTGCCCGGAGCCGCTCCCGTGCCCGCTCCCGGCGGTTGCGGCCGTCACCGCCATGTAGGCCATGGCCAGCGAGCCGACCAGATGGTGCGCGTGGTGCGCCCCGCCCCGCAGCAGCCACAGGGCGTGCACGGCCGCCCCGCAGAAGACGGCCACCAGGATCCCGGGCCCCCACGGGCCGATCCCCGGGGGTACGGCCATCAGCGCCATGCCGAATCCCATCAGCGCCTCGCCCGCCGCCGCGCCCCGTGCGTCCCGGCCGGCTCTGCCCGCCCGCACCAGGCAGTACGCGCCGCTCATCGCGCACAGCAGGACGAGGAGCCAGGAGGAGACGGAAGCGGAGAAGGACATGGCGGGACCGTGCACGGCGGAACCTCCCGGTTCGTCGGGGTCACGGGAAGAGATGCCCGCCCCGGACCGCCCGCACGCCGCCCGGGTTAGGCTCTTCGGGTGACGTACCGGGCATGTCGTATGCCCCTGCGAGAACGGAGCCCCGATGCCGGCCGCCCACCCTGCCGCCCTCAGTTTCCGCAGCGCCGTAGAGGCGGACGTGCCGGAGCTGGTGGCACTCGTGGAGTCGGCCTACCGGGGGGACGCCAGCCGGGGCGGCTGGACCACGGAGGCGGACTACCTGGAAGGCCGGCGCACCGACGAGGACGGGGTCCGCCAGATCATCAACGCCCCCGGCGGCACCCTGATCGTCGTCGAGCGCGCCGGTGAACTCGTCGCCTGCTGCCAGCTCGAACACCGCGGTGACCACGCCTACTTCGGGATGTTCGCCGTCCGCCCCGGCCTCCAGGGCGGCGGCCTCGGCAAGGAGATCCTCGCCGAAGCCGAGCGCCGCGCCCGCGAGACGTGGGGCGCCGAGGAGATGCGGATGACGGTGGTGAACGTACGGGAGGAGCTCATCGCCTACTACGTGCGCCGCGGTTACCGGCGCACCGGCGAACTGAGCCCCTTCCCCTACGGCGACGAGCGCTTCGGCATTCCGCTCCGTACCGACCTGGCCTTCGAGCTGCTCGTCAAGTCCCTCAAGCCCGCCTGAGGGGCCGGGCAGCTTCCGGCCGCGTCCCCCTGGGGGGCCGCCGTCACGCCATGAAGCGGCCCGTGCTGCGGATCTCCGGGAAGTCGGTGGTCACGCCCTCCAGTTCGAGGGCCCGCGCCAGGCGCAGCTGCTCCAGGGTGTTGACCGTCCAGCCGATCACCCGCAGCCCGGCGGCGTGCGCCGACTCCACCGTCTCCAGCGTGAGCCGCCGGATGTCCAGGGCGATCGCCGAGGCTCCCGCCGCCAGCGCCCGGTCCACGACGTCCGCTCCGTGCGGACTCGCGTACAGCGTGGTCCGGATGCCCGGCACCAGCCGGGACGTCTCGCTGAGCACCGCCTCGTGGAAGGAGGCGACCTCCACCCGCGCGGTGAGGTCACGGCGCAGGATGAGCTCGGCGAGCACGGCGGCGGCGGCCGTGTCGCGCACCGACGCCTGCAGCGGCGTCCGGACCGCCTCCAGCGCCTCCTCGAACACCGGCACGTGCTCGCCCTGACCGGCGTCCAGCTCGCGCAGCTCGGACAGGGTCAGGTCGGCGACGGCGCCGGAGCCGTCGGTGGTGCGGTCCACGTCGGGGTCGTGCAGGACGACGAGGGCGCCGTCCTTGCTCAGCCGGAGGTCCAGTGCGATGACGTCCATGCCGGAACGTTCCGCTCGGACGAAGGACCGCAGGGTGTTCTCCGGTTCTACGCCCATGACCCCGCGGTGACCGATGGTGAGGAAAGTCAAGGTTCTCTCGCTTCCGTCGACGGCGGCTCGCCGCGCGGTCGCGGTGTCCCGACCGGCCGCGCGATCGAGGCGCATGCTAGTGCGCCGTCGATGTGATGGGACCGCCCGTGCAGGGCCCGCGAAGCGCCGGGTGGCCGTTTCCCGCCCGGGTCGTGCACGGGTCGTGCGCGGGGCCGTGGTCCTGCCGCGTCACCCGGGCGTGGGCGCGCCTCCGGCGGCTTGACGCCGGGGCGCTGCCGGTCGGATTTTCGGCGGCGATGGGGCGGAGTCTTCGACTCCGCGCTGAAGAACGGGAAGAATTTCGGTGAAGCTGGGGGTCGTGCAGGATAATTTCCCGAGTTACCACTTGAACGGAAGAGCCTCCCATGCATACGCTGCCTTGACGTGAGGTTCTCCTGTGGAGGAAGTGACATGACGGAAACTCTTGTGCCGGGTACTGGCGGCGCCGTGATAACCGCCGGAGCGCGGGTGGTCGACCACCCGGCGTGGCCCGAGCTCAAGGCCGCCGTGGAGGAGATCCGCCCCTGGCAGGCCAAGGACGGTTCCATCGACTTCGAGGCCGAGGGCGCCCCCGCCCGGCCCGTCGCCGAGGCCGCCGTCGAGCGCGTGGTCCGCGCCGTGGAGACGCTCTCCCCGCTGCTGCCGCATGCCACCGCGTACCACCAGGCGCTCGTCGGTGACCTGCGCAAATGGGCCGCAGACGGCTTCGGTGTGCCGGACTTCCTGGACTCCCTGCTGGCCTTCCAGCCGGCCGCCCAGCGCGCCGACGGCCTCCAGCACCTGGTCGTCTTCCCCATGTACACGCAGAACGGCAACCCGGACCGCAATCTGGAGGCCGTCGCGCTCAAGATGGTGTGGCCCGAGTGGCTCGCCGAGCTGGAGCGCACCCGGTACGACAACCCGCTCTTCCTCGGCATCACCTTCGAGGACTTCACCGCGGGCTACGACACCCACTCCGCCGTGCTCTTCCCGGAGACCATCGCGGTGCGCGAGGCGCCCGAGCGCTTCACCTGGGGCGGGATCTTCTGCGACCGCGAGGCCGCCCGCTTCCGCAAGGTCACCGAGGCCGCCGTCGACATCCTCGGCATCGAGCTGCCCTCCGACATCGCCGCCATGGTCACCGACCAGGAGCGCTGCGAGAAGGCCTTCGTCCTGTGGGACATGGTCCACGACCGCACCCACAGCCACGGCGACCTGCCGTTCGACCCCTTCATGATCAAGCAGCGCCAGCCGTTCTGGATGTACGGCCTGGAGGAGCTGCGCTGCGACCTCACCGCCTTCAAGGAGGCCGTGAAGCTGGAGTCCGAGGGCAACGAACACGGCCGCGACGTGCAGTACGCCGTCCTCTTCGACCGGATGTTCCGCTTCCCGGTGTCCGGCGACCGCAACCGCAACTACGACGGGCTCGGCGGACAGCTGCTCTTCGCGTACCTCCACAAGCACGACGTCGTGCGGTGGACGGACAACAAGCTGCACATCGACTGGATGCGTGCCCCGCAGGTCACCAACCAGCTGTGCGCCGAGATCGAGGACCTCTACCGGGCCGGCATCGACCGCCCGAAGCTCGTCCACTGGTTCAAGGCCTACGAGCTGGTCGCCGAGTACCTCGCACCGCACCCGGGATCCCGCTGGGCCAAGGGCCCCGACGCCCTCGACCTCGACCAGCCGCCGCGCAAGCTCGTGGACGACGTGCTTCCGGACGAGTTTCCGCTCAGCATGTTCTATGAGGCCCTCGCCAAGAAGCTCAAGGGTGTAATCGCCTCGACCAAGGGCATCACCGCCCGGAACGCTCAGCACGCGGAGGACGCGAAGAGCGCCGACAACGCCGAGAAGGCCGGAAACGCCGCGCGAGTCGCCGCGTGAGCACTCGCCCACAGGAGGCTGCACAGATGAACGGCTCCGGGAACGGCAGCAACGGGAAGCTCCAGGGTGCGGTGGTCGCGGTGGCCGGGGCCGGCGGGCCCGCCGGCCGGGCCACGCTGCTCCGCCTCGCCGAGGAGGGCGCCGTCGTCATAGCGTCGGACGCCGACCCGGCGCGGCTCGCGGAGGCGGTGGACGCGGCGCGCTACGCCCACGGCGGCGCCACCGTCACCGGTGACACCGTCGACCTGCTCGACCTCGACGCCACCAAGGCATGGGCCGACCGGACCGAGAAGGAGTTCGGCCGCATCGACGGGCTCGTCCACCTCGTGGGCGGCTGGCGCGGCAGCACCTCCTTCACCGACACCGACCTCGCGGACTGGGACTTCCTGGAGAAGCTCCTGATCCGCACGGTCCAGCACACCTCGCTCGCCTTCCACGACGGCCTGCTGCGCAGTGACCGCGGCCGCTACGTCCTGGTGAGCCAGTCCGGCGCGCACAAGCCGGTGGCCAACAACGCCGCGTACAACGCGGGCAAGGCGGCCGCCGAGGCCTGGACCCTGGCCCTGGCCGACTCCTTCCGCAAGGCGGGGGGTGAGGACGGCCCGGGGGCAGCGGCTGCGATCCTGGTCATCAAGGCCTTGGTGCACGACGCGATGCGCGCGGAGCGTCCCCAGGCGAAGTTCGCGGGCTTCACCGACGTCAAGGAGCTGGCCGAGGCCATCGCCGGCGTCTGGGAGCGGCCCGCATCCGATGTGAACGGACAGCGTCTGTGGCTCACTCCCCAACCGTGAGGACCGATGCCCGCCGCCACCACGACCCGGCGGTGCGCGGTTTCGCGAGCGACAACTACGCCGGGGTGCATCCGGAGGTCCTGGAGGCCGTCGCACTGGCCAACGGCGGCCACCAGGTCGCCTACGGCGAGGACGAGTACACCGAGCACCTGCAGAAGGTCATCCGCAGTCACTTCGGTCCGTACGCGCAGGCCTACCCGGTCTTCAACGGCACCGGCGCCAATGTCACGGCCCTGCAGGCCCTGACCGACCGCTGGGGCGCTGTGATCTGCGCCGAGTCGGCGCACATCAACGTGGACGAGGGCGGCGCGCCCGAGCGGATGGCCGGCCTCAAGCTGCTCACCGTTCCCACGCCGGACGGCAAGCTCACCCCCGAGCTCATCGACCGGCAGGCCTGGGGGTGGGAGGACGAGCACCGCGCGATGCCGCAGGTCGTCTCGATCACCCAGAACACCGAGCTCGGCACGGTGTACACCCCGGACGAGGTCCGGGCGATCTGCGAGCACGCCCACAGCAAGGGCATGAAGGTCCACCTGGACGGTGCCCGCATAGCCAACGCAGCGGCCTCGCTCAACGTGCCCATGCGCGCCTTCACCAACACGGCCGGCGTGGACGTGCTGTCGTACGGCGGCACCAAGAACGGCATGATGTTCGGCGAGGCCGTGGTGGTGCTCAACCCGGACGCCGCCCGGATGATGAAGCACGTCCGCAAGATGTCGATGCAGCTGCCGTCCAAGATGCGGTTCGTGTCCGTGCAGCTGGAGGCGCTGCTCGCCAAGGACCTGTGGCTGCGCAACGCCAGGCACGCCAATGCGATGGCGCAGCGGCTGGCCGCGGGGGTGCGCGAGACGGACGGGGTGGAGATCCTCTACCCGGTGCAGGCCAACGCCGTCTTCGCGCGCCTGCCGCACGAGGTGTCGCGGCGGCTGCAGCAGCGCTACCGCTTCTACTTCTGGGACGAAGCCGCCGGCCACGTGCGCTGGATGTGCGGCTTCGACACCCAGGAGGAGGACGTGGACGGCTTCCTCCAGGCCCTGAAGGAAGAGATGGCCCGGTAGGCAGCCGCTCCACTCTTTCGATAGCCATACAGTAGTCTGCATAGGTATGCTCCTGGATCATGGAACTGATCCAGGAGCAGCCCGACCTCGCCGCGTACCTGGCGGCCGACGAAGCCGTCGATCACGGCCACCCGCGCGTACGGGAAACCGCCGAGGCCCTCTGGACCGCCACGGGCGGCGACGCGCGCGCCTACGCCGAGGCGGCCTTCCGCTTCGTCCGCGACACCGTCCCGCACTCGGCCGACTCCGGCGACATGCGCGTCGCCTGGCGCGCCTCGGACGTGCTGGCCACCCGTAACGGCATCTGCTACGCCAAGTCCCACGCCCTCGCCGCCCTGCTGCGCGCCCGGGGCATCCCCGCGGCCCTGTGCTACCAGCGGCTGACGGACGACGACGGATCCAACCCGGTCGTCCACGGCCTGATCGCCCTGCGCCTGCCCGGCCGTGCGCGCTGGTCCCGCCAGGACCCGCGCGGCAACAAGCCCGGCGTGGACGCGCAGTTCCGCCTCGACGGTGAGCAACTGGCCTTCCCCGTACGACCGGAGCTCGGCGAGATCGACTACCCCGTGCTCCACGCCGCCCCGCACCCGGCCACGCTGCGCGCCCTGCGGGAGTCCGCCGACCGGTCGCAGCTGTGGCGCGCTCTGCCGACGG
This sequence comes from Streptomyces sp. NPDC003034, assembly GCF_053591375.1. Classification (NCBI taxonomy): domain Bacteria; kingdom Bacillati; phylum Actinomycetota; class Actinomycetes; order Kitasatosporales; family Streptomycetaceae; genus Streptomyces; species Streptomyces sp. NPDC003034. The sequence goes on from NZ_JBSFTS010000003.1 coordinate 268,055, forward strand.
CTCTCTGACCGCTGCCCGCCATCGCCCGGCCGGATGAACGCGGGCCCCGCATTCCGGTGAAGGCGGGGCCCGCACGGCCGGGCGGGCTCAGCCCGCCTCGCGGACCTCGGCCGCCGTCGGTGCGGTGCCGCCCAGGTGGGCCGGCAGCCACCAGGAGTCCTCGGTGTCCTTCGGCTTGGCCGGGTAGGTGCGCTGCGCTGCGTCCAGCAGCTCCTGGACGCGCTCGCGCAGACGGCGCGTGATGGCCCCGGCGTACTGGTCCGCCGGGGCGTCCATCGGCTCGCCGACCTGGATCGTCACCGGGATGTGGCTGCGCTTGAGGTTCTTCGGGCGGCCCTTGGTCCACAGCCGCTGGGTGCCCCACAGCGCCACCGGGATCAGCGGGACCCCGGCCTCCTGCGCCATACGCGCCGCACCCGACTTGAAGGTCTTGAGGGTGAAGGACTGCGAGATCGTGGCTTCCGGGAACACTCCGATGATCTCGCCCGAGCGCAGCGCGTCGAGCGCGTGCTGATAGGCGGCCTCACCCTGGGCGCGGTCCACCGGGATGTGCTTCATCGCGCGCATGAGCGGCCCGGAGATCCGGTGCCGGAAGACCGACTCCTTCGCCATGAAGCGGACGAGGCGCTTCTGCGGCCTTACCGCCAGGCCGGCGAAGATGAAGTCGAGGTAGCCGATGTGGTTCGACACCAGGACCGCCCCGCCCGTGCGCGGAATGTTCTCGGTGCCCTGCATGTCGATACGGATGTCCAGCGCGCGGAACAGCCCGTGCGCGGCGCCGATGACCGGAGGGTAGACGAGCTCAGCCATGGTGGGGGAGACCCCGCTTTCTGCCTGGGGAGGTACTCCCGGCGGGAAGTTACGGAAGCGTAGGTACGCGACCATGGGGATCGTGCCCCATACGCGCGCCCGTGACCAGTCCACAGGCCTGTACCCGGGGAGATTCTCATCACGCCCGGAACACTTCGCACCGGGTGGGCGCTGTGATCAGGCGTACCGCCGGGCGATGAGCGGCGGAGCGGGGCGTGCGGGGATGATGTGCGCAGACGACGAAGGTTGACGGGAGTCATCAGGTGCTGGGGCAGGAAGACGGGCCGGTGCGGCTGGGCGCCGCGGAACTGGGCGCCGCGCCGGGGGAGCGGGCCACTCTGGTCCAGTTCTCCAGCGCCTTCTGCCAGCCCTGCCGGGCCACGCGGCGGATCCTCGCCGAGGTCGCGGCGATGGTGGAGGGGGTAGCGCACGTCGAGATCGACGCCGAGCGCAGTCTCGCTCTGGTGCGGACCCTCGGCATCGAGAAGACCCCGACGGTCCTCGTCCTGGACTCCGCGGGACGCATTGTCCGGCGGGCGGCCGGGATGCCGCGCAAGGCGGACGTCATCGCCGCCTTGGGAGCCGCCCTGTGACGCGCGCCGCGTCCTCCCGGGGCCCGTACGCGGCGCTGCCCGCGCTCCTACGCGGCGTGACGCGCCCGACATCCCGCGGATCCCGCTTGACTGCCTCCACGGCACATCGCCAGGCTGGCGGGATGCGCTACGAACTCCTGCTCTACGGACGGCTCCATGTGGATCTCGTCCGGTACGCGAGCGCGCGCTGTCAGGATCACTGATCGCCCCGGCCCCCGATCCCCGATCCCGATCCCGACCGCGTCCGCGTGTCCGCGCGGCAGAAGGAAGCCCCTCATGACGGCCCCGACGGCTCCGTCCCCCCGCACCGCCCCCGGCCGGCCCGGCTCGCCCGGCTCCCCCGACCTGCTGCGCTCGGTGTTCCGCCGGCACGCGGCCGGAGTGGCGGTGATCACCGCGCGGGACGCCGGCGGGCGGCCCGTGGGCTTCACCGCGACCTCGCTCAACTCCGTCTCCGCCGACCCTCCGCTGCTGTCCTTCAGCGTCGGCACCGGCTCCTCCAGCTGGCCCGCGATACGCGAGAGCGAGCACCTGGGCGTCCACATACTGGGCGAGCACCAGCAGCAGCTGGCGGGTCTGTTCGCCCGCAGCGGAGCGGACCGCTTCGGCCCGGACACGGGCTGGACGGCGGGGCCGCAGGGCGTGCCCCTGCTGGACGGCGTACTGGCGTGGCTGGTGTGCCGCGTCGTGGCGCGGGTGCCCGCCGCCGCCCACCGGGTGATCATTGCAGAGGTGGTCGCCGGGGATCCCGCCGGGGCGGGGCGTCCGCTCCTGTACCACCAGGGGCGCTTCAACGCGTTGCGCGACTGAATCGTCCCTGCTCGGACGGGTTCGGGCGGCGTTGGCCAGATCACAGTTCACCGGGCTTGCGGCCGGGGAAGACCCACGGTGTACTGACGAGTAACATTCCCCTCGGAGCGCGGGCCGCCCCGACCGGGATCCGCCCGACCAGGCGCCTATGCTGCCTGCATAAGGCGGTACCAGAAATGACGATGCGGTAGGAGAGCCGGCGTGAGCCTGAGGATCGTTGTCTGTGTGAAGTACGTGCCCGACGCCACCGGCGACCGGCAGTTCACCGAGGACTTGACCGTCAACCGTGACGACGTCGACGGTCTGCTGTCCGAGCTCGACGAGTACGCCGTCGAGCAGGCGCTGCAGATCGCCGAAGAGGCCGACGATGCCGAGATCACCGTCCTGACGGTGGGCCCCGAGGACGCCAAGGACGCGCTGCGCAAGGCGCTGTCGATGGGCGCCGACAAGGCCATCCACGTCGAGGACGACGACCTGCACGGTTCCGACGTCATGGGCACCTCGCTGGTGCTCGCCAAGGCGATCGAGAAGGCCGGCTACGACCTGGTCATCACCGGTATGGCGTCGACCGACGGCACCATGGGCGTGCTGCCGGCGATCCTGGCCGAGCGCCTGGGCGTCCCGCAGGTCACCCTGCTCTCCGAGGTCAAGGTCGAGGACGGCACCGTGACCGGCCGCCGCGACGGCGACACGGCGAGCGAGCAGCTGGAGGCCTCCCTCCCCGCCCTGGTCTCGGTGACGGACCAGTCGGGCGAGGCCCGCTACCCGTCCTTCAAGGGCATCATGGCCGCCAAGAAGAAGCCGGTTCAGTCCTGGGACCTGGAAGAGCTGGAGATCGAGGCCGACGAGGTCGGCCTGGAAGGCTCCTGGACCGCGGTCGACTCCGCGGCGCAGCGCCCGGCCCGCACCGCCGGCACGATCGTCAAGGACGAGGGCGAGGGCGGCAAGCAGCTGGCCGCCTTCCTCGCGGAGCAGAAGTTCATCTAACGAGCAGCCTGGCCGGCCGCAAGCTCAGCCGAGAGCTTGGGCCACTCCGTCAAACGCCCCCAGACACTTCGCAATAGCAGGAGAGCAGTCCCATGGCTGAAGTTCTCGTCTACGTCGACCACGTGGACGGCGCCGTCCGCAAGCCCACCCTTGAGCTGCTGACGCTGGCCCGTCGCATCGGCGAGCCCGTCGCCGTCGCCCTGGGCGCCGGCGCCGAGGCCACCGCCGCGGTGCTCGCCGAGCACGGCGCCGTCAAGGTCCTCACCGCCGACGCGCCCGAGTTCACCGAGTACCTCGTCGTACCGAAGGTGGACGCGCTCCAGGCCGCCTACGAGGCCGTGTCCGCCGGGGGCTCCCTCGCCGCCGTGCTGGTCCCGTCCTCCGCGGAGGGCAAGGAGATCGCCGCCCGCCTGGCCGTCCGCATCGGCTCCGGCATCATCACCGACGCCATCGACCTGGAGGCGGGTGACCAGGGCCCCGTCGCGACGCAGTCGGCCTTCGCCGCCTCGTTCACCACCAAGTCCCGCGTCTCCAAGGGCACCCCGGTCATCACCGTGAAGCCGAACTCGGCCCCCGTCGAGGCCGCTGCGGCCGCCGGCACCGTCGAGGCGCTCGCCGTCACCTTCGGCGCCCTGGCCACCGGCACCAAGATCGTCGGTCGTACCCCGCGCGAGTCGACCGGCCGCCCCGAGCTGACCGAGGCCGCGATCGTGGTCTCCGGCGGCCGCGGCGTCAACGGCGCCGAGAACTTCCACATCATCGAGGAGCTCGCGGATTCGCTCGGTGCCGCCGTCGGCGCCTCGCGCGCCGCCGTCGACGCCGGCTGGTACCCGCACTCCAACCAGGTCGGGCAGACCGGCAAGTCCGTCTCCCCGCAGCTGTACATCGCCTCGGGCATCTCGGGCGCGATCCAGCACCGGGCGGGCATGCAGACCTCGAAGACCATCGTGGCCGTGAACAAGGACGCCGAGGCCCCGATCTTCGACCTGGTCGACTACGGCGTGGTCGGCGACCTGTTCGCGGTCGTCCCGCAGCTGACCGAGGAGATCAAGGCCCGCAAGGGCTGACCTGCGCGTCTCCGAGTAACTCGGGCCTCCGGGGCCGTGTGGTGATTCTCACCGCACGGCCCCGAGTCGTTTGTCCGGGATGGCCGAGGGACCATTGACGGAGCGGAACCCCGTGACTAAATTCTGCAATGCGGATCTATGCTTCCGTGAAGCGGAAAAGAGGAGAGTGCACGATGGGTCAGCAGGAGAAGGTGGCGACGAGCCTCGCAGGCGCGGTCAGCGAGGGCATCAGCGCCTCCCTCGCGCCGGTGGACGCGGAACTCGCGCGCCACTACCCGGGCGACCCCGGCACCCGCCAGCCCATCCACACCGTCTACGTCCCCGGTGACGTCTTCGCCGCGGACACCATCCGCTCCTGGGGCGACCAGGCCCTCGCCGCCCTCGACCAGCACGCGCCGGACGCCGCCACCTTCGCCAAGGTGCTCGGCATCTCCGACGAACTCGCCGTCCCGGTCTACGACCGCGTCCGGGCCAAGCTGCGCACCGAACCGGTCGAGGACCTCCGCGTCGACTTCGAGGACGGCTTCGGCGTCCGCTCCGACGAGGAGGAGGACCGGGCGGCGGCCCGCGCCGCCCGCCTCGTCGCGGAGGCGTTCTCCAACGGCACGAACGCCCCGTACATGGGCATCCGCATGAAGTGCATGGAGGCCAACGTCCGCGACCGCGGCATCCGCACCACCGACATCTTCCTGTCCGGCCTGCTGGAACACGGCGGACTTCCCGAGGGCCTCGTCCTGACCCTGCCCAAGGTCACCTACGCCGAGCAGGTCAGCGCCTTCGTGAAGCTGCTGGAGGCCTTCGAGGCCACCCGGGGCCTGCGCCCGGGCCGGATCGGCTTCGAGATCCAGATCGAAACCAGCCAGTCGATCGTCGCCTCCGACGGCACGGCCACCGTCGCCCGGATGATCGAGGCCGCCAAGGGCCGCGCCACCGGCCTGCACTACGGCACCTTCGACTACAGCGCCTGCGTCGGCGTCTCCGCCGCCTACCAGTCGAGCGACCACCCCGCCGCCGACCACGCGAAGGCGATCATGCAGGTCGCGGCCGCCGGCACGGGCGTGCGGGTGTCCGACGGTTCGACCAACGTCCTGCCCATCGGCACCACCGAGCACGTCCACGAGGCCTGGAAGCTGCACTACGGGCTCACCCGCCGGGCCCTGGCCCGCGCCTACTACCAGGGCTGGGACATGCACCCGGCCCACCTGCCCACCCGGTACGCGGCCGTCTTCACCTTCTACCGCGAGGGCCTCGCCACCGCCGCGGCCCGCCTGAAGGCGTACGTCGCGAAGATCGAGGGCGACGTCATGGACGAGCCCGCCACCGCCAAGGCGCTGGCCGGTTACCTGGTCCGCGGCCTGGACTGCGGCGCGGTCGGCGCCGACGAGGTCACCGCCCTGACCGGCCTGAGCCGCGCGGAGCTGGACGCCTTCGCGATCCCGCGCCGCTCCGCGACCCTGACGGCGAAGGCCTGATCCCAACGGCCGGGACCGGAGACGGCCTGGGCCTCACGGTGACGGCCCGCTCCTGACGGGGACGGCCCGCTCCTGACGGCGCGGGCCCGTTCCTGACCCTCGTGATGCGGCCCGGCCGGGATCTCCTCCCGGCCGGGCCGTACGCGCATCTACGCACCGGGGTCAGGAAGCCGGCGGGAGCTCGCCGGAGCCGCGGGGGACGAGCCGGGTGGGGAGCTCGATGCGCTCGGGCGGGAGATCGGCGCCCGCGAGGCGCTGGAAGAGCCGGTCGGTGGCCACCCGGCCCAGGGCGGCGGCGTCCTGTGCGACCACCGTGACGCCGGGGCGGAGCAGGTCGGCCAGCTCGAAGTCGTCGAAGCCGACGAGGGCCACCGGGCGGCGGTCCCGGTCGGCGAGGACCCGTACGACCGTGACCGTCACGCGGTTGTTCCCGGCGAAGACGGCGCTCACCGCATCCGGGCCCGTCAGCATCGCCCTCGCCGCGGCCGCCACGCGATCGGCGTCCGTGGAGCCGAGGCTGACCCAGGGTCCGGCCACGGGCAGTCCGGCCTCCGCCATCGCGGCCCGGTAGCCGCGCAGCCGCTCCGTGGCCGTGTGGATGTGCGGGTGGTCGCCGATGAAGCCGATGCGGCGGTGGCCGTGGGCGATCAGGTGCGCCACCCCGTCCCGGGCGCCGCCGAAGCTGTCGGAGAGCACCACGTCCGCGTCGATCCGGCCGGCCGGGCGGTCCACGAACACCGTGGCCACGCCGGCCCGCATCTCCGGCTCCAGGTACCGGTGGTCGTTGCCGGCCGGGATCACGATCAGGCCGTCCACCCGGCGGGCGCACAACGCCAGGGCCAACTCCCGCTCCCGTTCGGGGTCTTCGGCGCTGGAGCCGTTGATGAGCAGCGCTCCGTGCGCGCGGGCCACCTCCTCGACGGCCCGGTTCAGCGGACCGTAGAAGGGGTCGGCGAGGTCTTCCAGGACGAGGCCCACGGTGGCGGTACGCCCCTTGCGCAGCACGCGGGCGCTGTCGTTGCGGCGGAACCCCAGGCTGTCGATGGCGTTCTGCACCCGCTTCTCCGTGTCGGGCGTGACCCCGGGCTCGCCGTTGACCACCCGCGACACCGTCTTCAGGCCCACGCCCGCGTGGGCCGCCACGTCCTTCATGGTCGGCCGGTTTCCGTAACGGGGCTCGGGCGGGCGGCGGCTGTGGGGCACGGTGCGCATACCTCCGGAGGTGACGGACGAGGCTCTGACCTTGAGGATAAGCACTCGGCTGATAGTGAGGTTTTCGTGGCAGGGTGGTGCGGGCAAGCCACTGGGGGCTCCGGACGAGCCATGGGGAGAGGGGTAGACGTGATTGTCTGGATCAACGGCGCATTCGGCGCCGGGAAGACCAGCACGGCCCGCGAACTGACCGGAATCATCCCGGACGGCACCCTGTTCGACCCGGAGTTCATCGGTGACGCGCTGCGCGTGCTGCTTCCCGGCAAACGGCTGGCGGAGGTCTCCGACTACCAGGACCTGCCGAGCTGGCGGCGCCTGGTCGTGGACACCGCGGCGGCGATGCTCGCGGAGCTGGGCGGGGTGCTCGTCGTACCGATGACGCTGCTGAGGCAGGAGTACCGCGACGAGATCTTCGGAGGGCTGGCGGCCCGGCGGATAGCGGTACGGCATGTGCTGCTGGCCCCAGCGGAAACGATCCTGCGGCATCGGATCGCGACGCGCGAGGAACCGGGTGCGCCGCAGGACGTGGACCTCCGGGTGCGCCAGTGGGCCTACGACCACATTCCGGCCTACCAGCAGGCGCTGGGCTGGCTCACCGCCGACGCCCACGTCATCGACAACGGAACCCTCACCGTCCGCGAGACGGCGGAGCGGATCGCCGCGGCCGTGCGCGACGAGACCGCCGCCGCCTGCGACATCGTGCAGACCCCGGAGCCCACGCGCGAGACGGTGGCGGCCGGCGTCCTGCTCTTCGACGAGCAGGACCGGGTCCTGCTCGTCGATCCCACCTACAAGCCGGACTGGGAGTTCCCCGGCGGCATCGTCGAAGCCGGCGAGGCTCCCGCCCGCGCGGGCGTGCGGGAGGTCGCGGAAGAGCTCGGCCTCGTCCTGGACCGGCTGCCGGGACTGCTGGTCGTGGACTGGGAGGCTCCGCGGCCACCCGGCTACGGGGGCCTGCGCCTGCTCTTCGACGGCGGCCGCCTCCCCGCCGCCGCGGCCGCCGCTCTCCGCCTGCCCGGCCCGGAACTGCGGGCCTGGCGCTTCGTCACGGAGGCCGAGGCCGCCACCCTGCTCCCGCGGCACCGCCACGACCGCCTCCGCTGGGCCCTGCGTGCCCGGGAACGCGGCCGCGCCCTCTACCTGGAGGCCGGCACCCCGGTCGGTTGATCCCGCTCCCCGGAAGAGCGCCGTCACCACCGCCTCAGGCCCGCGGGGTGTCGGCCACGGCCTTGGCGAGAGCGGCCGCGGTGTCCCGCGTCAGCGGGTCACCGTGGCCGAAGCAGGCGGTCGAGGGGGCCAGCTCGGCCAGGCGGCGGAAGGAACCGATCGCGCGGGCCCGGTCCACGTTGAAGACGCCCAGCATGAGCGGGCCGACGGCGGCGACGCAGTCACCCGTGAACAGCACGCCGTGGCGCGGTAGATGGACGCCGATGCTGCCGTCGGTGTGACCAGGGGCGTGGACGACGTACGCCCCGTCACCGAAGCCCAGCGCGTCGCCGTCCTCCAACTCCCGGCTGACCGGCGTGGGCGGGGCCTCTGGCACCGTCAGGCCGTGCTCGTAGAGCGGGATCTCCCAGTCCAGCAGCACCGGTTCGGGCACGGGCAGCTCGCCCCGGATGACGGGCGCGTCCAGGCGGTGCGCCAGCACCTGCGCGCCCCAGCGAGCTGCGAGCTCGCCCGCCGCCCCTATGTGGTCGCGGTGGCAGTGGGTCAGGACGATCCGCTCCAGCCGCTCGGGCCGCAGCCCGAGGGAACGCACCGCGCCTTCGATCTCGGCAGCGGATTCGACGTTGCCGGCGTCGATCAGGGTGAGGGCTTCGCCATCCCGCCACAGGTACGCCTGGCCGATGGGGCAGCGGAGCATGTGCAGCCGGTCCGGAATCACCTCGATGAGATCCATACGGGAAACGTACGGGCGGACCCCCGCCCCGGGCACGCGACTTCACCCGCAGCGAAGTACGCCCAGGGCGCAGCGGCTCAGGGGCACCGGCACGGCGCACACCGGACACACAGCGCGCACCGGACCGGGCTGGCGCGGACCGGCCCGGCAGGGCGGCACGGGACACCGGCGGGCGGCGGGCGGCGGACAGGGCGGGCAGCGCGTGCACCGCCCCCCGTCCGCACAGCTCCCCGCCAACCCTCGGCCAACGTCCGGCGCGGGCCGGACCCGGCTCAGGCGCGCTTGGACTCCGCGTAGTTGACCAGGAAGAGGGCCTCGGCCAGCGACAAGCGCTCCAACTCCTCCGGCGACACGCTCTCGTTCACCGCGTGGATCTGCGCCTGCGGCTCGCTCAGCCCGATGAGCAGCATCTCCGCCTGCGGGTACAGCGAGGTCAGCGTGTTGCACAGCGGAATCGATCCGCCCATGCCGGCGACCTGCATCTCCTCACCGGGGTACGCCACCCGCATGGCCGCCGCCATCGACGCGTACGCCGGGCTGCTCGTGTCCGCCTGGAAGGGCTGGCCCTGGCCCACGACCTCCAGCTCCAGCCGTGCCCGCCACGGGGTGTGCGCCGCCATGTGCGCCTCCAGCAGCTTGATCGCCTCGGCGGTGTCCACGCCGGGCGGCACGCGCAGGCTGATCAGCGCGCCGGCGCTCGCGTGCACCGACGGCGTCGCACCGACCACCGACGGGCAGTCGATGCCCAGCACGGTCACCGCCGGGCGCGCCCACAGCCGGTCCGCGATCGTGCCCTCCCCGATCAGCTCGACGCCCTCCAGCACCCTCGCGTCGGCGCGGAAGTCCGCCTCCGGGTACTGCAGCCCTTCCCACACCGCGTCCGAGGCCAGCCCGTCGACGGTCGTCGAACCGTCCGCCGCACGCAGCGAGTCCAGTACGCGGATCAGCGCCGCCAGCGCGTCGGGAGCCACGCCGCCGAACATGCCGGAGTGCAGATTGCCGCCCAGCGTGTCGATCTTCACCTTCAGCAGGGTCATTCCGCGCAGCGTGGCCGTCACCGTCGGCAGCCCGAGGCGGAAGTTGCCCGCGTCGCCGATGACGATGGTGTCGGCGGCCAGCAGCTCGGGGTGCGCCTCGGCGTACCGCTGGAGACCCCCGGTGCCCTGCTCCTCGGAGCCCTCGACGATCACCTTCACGCTGACCGGCACGCCGCCGTTGGCCTTCAGCGCGCGCAGCGCCAGCAGGTGCATGATGAAGCCGCCCTTGCAGTCCGCCGAGCCGCGCCCGTACCAGCGGCCGTCGCGCTCGGTCAGCTCGAAGGCGGGGGAGATCCAGGCGGCGTCGTCCAGCGGCGGCTGCACGTCGTAGTGGGCGTAGAGCAGAACGGTCGGCGCGCCCTCGGGGCCGGGCAGGAAGCCGTACACCGACTGCGTGCCGTCCGGGGTGTCGAGCAGCGCCACGTCCTGGAAACCCTCGACGCGCAGGGCGCCGGCCACCCAGTTGGCGGCGGCGTCGCTCTCGCTCTTGGGGAACTGCGCCCAGTCCGCCACCGACTGGAAGGCCACCAGCTCGGTGAGCTCCTGCTTGGCGCGGGGCATCAGCGAGGTGATGGTCTCGGCGATCGGATTCTGGGACATGGGCACGCTCCTCTTGGGTGCGACGTTGTGCTACGTGTACGCCGCCCGCATCCGCGTGGTGCGCGTATGCCGGATACGGCGAAAGACTGTCTCGATCCTCGCACAGCAGGACGAGGCGGAGTCTCGCCGTAGGATTTCCCCGGCATCGGAGCAACGGGTGATCAGGAGCAGCAGCACATCGTGAGCAGCGACGACGACGTACGCGACGCAAGCGCAGGGCAAGTACCGCAGGGGGCGGGCGACGAGGTGGCCGGGGAGGGCGGCGAGGTCTGGGACGTGGTCGTGGTCGGCGCCGGCCCGGCAGGGGCGTCGGCCGCGCACGCGGCGGCCACGGCGGGGCGCCGCGTCCTGCTGCTGGAGAAGGCCGAGCTGCCCCGCTACAAGACGTGCGGCGGCGGCATCATCGGCCCCTCCCGTGACGCCCTGCCGCCCGGTTTCGTGCTGCCCTTCAAGGACCGCATCCACGCGGTCACCTTCTCGATGAACGGCAGGCTCAGCCGGACCCGGCGCTCGAAGCAGATGTTGTTCGGGCTCGTCAACCGGGCGGAGTTCGACGCCGGCCTGGTCGCCGCGGCCGAGAAGGCGGGCGCCACCGTACGCACCGGCACGGCCGTGTCGCGCGTCGAGCAGCACGGCGCCGCCGTGCCGGACCGGCGCACCGTCGCCGTCGTCCTCGCGGACGGCGAGACCGTCCTGGCCCGCGCGGTGGTCGGTGCGGACGGCAGCGCCAGCCGGATCGGCGCACACGTCGGCGTCGAGATGGACCAGGTGGACCTGGGGCTGGAGGCGGAGATTCCCGTCCCCGAGACCGTGGCGGAGGACTGGAAGGGACGGATCCTCATCGACTGGGGCCCCCTGCCCGGCAGTTACGGATGGGTCTTCCCCAAGGGGGACACGCTCACCGTCGGGGTCATCTCGGCGAAGGGCGAAGGCGCCGCGACCAAGCGCTACCTGGACGACTTCATCGCCCGCCTCGGGCTCGCCGGCTTCGAACCGGCGCTCTCCTCCGGGCACCTGACCCGCTGCCGCACACCCGATTCGCCGCTCTCGCGCGGCCGGGTGCTGGTGGCGGGCGACGCGGCCGGACTGCTGGAGCCGTGGACCCGGGAGGGCATCTCCTTCGCGCTGCGCTCCGGGCGGCTGGCGGGGGAGTGGGCCGTGAAGATCTCCGAGGCCCAGGACGCGGTGGACGCCCGCCGCCAGGCGCTCAACTACGCCTTCGCCGTCAAGGCCGGTCTGGGTGTGGAGATGGGCGTCGGCAAGCGGATGCTCACCCTCTTCGAGGCCAAGCCGGGGCTGCTGCACGCGGTGATCACCGGCTTCCGGCCGGCGTGGCGGGCCTTCGCCCGCATCACACGCGGCTCGACGACCTTGGCCGACCTGGTGCGCACCTATCCGCTGGCCCGCAGGGCGCTGCAGGCGCTGGACGCGCGGCAGGCGGGCCGCCCGGAGGAGCCGAAGGCGGAGGCGGCGAAGCCGTAGGCGGACCGCACGCCCCGGCGGCGGCCCCCGGGCCGTCGCCCGGGCCCGCCGGCGGAGTCAGCCCGAGACCGTGATCCGGAAGACCGGGTGGTCGGCGGCGGCCTAACGGCCGTCGTTCTCCGGGCGGCGGGCGAAGCGCCACAGCAGGTGTGTGACCCGCAGCAGGAAGACCACCGAGGCCAGGACCGCTCCCGCCACCGCCAAAGCGTGGTCCGCCGCCGGGGACAGGGAGAAGGCCAGGGCGGGCCCGTACACGGCGGCGAAGACGAGGCCGGCGGCGAAACACGCGCTGACGAAGGCGTAGCCGATCTCGATCGTGATCGCGTCGCGGTCCACCTGTGTCCGTCTGCCCATGCGTACAGTGTTACAGGCTTTACACACCGTCATAAAGGGGGGTGCGTCAGCCAATCGGCCTGCCGGTCCGCAGGCCTGTCCGCCGACGGATCCCCTCAGATGGCGGCTGTCCCGCTCCACAGCCGGGCCAGCGCCTCATCGCCCGTGACGCCCGGCCCCGCCAGCGGGAGCCGGTTCCACAAGGCCGCGTACAACCACGCCGCCTCGCCCGTCACCTCGCAGTCCGCCGCGTCCGCGTCGCCGCGTACCGTACGCGCCGGCTCCTGTGACAGGTACACCGTCCACACCGCGCCCGTGTCCGCCGCCCGCACCCGCAGCACCCGCGGCTGCGGGGTCCGCACCCGGCTGCGCGGCCGCGCGTGGAAACCGGTCAGCAGCTCATCCACCCCCTCCTGCGCGAACTCCGCCTCCACCGGCGAGAAGGCGCCGCCGAGCGCCGCCTCGGCATCCATCCGGTGGACGGTGGTCTCGTGCGCCTGGCGCCGGGCCCAGAACGCCACCGGTGAGGGCGGGTCCGTCGGCAGGAAGGTCCAGCACTGGACGTCGGCCGGTGCCTCGCTCAGCGTGCGCACCAGTTCCTGGTGTCCCTCCCGGAACCAGGCGATCAGCTCCGCGCCGGCCAGTTCCGGAGCGTCCGGGAACGGCAGCGGCTCCAGCAGCGCGCCCCCGACCGTGGCGGCCGCCCACCGGTGCACCGCCCCCGTGTGGCCCAGCAGATCGCCGACCCGCCACTGCGGGCAGGTGGGCACCGCGACATCCGTACCGGCCTGTTCGGCCAGATCGGCGAGCAGCTCGCCCTCCCGGGCGAGGGTCTTCACGTATGTGGTGATCTCCATACGGCGGAGTCTGCCAGCAGGTCCGCCACAATGGAGGGGTGGACCGGGAACTCTTCCCGCGTGAGCGGACCCAGATCGCCCCCGGCGCCGTGCACGTGCCGGACTGGCTCGGGGCCGCGCGCCAGGGCGACTTGCTCGCGGCCTGCCGTCGGTGGGCCCGCCCGCCGGCAGGGCTGCGCACCGTACGCACCCCGGGCGGCGGGACCATGACCGCCCGGCAGGTGTGCCTCGGGCTGCACTGGTATCCGTACGCGTACGCCCGCACCGCCGTGGACGGCGACGGAGCGCCGGTCAAGCCGATGCCGGGCTGGCTCGCGGAGCTGGGGCGGGAGGCGGTGGCCGCGGCGTACGGAGAACCACTGGCGGACGGCGTCGCCTACGACATCGCGCTGATCAACTTTTACGACGGCGACTCCCGCATGGGCATGCACCGCGACGCCGAGGAGAAGTCCGCGGCGCCGGTCGTCTCGCTCAGCCTCGGCGACAGCTGCGTCTTCCGCTTCGGCAACACCGCCTCCCGAGGGCGCCCCTACCAGGACGTCCCGCTGCGCAGCGGCGACCTCTTCGTCTTCGGCGGCCCGAGCCGCCTGGCCTACCACGGTGTGCCCAAGGTCCTGCCGGGCACCGCCCCGCCCGGGCTCGGGCTGACCGGCCGCCTGAACATCACACTCCGCGTCGGCGGCCTCGGCTAGGCGTCTCCGGCCGATGATCTCCGGAGCCAGCTGGTGGGGGCTGCGGCGGCGCGCGACGGAAACACTGACCGGGGCCCGTCCTTGACCCCAAGGCCGTACGACTTCCCCAGCGCGCTGGTCCTTGAGGCGGGCGGACATCGGGGCCGTGGCGGCGGTCGCGCTCCGTCGAACGGGTGACGGGCCGCCCGCCGCACACGTTCCAACCGTGGACGGCCGAGCAGGTGGAAGGTTTCCAGGCGCCCCGCGTGCCGGCCGACTGACCGGGCGGCGCTTGTCCCGTCCGACCGCGCCGTCCAACCGCGCCGTCCGAGCGCGCCGTCCGAGCACGCCCTGCGAGGCGGTCCGGGCGGCAGGGCGCGACCGGGCGGCGTCCGGCACCCTCCGCTCATGCGAGGATCGCTGTCATGAACGGCAACGGGGCCCCGCCGCGGGTGGGGGATGTGACCACGCCATCCGCGTCCATGACAGCCACGCGGACCAAACTGGAGCGGGGCCGCGGCGTGCTCGGCCCCGCCCTGGAGCTCGTCCACACCGGCCGCGCCCCGACCCGGGCCGTCCTGACGGCCGAGCTGGGCGTCACCCGCGCCACCGCCGGAGCCGTCGCCGCCGAGCTGGAGGCCCTCGGGCTGATCCGCGTCGACTCCCGCCCGGGCGGAGCCGGCGGTACCCAGGGCCGCCCCTCGCACCGGCTTTCGGTGGAGGAGAACGGTCCGGTGGCGCTGGCGGCCCAAGTGCACCCGGACGGCTTCCGGGCCGCCCTCGTCGGCCTCGGCGGGCGGATCGTGGCCACCGCCCCCGGTAAGGTCACCGTCTCCGCCGACCCCGCCCAGGTGCTCGGCGCGGTGGTGGAGGCGGGAGCGGCCCTGCTCGCGGAGAGCGGCCGCCGCTGTGTCGGCGCGGGACTCGCCGTCCCCTCGGCCGTCGCCGAGCCGGAGGGTACGGCGCTGAACCCGCTGCACCTGGCCTGGCCGGCCGGTGCCCCCGTACGGGCCATCTTCGCCGAGCGGGTGAAGGCGGCCGGGATCGACGGCCCCGCCCTGACCGGCAACGACGTCAACCTCGCCGCGCTGGCCGAACACCGGCACGGCGCCGGGCGCAGCGCGCAGCACCTGCTGTGCGTCGCCACCGGGCACCGCGGAGTCGGCGGGGCGCTGGTCCTGGACGGCCGGCTGCACAGCGGAAGCGCGGGGCTGGCCCTGGAGGTCGGCCACCTCACCGTGAACCCGGAGGGGCGGGCCTGTCACTGCGGCAGCCGGGGCTGCCTGGACGTGGAGGCCGATCCGCTGGCCTTCCTGACCGCGGCGGGCCGCACACCGGGCCCCGAGGTGTCGCTGCTCCAGCAGGCGCGCGACCTGCTGCGCACGGAGTACGCGCAACCGGCGGTACGGGCCGCGGCGGCCGAGCTGATCGACCGGCTCGGGCTGGGGCTGGCGGGCCTGGTGAACATCCTGAATCCGGACCGGATCATCCTGGGCGGGCTGCACCGGGAGCTGCTGCACGCCGACCCGGAGCGGCTGCGCGCGGTGGTCGCGGACCGGAGCCTGTGGGGGCGCAGCGGGGGCGTGCCCATCCTGCCGTGCACCCTGGACCACAACAGTCTCGTGGGAGCGGCGGAGCTGGCGTGGCAGCCGGTGCTCGACGACCCGCTGGGGGCGCTGGGCGCGGCGGCCTGACGGGCGGGCTTCCGACTGCCGCCGTCCGGCCGGGGGCCCGCACCGACCGGTCCGGCCGGTGCGGCCGCCGAGCCGCCGGCTCCGGTCCGGCGGACCGGGCCCGCTGGATCGGGCGGCCCGGGCGGGCGCTACCCGGGCCTGGCGCCGACCGAGGCCGCCACCGGCAGGCTGACCGGGGCCGCGGCGGGGTCGACGGCCACGAGTACCGCCCGCGCGGGTTCTCGTACGGGCTTCGTCTTGATCCGTACCGGCCGGGGCGGCGCCGCGTGCGCGGGGGTCGCCCGGAGCGAGAACCACACCACCTTTCCCAGGCCGTCGGCCTGATGCCGTGCGCCCCATGCCTCGCTGACCGCCTCCACGAGCGCGAGTCCGCGACCGCAGGTCTCCAGTACGTCCGCCGGGGCCTCCCGGAGCACGGGGAGCCGCGGATCGCTGTCGGCGACCGAAACGGTGAGCCGTCCGAGGCGCAGCTCGATCTCGACCGTGCAGGTCTTGTCGGGCTGCGCGTGCAGGTGCACATTGCTGAGCAGTTCCGTCACGCCGAGCGCGGCCCGGTCGATGAGCGGATCGAGCTGCCAGTGGCGCAATTGTGCAGAAACGATTCTGCGGACCTGGCCGATCCGCGATGGCAAGGCCTGCAGTTCAACGACGCAGTGCCTGCGGGAATGACTGATCACGGCTGCGACTCCCCGACATGAGTGTTACGGGTGCTGCACCCTCGGTAATGCTCCACCAGGGTCACCCACCGTCGGCCTGTGTGCAACCGAGCGCGACCAAAAGCAATCCGTATGGAAACCCAAAGCGACCATTTGCGCAGGTGAGGGAGGTACATTGCGAAAGCAGGGGGCGGAAATCGTACGAAGGAGCAGGGCGCATGAGCACCACTGGTACGGCGGTCACCACAACCACCACCGTCGACGTCGACCGCAGCGACGCGGAGTACCGCGCCTGGCTGAAGGAGGCCGTCCGGAAGGTCCAGGCGGACGCCAACCGCTCCGCCGACACGCACCTGCTGCGCTTCCCGCTCCCCGAGGCCTGGGGCATCGACCTCTACCTCAAGGACGAGTCCACCCATCCGACCGGCTCCCTCAAGCACCGCCTCGCGCGCTCGCTCTTCCTCTACGCCCTCTGCAACGGCTGGGTCCGGCCCGGCCGCCCGGTCATCGAGGCCTCCTCCGGTTCCACCGCCGTCTCCGAGGCGTACTTCGCCAAGCTGATCGGCGTACCGTTCATCGCCGTCATGCCGCGCACGACCAGCCCGGAGAAGTGCCGCCTCATCGAGTTCCACGGAGGTGAATGCCACTTCGTGGACGACTCGATGAAGATGTACGAGGAGTCGGCGGAGCTCGCGGCGCGCACCGGCGGCCACTACATGGACCAGTTCACCTACGCCGAGCGGGCCACCGACTGGCGCGGCAACAACAACATCGCGGAATCGATGTTCCAGCAGCTGAGCCTGGAGCGGTACCCCGATCCCGCCTGGATCGTGGCGACCGCCGGCACCGGCGGCACCTCCGCGACCATCGCCCGCTACGTGCACTACATGCAGCGCGACACCCGCATCTGCGTGCCGGACCCGGAGAACTCCTGCTTCTTCGACGGCTGGACGGGCAACGACCCGCACGCGACCAGCGATTGCGGATCGCGCATCGAGGGCATCGGCCGGCCCAGGATGGAGCCGAGCTTCGTACCGGGCGCCATCGACCGGATGATGAAGGTCCCGGACGCCGCCAGCGTGGCGGCCTGCCGTGCGCTGGAGCAGGCCATCGGGCGCAAGGCGGGCGGTTCGACCGGAACCGGGCTGTGGAGCGCCCTGAAGATCATCTCCGAGATGGTGGCGGAGGGTTGTACGGGCAGCGTCGTCACCTTGCTGTGCGACCCGGGTGACCGCTACCTCGACAAGTACTACTCCGACGAGTGGCTGGCGGCGCAGGGGCTCGACATCGCGCCCTACGCGAAGACGATCGAGACCCTGCTGGCCACGGGGACCTGGCGAGAGCCGCTGGCCTGACGGCCGCGTGGCGGCGTACGGGCTCTGGCCGGGCCCCTGTTCGCTGCCCGCGCTGTGCCGCCGCCGGGTCCTCGCCGGGGGCAACGGCGGGGAGGCTGGCTAGGGGCGGCCGGAGCGACCGGCGGTTAGGTCCTGTCCGGGGGGTCTTCGTGGATCAGGCCGCGTTGTCTGGTGCGGTGCATCGCAAGGCGCAGGGGCGCAGCTCGTACTGGGCCGTACTCGCGCGCTCCGACAACGCAGGGAGGCGCCGTGCCAGGCAGCGCGGGCCCGCGGAGATCGCCCGGACAGGGCCTAGTCGTGGCCTAGTCGGGCGTCCAGTCTGCGGACCGCCGTCCGGAAGGAGTGGCCCAGCGCGGGCCGGGCCGCCCGGAGGGCCAGCCGGAAGGCGGGCGTCCCATCCGCCGCGAAGGTCCAGCGTATGTGCGTGCCCGTGCCGGACGGCGTCAAACGCCAGTCCTCCAACAGGGCGCGCACCCCGGGGGCGTTGGTCTCGTCCACCCGGTACGCGTACCGCCGCTCCGCCGTCGCCGCCATGATGGTCTCCTGGAAGCGCACGCCGCCCAGGAGCCGGATCTCGCGGCCCGCCCCGCCGTGGGTGGGCCGGGCCAGGGTCACCGCCTTGAACCACTGCGGCCAGCTCTCGACCTCCTCGGCCAGCGCCCGGTACACCGCATCGGGCGCCGCCGCGACATCGGCGGCGAAGGTCAGGCGCGTGGGTGCGCTCTCGATGAAATCCAGCCCCACGGGGCGGAGTCGGCGAGCCATGGAGTGCCTCCTGTCGTGCGGACGGCGGGTTGCGGATCCGCTGTACGGCTGCGGTCGATTCCCCGTGGGGGTGACGGTGCGGGCGGGGGCGCGGGCCCCAGAGGGCGCGCTCCCGGCGTGCGCTGTGCGCGACACCATAACTGGCTCCCCGTCAGATGTCCGCCGTGCGCCGGATTCTCCGGCGAAGCACCTGGGTAGGGGCCACGCCGCGCGGTACGCCGCAGCCGCGCCGAACCCCGCCCCGCGAGCGGAGGCCGCTGTGCCGGACACCCCCACACCCCCGCCCTCCCCGTCTCCATCCCCGACCCGGCCCTCGACCCCGACTGCAACCCCAACCCCAACTCCACCACCACCCCCGCCGCCTCTCGCCCTCGAACTCCTCGTGCACGGAGTCGCCGGCGCAGGCCCCGGCGAGCTGCTGGGCGACCCGCGCACCGTGCGCGTCACCGGGGACTCCACCGCGGCCGTCTTCCGGCGTGCGGAGGACGCCGACGCGGAAGACCACCCCGAGCGGTATGCCGGCCGGCCCGTGCCCGAGGCCTACTGCTGGTCGGGGCTCACCTCCGGCAACGGCACCCGCGCCCTGTGGCTGCTGCTCCTGCCCTTCATGGTGGTCAACCTCGCCCATTGGGCCCGGCCCGCCGCAGCCGCCGCGGACCGGTCGCCGAGAGCGGTGCGCGCGTACGGGGTGCTCGTACGGATCCTCGCGCTCAGCCTCACCGTGTTGCTGATCGCGGCCGCCTGCGAGGTCGCCCTCGACCTGTTCGCCTGGCAGTGCGCCGGCTCCGGGACGTGCACCGGCTCGCGCGCGTGGCTCGGCGTCCTCGCGCGCGAAGGCGGCTGGTGGGCTCAGCCCGGCCGCCGCCTCGCCCTCGGCGCAGCCGCTCCGGCCGCCCTCACCGGGCTGCTCTGGTTCCTGTCCAGCCGCACGTGGAGCGCCTACGAATCCCAGCCGCCGCCCGTTGGAACCGCCGAACCGCACACCGCCGCCACCGCGCCGCACACCGCCGCACCGCTCGCCCCCGACACCGCTCCCGACGCCGCGCCCGCGCTCGGCCGGCCCGGATTCTGGTACGGGCGCCGGCTCGTGGCCCGGCTGCGTGCCGCGCACACCGCCGCCGGGCTGCTGACCGTCGCCGCAGCCGTGGCCGCGCCCGCCGCGCGCCACGACCGCGGCTCCGGCGCCCCCGTGCTCGAAGCCATCGGCTGGACGCTGGAGGCGCTGCTCGCCGCCGGGGCGCTCATCACCGTCTGGGTGGTCTGCCGGCGCGGCCGCACCGAAACCCGGGCCGACCGCCACCTCGACCGGGCCGCCGTCGCCCTGTTGCCCCGGGCCGCCCTGGCGCTCCTCGGCGCCGTCCTGCTCTATGCCGGGTGGTCGCGGCCCGGCTGGACCTCCGCCGGGCGCCTCCCCGGGGACTTCGCCTTCGGCGCGCTGATGCTGGGCCAGGGCTGCTGCGTGCTCGCCCTGGCCGCCGTCGCCCTCCACCTCACCCGCCGATCCCCGGAACCGGCGGCCGCCCTGCACGGCCTCGGCGGACCGGCCATCGCCATGCTGGGCTGCGCGCTCGGCGGGGTGATGTCCGGCGGCGTCGCCCAGCGCTTCGCGGACTGGCTGGACCGGGGCGCCACGCCCGGGATGGCGGGGGCCCTGCTGCCCGGGCCGCCCCTGCTGCTGTCGTGGCAGGCCGCGGTCCTGCCCCCGCTGCTCCTCGTACTGGCCCTGCTCGCCGCCTGGTTCGCGGTGCGCGGAGCCCGTACCCGCCGCCGGCTCGCCGCCGGCGTGGCCGCCGAGTACCCGGGGGCGGTCCCGGACCAGGACCGCAGCCGCCGGATCGCGGGCGCCCGGGCCGCCGCCGCCCTCACCGACTCCGCGCCGTGGTTCGTGGCCGCCGTATCCGGGATCACCCTGCTGCTGGGCGCCGGCGCGCTCGCCGGAGCCTGGATCACCGGACGCGTCCCGGCCGAGGCGGCCCGCGGGACCCAGCCGCTGCTGGAGAGCGCCGCCCGTCTCGCCCAGGACGCCGGATCCTGGCTCATAGGGTTCGGCTTCGTCCTCTTCGTCACCTGGGGCCGCCGCGCCTACCGGGATCCGGCGGCCCGCCGCACCATCGGCATCCTGTGGGACGTCGGCACCTTCTGGCCGCGCGCCGCCCACCCCTTCGCGCCGCCCTGCTACGCCGAGCGGGCCGTCCCCGACCTCACCTGGCGGATGACCGCCTGGACCGGCCGCACCGGCGGCCGCCTGGTGATCTCCGGCCACTCCCAGGGCAGCGTGCTCGCCGCGGCGGCCGTCTGGCAGCTGCCGCCGTCGGCCCGCCGCCGGGTGGGCCTGCTCACCTACGGCTCCCCCCTCGGCCGCCTCTACGGCCGCTGGTTCCCCGCCTACTTCGGCCCCGGCCCGCTCACCGCGCTGCACCGGGACCTCGACTGCTGGCGCAACCTGTGGCGGGCCACCGACCCCATCGGCGGCCCCGTGCTGCCCGGCACCGGGGAGGGCGTGGACCGCGGCCCGCTCGCCGACCCGCTCGCCTACGGGCGCACCGTCCAGTACCCGCTGCCCGCGCCGATCCTCGGCCACTGCGACTACCAGGCGGATCCGGCCTTCGCCGCCGAACGGGACGCCCTGCTCGCCCGGCTGGCCGCGGCCGATGACCCCGGGGTGTTGCCGGGGCAGCGGTTCAGCGAGGAACCGGCAGGGCGTGCTGGTCCCGACCCGGGGAAAGGGCCGGCAGCGCCGGCAGATCCGCCGGGAACAGGAGCGTGAGCTCGTCCGTACTGGGCTCCGCCAGCTGAGCGACGCGCCCCGCGTGCCGTTCGACCATCGACTCGAAGGTCTGGCGCGCCGTACGCCCGTTGCCGAAGGCCGGACCCTTGGGGAGCTCGGTGAAGTACGTCAGCAGCGCCTCACCCGTGCCCTCACCCAGCCGGTACTCGTGCTCCTCCGCCTGCTGCTCCACGATCCGCAGCAACTCCTGCGGCCCGTAGTCCCCGAAGGTGATCGTCCGCGAGAACCGGGACGCCACCCCCGGATTGACCGTCAGGAAGCGGTCCATCTCCGCCGTGTACCCGGCGACGATCACCACCACCGCGTCCCGGTGGTCCTCCATCAGCTTCACCAGCGTGTCGATCGCCTCGCGCCCGAAGTCACGGCCCGAGTCCTCGGGCGCCAGCGCGTACGCCTCGTCGATGAACAGCACCCCGCCGCGCGCCCGGTCGAAGGCCTCCTGCGTACGGATCGCGGTGGACCCGATGTGCTCGCCGACCAGGTCCACCCGGGACACCTCGACCAGGTGGCCGCGCTCCAGCACCCCGAGGGAGGCGAGGATCTCCCCGTACAGCCGGGCGACCGTGGTCTTTCCCGTACCGGGGGAGCCGGTGAAGACGAGATGCCGGCGGACCGAGGCGGCCTTGAGGCCCGCCTGCTGCCGCCGCCGGCCCACCTCGATCATGTCGGTCAGGGCGCGCACCTCGCGTTTGACGCTCTCCAGGCCGACCAGCGCGTCGAGCTGCCCCAGCACCTCGCCGGAGCCGCGCGGGGACGTCTGCGGACCCGGCAGGTCGGCGGGCCGCGGAGCGGGCATCTCCGCCGCCTGCGGTACGGGGCTCTGCGCGACGCCCCTGCGGGCACCCTCCCGCGCCGTGGCCGCTCCGCCACCCGCGGCGGCCTGGACCGCGGACCGAGGCCCGGACTCGTCGCCGGTGCACTCCTGCGCGAGCGGCCCGTCCTCGGCGAACTCGTAACCCCCGCGCGCACAGCGCTCGGTGTGGCAGCGCGTCAGCGTAGTGCGGCAGCCGTCGAGGACGTGGAAACCGAAACCGGCACTGCCCGTCACGCGGCAGGCCGTGAAGGTGCCCCGGCCGCCCGCCGACACGTAGAACCCGGCCTCGGCGGGGGAGCTGACCGTGCACCGCTCCAGGACCGGATCGGCGCCCTTGGTGACGATCACCCCGGTCTGCACCGCGTCGATGGTGCAGTTGGCGAAGGTGCCGCCGCTGCCGTGGTCGCGGAACCAGGCCCCCGTCGCCGCCTCCCGGATCCGGCAGTCGTCGAGCTGCGCGGTGGCCCCGTCGCTCACCGAGACGGCGGTGTTGCGCACTTGGGACAGATCACTGTCGACCACGTCGACGCGCGAGCCGCGGTCCAGCACGAACAACGCGTCCGGCACGTCGTGCACCCGGCACGAATCCAGGGAGGCGGTGGCCCCGTCACTGATCCACACCGCCGGATAGTCGCCCGTACTGTCGTGGATCTCGCAGGACTCGGCGACGACCCGGGTGCCCGGGTCCCACACGGACAGGCCGTTGCGGCCGAACCGCCGCACCGTGGTGCGGCTGAGCGTGAGCACGGAACGGGAACGCAGATCCACCGCGTTCTCCGGGATGTCGTGGATGTCGCAGCCCGCCAGCGTGAGCACCGCGTCCGTGTCGAGGGTGACCCCGTCGCCCGAGGTGCGGTGCACCGCGCAGTCCGTGAGCCGGGCCGTGGCGCGCGCCGCGACCTGGACGCCGGAGCCTTTGATCTCGTACACCTCGCAGCCCAGCGCCTCCAGGCCGGAACCCTCGCCGGTGACCGCGATGCCCGCGCCGGTGGAGTGATGGACCCGGCAGCGCTCCAGGCGCGGATGCCCGCCGCCGCGCACCGAGATCCCGGTCTGGCCGGCGGCCACGACCTCGCACTCCTCGAAGACCCCGCCGCCGCCGTCCAGTACGGAGATGCCCACGCCGGTCGGATTCTCGACCGTGCACCTCCGCACCAGGGGCCGGGCCCCGCCGCGTACCTCGATGCCCGCCGCCGAGCGGGTGCTCACGCGCAGATCGGTGAGCTCGGGGGCGCCGTCCTCGACCAGCAGCGCGGGCGCCGTCCGGTCCTGGCCCTCCAGGTACAGATCCTGGACCACGGCCGAGGCGCGCACGGTCAGCGCGACCCCGTCGAGCGGGGCGATGCGTACCGATCCCAGCGTGCCTTCGGGCCCGCGCAGGGTGACGGCGTGGTGCAGTACCAGATTCTCGCGGTAGGTGCCGGGCGCGATGGACAGCACGTCGCCGTCACCCGCCGCGGCCAGTGCGGCGGTGAGCGTCGGATAGTCCCCGGAGCGGCGCCTCCACCGCGAAGCCCCGCCATGCGTCACCTGGACCGTGCCCTGAGCCATGGTGCTGTCGTGCCCCCACCCTCGTACTCGCGCCTATGAGACCGAAGCGACTGATATGGCCGCTCCACCGTAGCGCGCGCGGAGCCGGTGAGCTGCCAGCTCAACTACCCGCGCCCGCCCGGCCCCAGTCGGGCCCCGCCGCGGCCCACGCTCGGTCCAGCAGTATGTACCGCCGGTGCGTGAGCCGACGCACGACCAGGCGGCGGACGGTTTCCACCAGCGCGGCCACGCAGACGGCGGCTGCCAGGCCCGCCATCGCGGCGTGGAAGCCGGCTGCCGACGGGTCGAGCGGTTGTCCCACCACCCGGCCCTGCGTGTCGGTCCATATCCGGAACCGGTCGCCCGGGTGCGGCGGTTCCTCTGCTGCCGGCACCGTGCCCTCGTGGCTGCTTCCGTCGGGCGCGGTCCACGAGGCCACGATCCGTGAACGCCGCGGGGCCTGCTGACGCGCCGCCGGATCCGCGGACGCGCCGGCCGCCGCCTCGGGAGCCGACCGGACCACCACCGCCGGCACGAGATACCGCTCCTGCCGCTGTTCCCGCGCGGCACGCTGCAGCGTGCCGTCCACCTGCAGTCCCGTCAGCCAGCCCACGGCCGGGGCCACCACCAGAACGCACACCAGCGCGGCGAAAGCGACCCACGCCTCGAAGAGATCGGTCGGCCGGCACAGCGGATTGCGCCGCCAACGCCAGACACCCATTGCTGTCCCCACGGTCAGGCTCCCCCAACTTGTGCCAGCTCCGCCTGCCTGCGCGTCCAGGCCACCGCATGACCGGAAGACGCGCATTCCGGGACTGCGGGAGACGCGCACCCCCGATCCGCAACCAGCTCCCTCGCGGATGCCCACCCGTCTCGAATGCTCCAACGGCGTGGTCGCACCGGTTGGTTCCAGAAGGAGCCGAGAGCCCCTCGAAGGTGTCATTCCGCCAGGCCCCACGCCACCCCGGCGCCACGCCGGCGTCGCCCCGGTGCCGCCCGGCCGGCGACCGCGCCCGCCTCCGCCGCGACTGCCGGACCCGACCCCCGCCTCCCCGGACCTCCGCCCCCCGCCCCGGCTCGCGGACGCGCCGCGCTCACTCCAGGACGCGGACCTCGTCACCGACCCGGACCGTGCCCGTCCGCACCGGCACCAACTGCCGCCCGAAGGCCAGCGACTTGCCGATCCTCCGGTGCAGGGCAAGGGTCTTCAGCGGCTCCTTGCCCCGCTCCGCCGTGCTCTGGTCGGTGGTGGTGACGATGCACCTCCCGCACTCCCGCGCCCCACGGAAGACGGCGTCGCCGATCGCGAGGCGCCGCCAGCCGTCCTCGGCCCAGGCCTCGGCGCCCGATACCACCACATTGGGGCGGAAACGGTTCATCGGCAACGGGCCCTCCTGCGGATGATCCCCCTGCGCGATCAGCGAGTTGAGCACGTCCAGCGAGGCCAGGGTGGTCATCAGCAGCGGATACCCGTCGGCCAGGCTCACCGTCTCCCCGGGCAGCGCGTAATCGGGATCCACGGGCCGGCGTACGGCCGGATCGTCCAGGTGGACCAGCCGCGCCGGCGACCCCAGGTACGCGCCGAACCAGTCGGCCGCGGCGGAGGCCGCGGCCACCGTCTCGACCTTCTTGCCGAACAGCAGGACCGTCTCCAGTGGACCCGCCCCCGGCACCTCCACCCGCAGATCGGCCATGCCGGGCGCCGACACCACGACCCCGCCGTCCCCCCACGGACGGGCCGCGGCCAGCGCGAGCCGCGGCTGCTGCCGCTGGGTGATGACCGCACCGGCGCTGTCGACCAGGGCCCAGCGCCGGTCCCCGGCCGGACCCCAGGGCTCCACGGCCATCGCGTCGGGAGCGGTTCCCGCTAGCGACTTGACGGGATGGACGTGAAGCGACTGGACGTACATGTTCGACATGGGGGCATACTGCCAGCCGTCCCCGCCGCGGCCCCAGCGAACGTCAGTGGATCAGTCAGTAGCCACGCCCCTGGTACTGGCGCCCGTACGGGTCCTCGTACGAGGCGGCCTGCATCGGCGCGGGAGCCGGCACGGGCATCGGGCGCGGCGCCGCCGGGCGCATGGCCTCGTACCCGTGGCCCGCGGCGACCGGACGGGGCTGCTGCGGCTGGGGCTGCGGTACGTACCCCCCGCGGGCCGCGGGCTGCTGCTGCGGGATGTACGGCGCGGGCGCGTGCTGGAGCGGCATCGGCATCGGCATCTGCTGCGGCGCGGCCTGCTGCTGGTACGGATACCCGTATGCCGGGGCGTGCTGCTGCTGCGGCACGGCCGCGGGCAGCGCGGGAAGGGCTGAGGCGAGAGCCGGCAGGTACCCACCGCTCGAATAACCGGCGCTCGGGGTGTCGTAGGCGGCGGGGACCCGGATCGGGGCGATCTGCGGAGTACCGCGTTCAGCGACGAGGGAGTCGTAGATGGGGGTGTCCGTGAAGGAGGGCGCGGAGTAGTAACCGCCGCCATAAGTGGAGCGGGGGGAGGTCATGGGACCTAAGTTAAGCCCACGGCTTCACGGGGTCCATAGCGAGGTGTCACCAACACCGCCCTGACCTGCATATTCCCAGGTCAGGGCCACAGCTTTCACTTCACGTTCACGTGCACGATTCGCCGCTTCCGCCCCGGGTTGGCCCTACTCGTACTCACCGGTTGTGTGTTGCACCGACTTGGCGCTGACGCACTGTCACACGTCGGTGACCTCGCATGACGCTGCTTCAGGCGGGCGTTCGCCCCTTCAAACGTCCTCGCACGCGTCGAGCGGGCGGGCATAGGTGCGGCCCTTCCAGGCCGCGCCGCGGCCCCGGTAGTGCCGAACGGCCGAGTCGACGGTCATCAGCAGGTACAGCAGCGCCGTGAACGGAAGCAGCGGCGCGAGCACGGCGGGCTGGCGGTAGTAGCGCAGCATGGGCAGGTAGGTGCCGGCCATCAGCAGCCACGCCAGGCCGCCGGCCCAGGCGGTGGCGGGGCGCCCGCCGACGAGCCCCGCGAGGAGGGCCGCCGGCGGTACGAGGTAGACGAGCGTGAGGGCGGCGACCGTTCCGGCCAGCAGGAGGGGCCGGTGGCGCAGTTGGGCGTACGCGCTGCGCGCGACCATCCGCCACAGGTCCGCGAGGGCGGGGTACGGCCGCACGCTGTCCACCCGCTCCGCCAGTCCCAGCCAGATGCGCCCGCCGCAGCGCTGGACGGCGCGGGCGAGCGAGACGTCGTCGATGACGGCCTGGCGGATGCGGTCCGGGACACCCGCCCGTACGGCGGTCTCGGTGCGCAGCAGGACGCAGCCTCCCGCGGCAGCGGCGGTCCGGGCGGTGGGGCGGTTGATCCGGCGGAAGGGATAGAGCTGGGCGAAGAAGTAGACGAAGGCCGGTACGAGGAGACGTTCCCAAGGACCGGCGACGCGTAGCCGGGCCATCTGGGAGACGAGGTCGAGGTCGGCGGAGGTCGCCGCGGCGACCAGCTCGCGCAGGCTGCCGGGCTCGTGCGCGATGTCGGCGTCGGTGAGCAGGAGGTAGTCGGGCTCGCGGGCGTGCGCGGCGCGGGCATGCGCGATGCCGTGCCGAAGCGCCCACAGCTTGCCGGTCCAGCCGGGAGCGGGCTCACCGGGGGAGACGACGGTGACGGGCAGGCCGGGGTGTGCGCCGGCGAGCCGGAGCGCGAGGTCGCCGGTGCCGTCCGTACTGCCGTCGTCGACCAGGATCACCTCCGCCTCGCCGGGATAGTCCTGGGCGATGAGGGACGGCAGGCTGCGGGGGAGCACCTCGGCCTCGTCCCGGGCGGGGACGACGATGGCGACGGAGGGCCACCGGGCGGGGGTGGTGCGCGGGGGGAGGCGGACGTCGGTGCGCCAGAACATGCCGTGGGCGAGGCTGAGCCAGAGCCAGGCGGCGAGGGAGGCGCAGGCCGCGCAGGCGGCGATGAGGGAGCCCATGCCGGCAGTGTGCCGGGCCGCGCGCGCCGCGTCGGGGACCTCGCCCCACCGCGGTGCGCCGCGCCGGACCGGGGGCCCATCGCGGTTCGTTACCCCCAGGCAGGTGGGCAGGTCCTGCGACCCGGACAGCTCATCGGCCAACACCGACCGGGCCTGCCGGGGTCCGCCCTGGGCGCGGCCGGGGGACGTTGTCGGTCAGTGGGGCCTGGCACGGCCACTGCCGGGCCCGCTCTGGCGCGGCCGTGGGCGTGACCGTGCAGTTGCGCGGACTGACGGGGGCAGTCGTGGGATGGGGGCTGGGAACGGCAAGGCACATGGCCGGTGGGACTTACGGGGTTCGCCGTGGGTGTGGTGACCGGGGAGGGCTGGTCGGTCATCGGGGCGCAGTGTGCCGTTTGCTCGCCTTGGGGCTGAGAGGCCCCAGCGGACCGGACGCCTTTCGGTCACAGCGTCGGCGGTGGGGGCCGGGTCGGTGGGGCGTCCATTAAAGTGGCCGGGTGAAGATCGCGCTCATGGACTCCGGAATCGGCCTCCTCGCGGCAGCCGCCGCAGTACGGCGGCTGCGGCCGGACGCGGATCTGGTCCTGTCCTCGGACCCCGACGGCATGCCCTGGGGGCCGCGGACCCCCGGCGACCTCACCGAGCGGGCGCTCGCCGTGGCGCGGGCCGCCGCCACGCAGCGGCCGGACGCGCTGATCGTGGCCTGCAACACCGCCTCCGTGCACGCCCTGCCCAGCCTGCGCGCCGCGCTGGAGCCCGCGATCCCGGTGATCGGGACCGTACCGGCGATCAAGCCCGCCGCGGCCGCCGGGGGCCGCGTGGCCATCTGGGCGACCCCCGCCACCACCGGCAGCCCCTACCAGCGCGGCCTGATCCGTGATTTCGCCGCCGGAGTGCGGGTCACCGAGGTGCCCTGCCCCGGACTCGCCGACGCCGTGGAGGCCGCCGACGACGCGGCCGTCGCGGCCACCGTCGCCGCGGCCGCCGCGCTGACTCCCGCCGACGTGACCGACGTGGTGCTGGGCTGCACGCACTACGAGCTGGTCGAGGCACGCATCCGGGCGGCCCTCGCCGCGCGGACCGGGGGAGCCCGGCTCGTCTTCCACGGTTCCGCCGAGCCCGTGGCCCTTCAGGCGCTGCGCCGCTGCGGCGCCGGCCCCGAACCCACGCTGCCCCCGACGGGCGGCATGACCGTGCTGCTCAGCGGGCGGCCCGGCGCCCTTCCCCCCGCCGCACTCGGATACGCCGAGGGGCGGCTGCTCGCCGGTGACGGCGTGGTCGTCGGGTGACACCCGAGGACCTGGAACTCGTCGAGGCCGCCACCGAACTCGCCCGTACCCGCTGCTACGGCGAGAACCACAGCGTGGCGGCGGTGGCGCGCGCCCAGGACGGCCGGACCGTCCACGGCGTCAGCGTGTACCACTTCACCGGGGGCCTGTGCGCCGAACTCGTCGTCCTCGGCGCGGCCGCCGCCCAGGGCATCCGCGTACTGGACACGATCGTCGCCGTCGGTGACCGGCAGCGCGGCGTGCTCCCGCCCTGCGGCCGCTGCCGCCAGGTGCTCCTCGATCTCCACCCGGAGATCCGGGTGCTCCTCGGCGCCGGTGAGCGGCTGCGGGGCGTACCGGTGGCTGATCTGCTGCCCGATCGGTACGTACCCTCCTCCCCGTGACCCCTCCTCCCCGTGACCCCGTGACCCCGTGACCCCCGGGGTCAGGTGGCCGTGAGCCGCCGCGTCAGCTCCTCCTCGGAGACGTCCTCCAGGTGGGTCAGGAACACCCACAGGTGTCCGTCGGGGTCCCGCAGGATGGCGGTCCGGTCTCCGTGGAACTGGTCCGCCGGCTCCCGCACCAGCTCCGCGCCGGCCGCGACGGCCGTACGGGCGAGCGCGTCCACGTCGGGTACGAAGACGTGCAGCGCGACCGAGGTGCCGCCCAGCTCGGAGGGGGCGGTGAAGGAGCCTTCCGAGGTGTCCCCGAGCATCAGGACGGCCTAGCCGATCCGCATCTCCGCATGCAGCACCCCGCCTTCCGGAGCGTCGATGCGGAAGTCCTCGACCGCGCCGAAGGCCTCCTTGTAGAAGGAGAGGGCGGCGGATCCGTCGGCCACCAGGATGTGGGGCACGACCGCGGTGCGGTAGCGCGCCGGGATGATCTGGACTGCCTCGTGTGTGGTCATGCGCCTGACCGTAGAAGCTCAAGTTCGGTCGAGGTCAAGGGTGGGAAGCCGCCCGCCCCCCTGCGCGCGGCGCCCGCCGGGCCGCCCGCTGCACCGAGTGGGCGAGGAGCCGGTGGCGTGCGC
Source organism: Streptomyces sp. NPDC003034 (assembly GCF_053591375.1). Lineage (NCBI taxonomy): Bacteria > Bacillati > Actinomycetota > Actinomycetes > Kitasatosporales > Streptomycetaceae > Streptomyces > Streptomyces sp. NPDC003034. The sequence continues at coordinate 297,725 of NZ_JBSFTS010000003.1, forward strand.
GGGGAAGGTGAGTACGCTGCTGAACATGACGGTTCACCCTCCGGGCCCGCTCTGGACCGGCCGGGCCTCCAACCGCGCTCAGTGGCTGCTCGCCGCGGCCGGTGCGGCCTGTATGGCGCTCGGCATCCACCTCGCCGTGGGCAGCGCCTGGACCGCCGGCATCGCCCCGCTGCTCATGGCCGTGGTGGGCTGCGTCGCCGCCGGCCTGCTCATCCTCTTCGGGACTCTCGCCTTCGTATGCGTCGCCGTCACCGTCGACGCCGAAGCCCTCGACGTGCGCTGCGGCCACCTGGGGCTGCCGCGCCGCAGGATCCGGCTCGCCGATGTGACCTCCGCCGAGTTCGTCCCCCGGGTCACCCCGCGGCAGTGGGGCGGCTGGGGTTACCACTGGCGTCCCGAGAAGGGCACCGCGATCGTCGTCCGCCGCGGCGAGGGCCTGGAACTGCGGCTGCGCGACGGCAACCTGTTCACGCTCACCGTCGACGACGCCGAGAACGCGGTCCGGGTCATCCGCACCCACCTGCGCGCCCTCGCCCACTGACCCTCGCCCACTGACCCTCGCCCACCGACCCTCGCCCACCGACCGAGCCCCACTGACCCGTGCCCACCGAACCTTGTCCACCGTCCGTGCCCGCACCGTCCGTGCCCCGCACCGACCCGTGCCCCGGCGGCCGGACAGCGGCCCCACCGACCCGTGCCCCGGCGGCCTGGACAGCGGCCCTTACCGGGCCGGGCCTGCGGGGACGTACACTCCGCCAGATGAGCAGCAGTGTCATCCGCCCCGCCGGGAACGAGCCCGCCCAGCCCCTCGGCCCGGCCGAAGAGGCCACCGGAACCAAGGCCGCCGCACTCCCCGGGAACGGGCCGGACCGGGCCACGCGGAAGGGCTTCTGTGCCCGCGCCGTACTCGCAGCCCTCTCCGGCGTGCTGCTCTACCTCAGCTTCCCGCCCCGCCCCCTGTGGTGGCTCGCCCCGCTGGCCCTGGCCCTGCTCGCCGGCATCCTGCACGGCCGCCGCGCCCGGGCCGGCTTCGCCCTCGGCTTCTTCCACGGCCTCGGCTACCTGCTGCCGCTCCTCGTCTGGACGAGCGAGGGGGTCGGCCCGGTCCCCTGGCTCGCCCTCGTGACGCTGGAGGCCCTCCTCATCGGCCTCACCACCCTCGGTATCTCCCTCGTCAGCAAGCTCCCCGGCCAGCCGCTGTGGGCCGCCGCCGTCTGGATCGCCGGTGAGGCGCTGCGCGCCCGCGCGCCCTTCGGCGGCTTCCCCTGGGGCAAGCTCGCCTTCGGCCAGGCCGACGGGCTCTTCCTGCCGCTCGCCGCGCTCGGCGGCACCCCGCTGCTCTCCTTCGCCGTCGCCCTGTGCGGTTTCGGGCTGTACGAAGCCCTGCGCGCGGCCCGCCACCACCCCCGGCGGGCCACCGCGGCCCTGGCGGCCCTGGCCGTGGCCGCGCCCATCGGCGCCGCCCTCGCCGCCCGACCGCTGGTCTCCGACCGCGCCGAGGACGGCACGGCCGTCGCCGCCGTCATCCAGGGCAACGTGCCGCGCGCCGGCTTCGACTTCAACGCGCAGCGGCGCGCCGTCCTCGACAACCACGCGCGGCGCACCGTCCAGCTCGCCGAGGACGTCAAGGCCGGCCGGGTCCCCAAGCCCGACTTCGTGGTCTGGCCGGAGAACTCCTCCGACATCGACCCGTTCACCCAGTCCGACGCCTACGAGGTCATCGACGGGGCCGTCAAGGCCATCGGCGTGCCGGTCGCGATCGGCGCCGTACTGGCCCCGGACAGCGGGCCGCTGCGCAACACGGTGATCCTGTGGGATCCGGTCAAGGGCCCCACCGAGACGTACGACAAGCGCAAGATCCAGCCCTTCGGCGAGCGCATCCCGATGCGCTCCTTCGTCCGGCTCTTCAGCTCCGACGTGGACCGGGTACGCCGCGACTTCGGCCCCGGCAAGGACCCCGGCGTCTTCGACATGGCGGGCAGCGGGATCGGCATGGTCACCTGCTTCGAGGCCGCCTTCGACGACGCCGTCCGCTCCACCGTCCAGGACGGCGCCCAGGTGATCGCCGTACCGAGCAACAACGCCACTTTCGGCCGGACCCAGATGACCTACCAGCAGCTGGCCATGGACCGGGTCCGCGCCGTCGAGCACAGCCGGACCGTCCTCGTACCCGTCACCAGCGGGGTCAGCGCGGTGATCCGCCCCGACGGGAGGATCACCGCCCGGACCGAGATGTTCACCGCCGACGCGCTGGTGGCCGAGATCCCGCTGCGCTCCACCCGCACACCCGCCACCCTCGTCGGGCCGCTGCCGGAGTACGCGCTGCTCCTGGTCGCCGCGGGCGGGCTCGGCTGGATCCTGGCCCGCCGGGTCCGCACCCGCCGCACGGCCTGAGGCCCGTACGGCTCCCCGCGCCTCGTAAGGTCGGGGGATGACCACACCGGACTTCATCCGCGCCCTCCGTGCCACCGCCGGGAGCCAGCTGCTCCTGCTGCCCGCCGTCACAGCCGTCGTCTTCGACGACCGGGGCCGGGTCCTGCTCGGCCGGCGCTCCGACACCGGCCGGTGGTCGGTGATCGGCGGCATCGCCGAGCCGGGGGAGCAGCCCGCGGACACCGCCGCACGCGAGGTGTACGAGGAGACGGCGGTGCGCTGCGTACCCGAGCGGGTGGTCCTCGTTCAGATGCTCAGCCCGGTCACCTACCCCAACGGCGACGTCTGCCAGTTCCAGGACATCACCTTCCGCTGCCGGGCGACCGGCGGGGAGGCGCGGGTCAACGACCACGAGTCCCTGGAAGTGGCCTGGTTCGCGGTGGACGCGCTGCCGCCGCTTGAGCGTTTCGCGCTCGACCGTGTGCACCGTGCCCTGCGGGACGAGCCGACCTGGTTCGAGGCCGCGGCCGAGATCGAGCCGGAGGGCGCGACCGGGACAGCACCCGAGATCGCGCCGGAGGGCGCGCACCAGCGGGGTCCCGTCGTCCAAGGCCGCGCTGAGGGCGGGCGGGCAGACGGCGTCGGCCCGGCGGCACCGGCCGTGGCCCCGTATCCCGTGGCCCCGTAACCCGTAACCCGTAACCCGTAACCCCGTAACCCCGTAACCCCGTGACCCCAGGGCTCAGCGACGCTCGTACACCGTCACCCGGCGGCCCCGGACCTGCCGGTCCTCCACCACCGTGAACCGCTCCGCCAGCACCGCGGCCTTCACCCGGTCCCGCTCCGCCGACGGCGCCCTGGCGACCTTCGCCGCATCCGTCACCAGCAGCACGCGCGGCTGAGCGAGCAACGACTCCCGGATCCGCGCCGGCTGCGCCTCCTCGCCCTTGAGGGTCCCCGAGGCGACCGGGCTGCGGTCCAGCGCTATGTCCACCAGCCCGGTGAAGGCGCCGGGGGAGACCAGCGCGGTGTCCCGCCGGGCGGCCGGGACGAACAGCACCGCGTCCCCCGACCGCTTCAGCCGCGCCACCTCGCCGGCCACCGCCAGGACGTCGTCGACCCGGCTCGCCGGAGCCCGTTTGCCCAGCTCCACCGGGAGCATCGCCAGCACGGCGACGCCGACCACGCCCGGCACGACCAGGGCCGCCGCGCCCGGGAACCGGGGCGCGGTGGCCCGTACCGCCGCGCCCAGGGCCACGCCGATCAGCAGCGCCAGACCCAGCATGCTGAACAGCACGTACCGGTCCAGGAACAGCGGCTGGACCAGCGACAGCCCGATCAGCCCGAGCTGCGGCACCGCCAGCAACGGCAGTCCGACCGCCGCCACCGACAGCCGTCCGGCACGCGGGCCCCTCCACCGGTCCGCCGTGGCGCAGAGACCGCCGACCGCCAGCAGGATGCCGGGCCCGATCATCATGTGCCAGGTCAGCGGCGGTATCCAGGACACCTGGTCGGCCTGGCCGCGGCTGAACAGGATCAGCGGCAGCGCTCCCGCCACCGCGCCCGCGCCGCCGGCCGTCCAGCGCAGCCAGAGCCCCCGCCCGGCCCGCGCCCACCACAGGGTTGCCGCGTGGGCGGGCAGGATCAGCAGAGACAGCCAGTTCAGCAGGGCGCAGACCAGCAGGGTGATCCCGTACGCCGTCCAGCGCGGCCACGTGCGCCGTCCGGGCCGGTCCGCCGCGAGCGTCACCAGCAGCAGGGTGGACAGTCCGGCCCCGGCGGCGACGAGTGCGTACGGGCGGCCCTCCTGGAGGTAGAACTGCACGGCCGGCAGCAGCCCGAGCGCCAGCCCGCCGCCCAGCCCCGCCCAGAAGCCGGCGAGGCGCCGCCCGACGAGGGCGACACAGGCAGCGGCGGCCGACATCGCGAGCACGGACGGCAGCCGCAAGGTGGTCGTACCGGCCCCGAAGGCCTCGAAGAGGCCGTGCATCAGCAGGTAGTAGAGCCCGTGCACGGCATCGACGTGGCCGAGCATCTCCCATATCTCGGTCGCCGACCGCCCGGCCACCTGCCAGGTGGCCGCCTCGTCCCGCCACACGCTGTCCTGGCGGGACAGCCCCCACAGACCGAGCGACACCGTCCACACGACCGGAACCAGCCAAACGAGATGCCGGCGCCGGCCGGCGGATATGTGGGAAGGCATGGAGATGTGCGGGTCCTCGGTGCGATGCGGGCAGTGCGATGCGACGCGCCGCGGTGCAGTGCAGCGCGGTGCAATGCGGTGCGGTGCGGCGCGATGCGTGGGCGAAAGGCGCCAGTCTATGGACGCCGCGGACGGGTTCGGGACGGGGGTTGTGCACCGCGGAGCGTGATCGCCGGGGCCGGCCGCCCCTAGCCTCGCCACAGGAGCACGAACGAGGGGCGGTACCCGGTGAACTGGCTCATTCACGATTACCGCGAGAGCGATCTCGCCGCAGTCGTCCATCTGATCGACACCACGGCCCAACTGGGCCAGGAGTCCGTCTTCTCGCTCGCCGAGTGCATCAGCGCCCTCACGGACCGGCAGCCCTGCGTGGTCGCCGTGCACCAGGGCGTCCCGATCGGCGCGGCCCTCGCCTGCGTCACCGGGGAACGGGCCTGGGTCATGCGGATCGCGATCGCGGCGGGATGGCGCGGCCGCGGCCTGGCCAGCGCGCTGCTCGTGGAGCTGGAGCGGCGGCTCATCGCCGCCCGCGTCGGCCGGATCGCCTACGTCCTGCCGGAGGAGGACCTGCTCGGCGAGGGCCTCCTCAACGCCGGATACACCCGGCAGCCCGCCGTCGCCTACTTCGAGAAGACCGAGCCGCTGCACGGTCCGGCGGCGGGTCTCCTCGACGACCTCGGCGGCCGCTTCCTCCCCAATGACCTGTGGGCCAAGGTCGCCGGCATGGAGAAGGAGAAGGACCTGATCGAGCGGCGCGTGGTGCTGCCGCTCGCCGAACCGGAGCGGGCCGCCTCGCACGGGGTGCGGCCGCCGCGTGCCATCGCCCTCTTCGGCCCGCCCGGCACCGGCAAGACCACCTTCGCCCGGGGCATCGCCTCCCGGCTCGGCTGGCCCTTCGTGGAGCTGCTGCCCTCGCGCCTCGCGGACGAGGGGAACCTGGCCACCGCGCTACGGGACGCCTTCGCCAGGATCGCCGAGCTCGAACGCGTACTCGTCTTCATCGACGAGGTCGAGGAGATCGCCCCCGTGCGCACCGAGCCGGCCCAGCCCGGCGGGATCCACGGAGTGACGAACGAGCTGCTGAAGCTGATACCCGGCTTCCGGGAGGGCGACGAACGGCTCCTCGTGTGCGCCACCAACTCCATCCGCTCCCTCGATCCGGCCTTCCTGCGGCCCGGGCGCTTCGACTACCTGATCCCGATCGGCACCCCCGACGCCGGGGCCCGCGCCGCGATCTGGTCCCGCTACACGGAGCGGCGCGCGGACGTCGACGTGGCGGCCCTGGTGGCGGCGACCGAGCTGTTCACCCCGGCCGACATCGAGCACGCGGCGCGGATCGCGGCGCAGGTCTCCTTCGAGCGGGACCTGGAGGCGGTCGGCGCGCGGGGCGCGGCGGCCGCGCAACTGGGTGCGACGACGGAGGACTACCTGGCGGCGGTGGCGCAGTGCCGTCCGACGGTGACCCCGGCGATGACGGGCGAGTTCGAGGCGGACATCACGGCGCACGCGCGGTTCTGAGCTCCGTCCCCCGGTTGCGGCGGGGGACGGCGAGGCGGCCCGCAGCCACTCCCCGAGCCGGCTGCGGGCCCGCCCTCACGGCCCCCGACGTCTATCTGGCGCAGCGGTACGTGAATTCCACCGCGGCCGTGCGCTGCCCGGGCGACAGCAGCTGGAGCTCGGCCCGCGCCGGATACGTTCCGACGCCCTGGAAGGTCCACAGCAGGTGCAGCCTGGCCTCCCGCTGGCCGCGCGGGATCCGCTCGATCAGCGGCCCCGAGGAGGTGCCGTCGCTGCGGAGCCAGCGGTACGTGAGGGTCCCGGGGCGCCCGTTGGTCCGTACGACCGCGACCACGTCGGCCGCCGCGTCGCAGGAGGGGCCCCCCGCGTCGGTGGTCACGGCCACGTCCCGGACCTCGACGGCGGGCCCGTACCGCTGCCACGCCAGGTAGGCGAGGACCGCGAGGAGGACGGCGGCGGCCAGGGCGTACCGGCGCAGGCCACCACCAGGGCGGCCGCGGGGCCCAGCGCCGACGGCGATCGGGAACGGCGCGGGCATGGCCGCCGTGACGCCGGGGCCGAAGCGCAGGACGGAGCCGTCGACCCGGTCGGGCGCGACCTCGCCCACCTCGGGGCCCTGCCCGGGCCCCGGTTCCGGCGGAGGGCCGCTGAACCAGTGGCTGCCGAGGACCGTGGCGCTGTAGTCGTCGCCGTGCGGGGCGGGGGAGCGGGGAACGCTCATGAGACGGGCTCCTGACAACGCGAGAGGTGCTGGGAGTCCGACGCGGAGCCGTTCCCGGCGGTGGGCCGCGTGGTGACCCGGACGCCGCCGTAGCAGCCGCGTCCCCGGGTGAAGGTGTGGGCCTGCACCACGGTGGCCGGCGAACCCGGCTGCACCACGAGCGTGTCCGTGCCGTCCGCTACGGAGTAGTCGCCCTGGGCGGAGCCGAGGAACCACTCCAGAACGACGGTCACCGGTCCGGTGCCCTCGGCGGCCACCGAGACGGTGGCCTCTCCCCTGTACGCGCCGGGCCGGAGCGACACGGCGACCTTCGTGACCCTCAGCGGCGGCGAGGGCGACGGCGTCGGCGTCGGACTCCAGGCCGGAGTCGGCGTCGTCTTCGGACTCGGCGTGGCTTTCGGAGTCGTCGCACTCGGCGTGGGCGTGGCACTCCACGAGGGGAACGGGGACGGAGACGGCGACAAGGACGGGGACAGCGAGGGGCCGGGGCCCGGGGACACGGACGGGGAAACGGCGGCACCCGGGGTCGTAGAGGGCGAAGCCGGCCCGGCAGGGGACGCGCTGGTCGTGGCGAACGCGCTCAACGCGGAGGCCCCGCCGGGGCCGGCGCCGATGGCGTCCGTCGTGAGGATCAGCGCGGCCCCCAGGACCAGCGCCAGCGCGGCCGCGAACCAGCCGCCGCGCCCGGGCGCCCAGCCGGAGCCGTGACCCAGCGTGGTGGTGGCCATCGACGTGGTGCCCGCCGCCCCACCCGCCGAAGGGAACAGCAGCGGCAGCAGCGCCGCCAGGGCCGCCAGCCTGCGCTGCCCGCGCTCCTCCCAGTCGGGGCCGTACGCGGCGAGCGCCACCCCCTCCAGCTCCGCCACGAAGGCCTCGGCGTTCTCCGGCCGGTGCTCCGGCTGCTTGGCCAGGCCCCGCCGGATCAGCGGGCGTACCGGCTCCGGGGCCTCGGTCTCCGGCACCGGCGCCTCCACGTGCTGGAGGGCGAGCTCCGCGAAGTTCGCACCGTCGTAGGGTTTGCGCCCGGTCAGGCACTCGAAGAAGGTCGCCGTCGCCGCGTACACGTCGGCCGCCGGGGACGCGGGCCGCCCCTGCCACTGCTCGGGCGCCATGTAGGCGGGGGTTCCCGCCACCCCGGGCGTGGTGCCGCGCCCCGCGGCGATGCCGAAGTCGACCAGCTTCGACGAGCCGTCCGCCGCGACCAGCACGTTCTCCGGCTTGTAGTCCCGGTGGACCACGCCGGCCCGGTGCGCCGCGGCGAGCCCGAGGAGGGAGCCCTTCAGCACCACCAGCGCGGCTTCGGCCCCGGCCGGCCCGGACTGCCGCAGCAGCGCGCGCAGACTGACGCCGTCCACCAGCTCCATGACGATGGCCGCCCCGCCGGGGGCCTCCACGTACTCGTACAGCCCCACGACGTACGGCGACCGCAGTCCGCCCAGGAGCCGTGCCTCGGCCCTGAACTCCCGTACGAAGGCCGGGTCCTCGCGCAGGCGGCCGCTGAGGTACTTCACAGCGACCGCCGTGCCCGTACCGTCGTGGACGGCGAGCACCACGCGGCCGCTGCCGCCCGAGCCGAGTTCCCGGATCTCCGAGTAACCGGGGACCGTCCACGTGCTGTTCATCGTTCCCGCCCTCCGCCGTGGCGCCGCCACGCCGCCACCCGAGTCCCTCGGCCCGCCGGTCCTGGCGGGTCCTGGCGGGTTGGTGACCCGGCCAGGACCCGACCGGTCTTCTCCAGGGACGTGGTCGCGCCACGGCCGGTTCCCGACCTCGCGGGTGTCTCGAAGTACGCCCCCGAGGCGGGTCCCGGCGCAGTGTCAGGCCGGGGCCGCTGCGATGAGGGCGTGGAGCCGGTCGGCCGCCGCCCGCCCGAAGGCCGGGTCGTTGATGTGGGTGTCGTAGTCGTGGAGCCGGGCCGCGCTGCCCCGCAAGCCCTCGCGCAGGGCCGAGAACAGGGCCAGGTCGGCGCCGGGATCATGGTAGGGGCCACCCGGCGCACCGAGCGTGGACAGTCCGCGGAGTGGGACGCAGACCGCAGTGGGCCCGGTCGCCGCCCGGAGCTTGGCGGCGACCCGGCGGCCGAGCTCGGCACACTCCGCCTCGGTCGTACGGACCACCGTGACGGACGGGTTGTGGACCCGGACGTGCCGGTCACGGGCCTGCTCGGGCAGCGTGTCCAGCGGGCCGAACTTGACCATGTCCAGCGCCCCCAGGCTCACCACCTGCGGAACCCCGGCCCGGCCGGCCGCGCTGAGCCGGTCGGGGCCGGCGCTCAGGATGCCGCCGCACAGGTCGTCGGCGAGTTCGCTGAGGGTGAGGTCGAGGACGCCCGCGAAGGTGCCCTGTCCGGCGAGGGTCTCCAGGGTGCGGCCGCCGGCGCCGCTGACGTGGAAGACCAGCACCTCGTAGCCCAGCTCGGTCAGCCGCTCCCGGGCCGCGTCCACGCCGGTCGTGGTCACGCCCGCCATGCTCGCCGCGATCAGCGGGCGGACGCCCTCGCCGAGCTCGGCCGGGCGGTGCGGTCCGAGGCGGGACCGGGCGTGGGCCTTCGCCATGGCGGCGATCGCCTCCACCGCGTTCGCCATGATGGGCGCGGAGACGCTGTTGATCCCCGCGATGTCCACCACGCTGTACATCATGGTGATGTCCGAGGATCCGACGTACGGGGCGACATTGCCGGACGCCATGGACGAGACCATGAGCTTGGGTACGCCCAGGGGCAGGGCGCGCATCGCCCGGGTGGCGATGGAGGTACCGCCGCTGCCGCCGATCGAGAGCACCCCGTCCAGCCGGCCCGCGGCGTGCATGCGTAACAGCACCGCCTCCGCGCCCCTGGCCATCGTGGTCACGGCCGCGCCCCGGTCGGCGGCCGCGCGCAGCTGTGACAGTTCCGTTCCGGCCGCCCGCGCCACCGCGTCCCGCGGTACGTCGGCGGGCACGCGCGGCTCCCCCATGATTCCCGTGTCGACCAGTTCCACTTCAACGCCGGCGCGCAGCAGTTTCTCGCGCAGCCAGCCGTACTCCACACCCTTGGTGTCCAGGGTTCCCACCAGCACGACGTTCGTCATAGGTGCAATGTCCATGCGGGTGGCTCTGCTGGCAAGTAAAGAGAGGGTCAACCCTTCCGGTTCAGGAGTTCGAACAGCCTGTTCAGGAACGGGACCTGAGAGGCGATCAGTTTCTTCTCGGCCACCGGGGGAGGGAACCAGGCCACCCGGTCCAGCTCCGGGAACTCCTGTACGTTTCCCGACTTCGGCGGCCACTGCATGGTGAAGGTGCCGGGCTCCATCAGCGCGGGGTCGAGGTCCGCCTCCACCGCCCAGATGGTCACCAGCTTCCCGCTGCTCAGCCGTACCTCGCCCAGCGGCAGGTACTCGCCCTCCGGCGGCGGCAGCCCGATCTCCTCGGTGAACTCCCGGCGGGCCGCGTCCCGCGGCGTCTCGTCCGGACCGTACTCGCCCTTGGGGATGCCCCAGCCCCCGGCGTCCCGGTCGGCCCAGAGCGGGCCGCCCATGTGCCCGAGCAGGACCTCGATCCCCGCCTCGTCCCCCTGTCCGCCGGTCCGGCGGAACAGGAGCAGGCCGGCGCTGCGCTTCTGCTTCATGGGGCATGTATGCCCCGTCAGCGCGGCAGCAAGTGGTCAGCGGTCAGTGGTCATGCCGGCCCGGCCCGTGCACCGGGCCGTGGGCGTCCCCGCAGTGCGGATCGCGGGCCGGGTCCTCACCCGGCCGGCCGAGCGTGAGCAGGGAGTCCTGTACGTGGTCCACCTGGAGCGTGGTGTGTGTGATCCCGTACTCCTTGCTCAGCAGCTGCTCCAGGTGGCGGCGTACGGCGTGGCAGTCGCCCGCCGGCTCGACGAGCACGTGCGCGGAGAGCGCCGGCTGCCCGGACGTGATGGTCCATATGTGCAGGTCGTGCACCTCGGTGACCGGCGGCTGCTTGGCGAGCCGGTCGCCGACCGCGTCGGGGTCCAGATGGGCCGGGGCGGCCTCCAGGAAGATCCGGCCCGAGTCGCGGACCAGCCCGTATCCCGCCTTGACCATCAGGGCCACCACCACGAGCGTGGCGATCGCGTCCGCCTGCCGGAAGCCGGTGGTCAGGACGACCACCCCGGCGACGGCGGTCCCGATGAAGGCGAAGAGGTCGTTGAGGATGTGCTGGTAGGCGCCCTCGACGGCGAGCGAGGAACGGTTGGCCCTGGAGATGCACCAGGCCGCGATGATGTTGACCACGATGCCCGCGAGCGCGGTCACCACGACCAGACCGCCCTCCACAGGCGGCGGGTCGATCAGCCGCCGCACCGCCTCGTACGTCAGCCAGATGGCCAGAAGGAAGAGCGTCAGGCCGTTGGCCTGCGCGGAGAGTATCTCCGCCCGCTTGAGGCCGTACGTGTACCCGCCGCGTGCCGGACGGGCGGCGAGCCGCATCGCGATCAGCGCGAGGATGATCGAGACGGCGTCGGTCAGCATGTGGGCGGCGTCCGAGATCAGAGCCAGGGAGTTCGCCAGGAAACCGACGACCACCTCGACGGCCATGAAGGCGCCGATCACGGCGAGCGCGATGGCCAGCCAGCGCCGGTCCGCGTTCGCGGCGACACCGTGGCTGTGACCGCCGGGACCGTGGCTGTGGCCGCCGGCACCGTGGCTGTGACCTCCCGGACCGTGGCCGTGGGCGGTGCGGTCGCCCTCGGGGCGCCCGCCGTCGTGGCCGTGGCCGTGGTCTTCGCCGTGGTCCCCGGCGTGCACGCGGTCGTGCCCGGACATGAGCTTCCCCCGTCTGTTCGGTCCCGCTGTTCGGTTCCGTTGCGTGCAGTCAAACGCACCCCGGCGAGATCGGCAAAGGCTGCAACGGGGACCGTTGTCATTACCCATAACAAGCCCCTGACCTGCGGTGATATCAGGCCCGTGCCGGGCGCGGCGGATCGTGGGAAAATTTGGTCATGGTCCAGCGTTCCGGTGTGCCGACCGCGCCAGAGCTCGTCCTGCAGACCGACCGGGGCTCCACCGTGATGAGCCCGGGCCGGACCTACCACGTCGGCCGGGACCCCCTCTGCGAGATCTGCCTCGACGACGCCCGCGTCTCCTGGCACCACGCGGTCCTGCGCCCCGAGGGCGACCACTGGACGGTGGAGGACACGGACAGCACCAACGGCACCTGGGCCGACGGACGCCGCGTCCGCGAGTGGAGCGTCGGCGTCGGCAGCGAGCTGCGCTTCGGCAGCGTCGCCGACGGCCCGCGCGCCGTCCTCCTCGGCCGGTCGTCTCCCCAGGCGACCTCGGTCGCCCGGCCGTCCGGCGTGTGGAACCCGGCCATGACCCGTACGTTCCGTCAGCCGACCAGCATCCGGCCGCTGCCCGCCCGTACCGCCGTCCGCATCGGCCGGGCCCCCGACAACGACCTCGTCATCGCCGACCTCGTCGTCTCCCGCCGCCACGCCGAGCTGCGCGTGCTCCCCGACGGCCAGCACGAGATCGTCGACCTCGGCAGCCACAACGGCACCTACCTCAACGGCGCCCCCGTCACCGGGGCCGTCCGCGTCCAAGAGGGCGACATCATCGGCATCGGCCGCTCCGCCCTGTGCCTCGTGGCGGGCCAGCTTCAGGAGTACGTGGACACGGGCGAGGTCTCGCTCGACGTCCAGAACCTCACCGTCGCCGTCGACCGCGGCCGCAAGACCCTCCTCGACCAAGTCTCCTTCCCCGTCGGCTCCAAATGCCTGCTCGCCGTCATCGGCCCCAGCGGAGCCGGCAAATCGACCTTGCTGGGGGCGTTGACCGGCCTGCGCCCCGCCGACCAGGGCACCGTCCTCTACGACGGCCGCGACCTCTACCGCGACTACGCCGAACTGCGCAGCCGGATCGGGCTCGTCCCCCAGGACGACATCCTGCACGCCCAGCTCACCGTCCGGCGCGCCCTCGTCTACGCCGCCGAACTGCGCTTTCCGCAGGACACCGCCAAGGCCGAACGGGAGGCCCGGGTGGACGAGGTGATCGGCGAACTCGGCTTGAGTCAGCGCGCCGACCAGGCCATCCACAGCCTCTCCGGCGGCCAGCGCAAACGGGTCTCGGTCGCCCTGGAGCTGCTCACCAAGCCCTCGCTGCTCTTCCTCGACGAGCCCACCTCCGGCCTCGACCCCGGCATGGACCGCTCGGTGATGCACATGCTGCGCGGCCTCGCCGACGACGGCCGCACCGTCATCGTGGTCACCCACAGCGTGCTCAGCCTCGACGTGTGCGACCGGCTGCTGGTCCTCGCCCCGGGCGGGCGCACCGCCTACTTCGGCCCGCCCGAGGAGACGCTCGGCTTCTTCGGCTTCCCCCAGTGGCCCGAGGCCTTCGAAGCCTTCGAGAGCGAGCAGGGCCGTGACTGGGCGGGGGAGTACGCCGCCTCGCCGCTGTACCGCACGTACGTGCAGGGCGCCACGCAGGCCGCGGCCGGGCTGCCGCGCGGCGGCGGCGGGGGCGACCGGGCGGACGGACCGGCGGGGGCGCCGGGGCACGCCGGGTCGGCGCACGGATTCGTGCCGGCACCGCGCAAGGCCCAGAGCTGGGGCTCCCAGCTGTCCACCCTGATCCGCCGCTACACGGCCGCCCTCAGCGCCGACAGGACCTTCCTGGCCATCATGATCGCGCTGCCGTTCCTCATGGGCGCCATGACCCGGGCCCTGGCGAAAGGCGCGCTCACCCAGGAGACCGCCATCAGCGCCCTGCTCATCCTCTGCGTCGGCGGCGTCTTCACCGGAGCCGCCAACGCCGTGCGCGAGCTGGTCAAGGAGCGGGTCATCTACCGGCGTGAGCGCGCCGTCGGACTGTCCCGCTCCGCCTATCTGATGTCCAAGGTGGTGGTGCTCGGAGGCGTCACCGTGGCCCAAGCCGTGGTGCTGACGCTCGTCGGTCTGCTCGGGGTGAAGACGAACGCACCGGACGGCCAAGGCGTCCTCCTCCCGCCCCTCGTCGAAATCATCGTCGCCGTGGCGCTGTTGTCCTTCACCGCGATGATGCTCGGCCTGCTGGTCTCCGCGCTGGTCAAGAAGGAGGAGGTCACCATGCCGCTGCTCGTCCTCCTCTCCGTCGTGCAGGTCGTCTTCTGCGGGGCGCTCCTGGAGTTGGACGGCGTGCCGGTGATGTCACAGGTGGCGTGGTTCGTCCCGTCGCGGTGGGCCTTCGGCGCCATGGCGGGCACCGTCGACCTCGCCGCGATCTCGCCCGGCCCCATCGCCGACGACCCGCTGTTCGCGCACAGCGCCGGGGTGTGGCTCCCCTGCCTCGGGATGCTGGTGGCCCTGTCGGTGCTGTTCGGGGTGCTGGTCGCACGGCTGCTGCGCCGGCACGAGCCCGCGATCATGCGGAAGTAGGCCACATGACCAACCCGATGACAGGTCCCGACGGCGGGCCGGAGGGTTTCCGGCCCACCCACGTCGTGCCCTGGGAAGGGCTGTCCGCGTGGGAGACCCCGGACGTCTCCAAACCGACCGTGCCCCTCGACCCCTTCCTGCCCGTGCAACTGCTGTCCCGGCGCGGGGACTGGGGCGAGGTCCTGTGCTCCAACGGGTGGTCGGCCTGGGTGGACGCGCGGCTCCTGGTCGCGGTGCCGCAGCCGCCGCCCGCCGGGGGAGGGCCACTGATGCGGGCCGAGGACCCTGGGCCGCTGCTCGCGCGGAACGCCGACGCCCTGGAGCGCTACCGGCGGGCCGTGGATCAGCTCGCCTCGGGCAGGTTCGACGGCGAAGCCTTCCAGCGGGGTACGCGGGGGCTGCGGGCGGGTGTCGTGGTCGACGGGGAATGCGTCTGGCTGTACGACGAGGCCGCCGGGCGCTGGCTGTACGGCGACGGGAGCCGTCTGGCGACCTATGCGGTCGTCGCGGAACCGGGTGCCCCGCCCGCGCCGGAGCCGCCGGGGGCCGCATCCGATACCGCTGTGGGGGCCGACGTACGACTGAGTCCACCACCGGCCGACCGGGCCGGCGGCCGGCCCGACGGACTGCCCGATCCGGTGGCGGGGCACGAGCCGACGCGGATCGTCCGGGCGCCCGGGGCGGGGGAACCGGGGGCGGATGAGCGGTGAGGGCGGGATGCGGGGGTCGGGGGCAGGGGGGCGTCAGCGGGGCAGGGTCGCGGCGATGACCTTGCCCTGGCCGGGGCGAGCTTGAACGGCGACCGTGCTGGCGATCTGCTGGATCATGGCCCAGCCGAAGCCGCCGGTCCGGCCGGTGAAGTCGGGGTCCCGCTCCTGCGGCAGCGCGGGGCTGGGATCTTGCACGATCACCTGGATGCTGCCCCCGTCCGCCCGCAGCTTCATCAAGGTCACGGCGCCCGCGTGCCGAATGGCGTTGGTGACGAGCTCCGAAGCGAGCAGTACCGCGTCCTGCGTGGCGGTCGGCGACGGGAAGGGGCGCAGGCGTGCCAGGAACTCCGCCACGGCGTCGCGGGCCTGCCCCACCCGCTGTGGCCGGCACGTGCACTCGACCAGTTCGGCTTGGTGTTCGTCACGCCTATCGGTGTGCTGCACTACCTCACCCCGTCCGGTGATGTTCTCGGAGAGCTGTACTCGGCCTGCCCTGCCCCTGGTGCCGCCTGCCGTGTGACACGCGGGGGAACACGGCGGGGGCGGCACCCCGGTTCGGGGTGCCGCCCCCTGGCCCAGGACAAGCACGTCAGCGCTTGAAGACGTCCTTGACCTTTTCCTTGGCCTGGCGGGCATCGCCCTTGGCCTGCTCCCCGCGACCCTCAGCGGTCAGCCGCTCATTGCCGACGGCGCGGCCTGCCGCCTCCTTGAGCTTGCCCTTGGCCTGCTCGGTCTTGGCCTGGCTCTTCTGCTCACCCGACACAGCTGATCACTCCCTGCGCGATAGGAACGGCTTACTCAGCTCCGTATGACCCCCTTCCGGGATCGTAAACAAAACAATACACCGGACGCTCGACAAACCATCGGCGGAAACTTCGTACGTGTAGATCAGCAATACCGGGGCAACCGGTGCTTCGGAGGTTGATAAATATGGTTCCGCTGCTACTCGTTCTTCTGCTCGCCCTGATTCTCTTCGGTGCCGGTTTCGCCCTGAAGGCACTGTGGTGGATCGCGGTGATCGTGCTGGTCGTATGGCTGCTCGGTTTCGTCGCCCGTCCGAAGGGCAGTAGCGGCCGCTGGTACCGCTGGTAGCGGCAGTGGCCTGACGCGCCGCCGAGTCCATTGTGGCCCGCCCCCTTTGCGGGGGCGGGCCACACTGCTGCGTTTACTCCCGGAGCTCTTTGAGCTCTTTTCCGGAAGGGGTCCGGTGTCATCGGATATCGCCCGCTCGCGAAGGCCGACGGTCCAACGCTGAATACCGGATGCCGTTCATGACTTCCGTTCACGCCTTCCGCTCACGACCCCGGAATGCCGGTCCTCACGGACGTCCGCCCATGAGGACCGGCGCACCGGTCCCGTGCGGGGGCCGCGCCCGCCCCCGGCCCCGCCCCTCAGTGCCTCACCCGAGCGGGGCGGTGGTGATCTGGGCGCACCGGGTGACCACGGAGGCGAGGTCCCCTTCGCTGCGCAGCAGCTCGCGCTGCACGCGGGCCCCATTGCCGCGTTCGAGGAGACGGGCGATCCCCTCGCGGACGCGCTCGTCGTCACCGTGGTCGACGAGCGCCTCGCGCACGTGCCGGTACAGGGCCTGAACCGCCTCCTCCGGAGAGGTTTCGACCATCGTCTCCGGATGCAGGAGGGGCCCGTCCAGGCCGGAGCGGCCGGCTCGCCACGACGCGAGCCGGAGCATGGACGTACTGATCCGGGCCGGCGGTTCCCCGTCCCGCCAGGCCCGCGCCGCGGTCTCGACCAGTCCCCGGATGAGGGCGGCCAGGAGCACGGGCGTCGTCGGGTCGAGGCACACGTCGGAGACCCTGACCTCCACCGTCGGGTAGGAGGCCGACAAGCGGCCGTCGAAATAGATCATGCCCTCGTCGCGCAGCACCCCGGTGTCGACCATGGCGCGGACCTGCTCGTGGTAGCGGTCGGCGGAACCGAAGAGGTCCACCGGACCCGCCGACGGCCAGCGGTTCCACACCCGGCTGCGATAGCTCCCGTACCCGCTGTCCTCGCCCTGCCAGAACGGCGAGTTGGCGCTCATCGCCATCAGGAGCGCCAGCCAGGGCCGGATCCGGTCCAGGACAGCGATGCCCTCCTCGTCGGATTCGACCGAGACGTGCACGTGGCAGCCGCAGGTCAGCTGCTCCTGCGCGGTCAGGCCGAACTGCTCGCCCACCCACTGGTAGCGCGGGCCCGCGCTCAGCGACGGCCGTACCGGCAGCGGCGAGGTGGCGAGCGCCGCCACCACGGCTCCCGCGGTCCCGGCGTGGCGCGCCGCCTCACCGCGCCAGCGGACGATCTCCTCCTGGAGTTCGCCCATCTCCGTCACGGGCTTGGTGGCGAATTCCAGTTGTTCCTTGTGCAGTTCCTTCTCGAAGTCCTCGGTGTCCTTCTTCTGGCCGTCGCTGGACGCATCCTGCCGGGCGGACCGCGCCGCTGCCGCCAGGACGGCCCCGGAGAGGGCCAGCGGCTCGCCGCTACCGGCGTCCACCAACAGCAGTTCTTCTTCCACACCTACGCTTCGCATGTTGCAGCCCATCGATCAGCCCATCAGATGCCTCCCCACCTGCCCGCCCGTCGTCCGCCCATGCTTCGGGGCCGCCCGGCGGCGCCGCTCGCGGTCCTGCGGCACTTCAGGTGAAGACACCCCGGCTCAGGACGGGTCTTCGCCCGGTTGGTGGGTAGTCGCGCCGTGAACCGCGGCGCACATCGCGAAAGCCGTTACCCGTTACCCGTAGCGATCGGCGATCGATGAGATGGGCAAGAGGGCAAAGGCACGAGGGGAAAGGCAAGGTGAACACGTGTGAGCAGGACAGAGCGGCAGTCTCCGCCCGTCGATGAATCGGTGAGCGTGCTGGTTTCGCGGGCCTCGCAGCAGATCTCGGAACTGGTCCGGGAAGAGCTGCGGCTTGCCCGGGCCGAAACGGCGGAGAAGGGGAAGCGGTTCGCCGTGGGCGGCGGCATGTTCGGCGGCGCCGGCCTCATGGGTCTCCTGGCCGCGCAGGCGCTGGTGGGAGCCGCCATCGCGGCCCTCGCCCTGCTGCTCCCGGTATGGGCGTCGGCGCTGATCCTCGCCGCGGTTCTCGCGGGAGTCGCCGCCGTGATGGCCGGGGCCGGGAAGAAGCAGATCGCGAAGGCCGGCCCGCCCGCGCCCGAACAGACCATCGACAGCGTCAAGGCCGACGTGGCCGAGATCAAGGAGGCAGCACACCGATGAACAACCCATCCCAGGGCAGCGAATCGACTCCCACCGGGCGGGAGCTGAGCGAGCAGGCCGAGCGCACCCGCCAGGAGCTCGGGAAGACCGTCGAGGCGCTGGCCGCGAAGGCCGATGTCAAGGCGCAGGCGCAGGAGAAGACGGCCGCCGTCAAGGAGCAGGCCTCGGAGAAGGCCGCGCTCGTCGCCGGCCACCTCCGCGAGACGGCAGCGCGGGCAGCGCAGTCGGTGAAGGACAAGACACCGGACCCGGTCCTGGAGAAGACAGCCGAGGCCGCGGCCCGGGTGCGCGAGAGCGCGGCCCGCGCCGGACAGCTCGCGACCGACAAGACCCCCGAACCGCTGCGGGAGAAGGCCGACCAGGCCGCGACCATGGCGCGGGCCAACCGCACCCCGCTGCTCGCGGCCGGCGCGGCGCTGATCCTCTTCCTGCTCGTCCGTCGCGGCCGGAGGCGCTGATGAGGGCATCCAAGATTGCCTATAGGCCGATCGGCCTGACCCTGGGCGCCGTCAGCGGCCTGATCGCCGGGGCAGCCTTCAAGCAGGCGTGGAAGGTGATCGGGAACGACGATGACGCCCCCGACGCCACCGACCAGTTCCGCAGCTGGCAGGAGGTGCTGATCTCCGCCGCTCTGCAGGGCGCGATCTTCGCCGTGGTCAAGGCCTCCGTCGACCGGGCCGGGGCCGTCACCATCCGGCGCCTGACCGGGACCTGGCCCGGCTGACCCGCCCGGTTGAACCCGCCCGCCGGACGGCGTCGGTGACCCTCACGGGGCCGGCGCCGTCGGCCGGTTCCGTGCCCCGGGAAGGTCGCGTACCCCGCGAAGCCCCGTAACCCGAGCGGGCCGCGCTGTACCGCCGTGTCAGGTGTCCGGGAGTCACCGCCGGGCGGTGGGATCGTCGACGCGGCCCCGGTGGCGCAACGGGCGGGCCAGGAGTGCGCCCAGGAAGCCCGCGAGTGCGCCCCAGAGGAGGGCGAGGCCCACGGTGCGCCACAGGACCGGGTCGAGCACGACCTTGCCCCCGAGACCGTCCACCTCGCCGATCCCCAGCAGGGACAGCCCGTACTGTGCCTGCACGCGGGCCAGCAGGCACACCGTCAGGGTGGCCAGGGCGAGGGCCACGCCCAGGTGCAGCGCGTGCTGCCAGGGGCGGACGCCGGCGGGAGACCGTACGGCGGCCAGGAGACCCGCGCCGAGGAGCAGGACGGCGGCCAAGGCCACCAGCCACCAGGCGCGCGCGTCCTGCTCCGCGAGGGAGGTCACGTCCACCGTGGACACCTCGGGGCCGCGCAGGACTTGGTCCAGGACGTGCGGCATGGGCAGCCCGAACGGCCCCTCGACCTTGCCCTGCCAGGCGCCGCCGAGGCCCAGGGTGAGCGCGGGCCAGGCCAGGTTCGGCAGCCCCAGCAGGACCACGGCCAGGGTCCGCGCCGTATCGCCCTGCGTCGCGGCGACGATCAGGCCGGTGCCGGCGCCGAGGAGGACGTACGCCAGGAGCAGCACGGCCGTGGCGAAGGCGGCAGGCCGTACCGCCGCGTGGAAGCGGACCAGGCCGGCGGGGAGCGGCGCGCGGTGGGAGACGAGCAGGGCGATCAGCAACAGGCCCAGGATCCACAGCAGTCCGAACAGCAGCGTGGCGGGCAGGTCGGCCCGGAAGCCGACCGTCGGTGCGGAGTCGAGGAGTTCACCGAGCTCCCCGAGGGGGGAGTCGTCGCGGGAGATGCCGAAGGTCTGGCGGGCCAGCAGAGCCGTGCCCGTGAGGGCGAGCAGCCACAGCAGGACCAAGGGCCCGGCCCGGGCCAGCAGTTCGCGGGGGCGCGCCACCGCCCGGTTGCGCAGGGGGCGCAGGAAGCAGGAGCCGGTCACGAGCGCTCCGGCCAGGCTGACCGAGAGCGGCAGCAGCGAGAGGCCGGCCTCGCCCCCCGCCAGGAAGCCGGCCCCGCCCGACACCTCGACCGAGCCGCCGGCCGCCATCACGACCACGGCGGCCACGACCTTCGGATAAGCCCCCTCGGGCAGGCCGCCCGCGCCCGCGAAGGCCAGGCCGGCCGCGGCGACGACGGTCATCGCCGCGAATCCCGCCAGTACCGCGAGGACCGCGTCACGCCAGGAACGGCTCACAAGGCCACCGTAGGCAGCGGGGCGGGCGGCCACCACCTGAATGGCGCACCGGTAGTGCGCCCCGGTGACGGTTGTCCGCAGACTTTGCTGGACGCACCCGCACGTCCGGGTGCGGCCGGCCGCGACCGGAACGTCTGCGCACGGGAGGGCACCGGTGACAACGCAACCCATGGGCACCCCGCCGCCGGAACGCCCCGCCGGCCCTCCCGCCGGTCCGCTCTCGGGAGGTGGACAGGACGCGCCGACGGGCCCGCCAACGCCGACGCCGCCGACGCCTCCCACCCCGCCCGCGCCCCCAGGGGGTCCGGGCGGCCGCGGAGGTCCGGGCGGACCCGGCGGACCCGGGGAACCTGCCGGAAAGCCCTGGTGGCGCTCGGGACCCCGGCTCGCCACCGCGCTCGTCGCGCTCGCCGCGGTCGTGGCCCTGGCCGTGGTGCTGACCCGGCCCACCGGTGTCACCGAACGCGCCGACGGCGAGGTCTTCCTCCAGCCGGCCGCCGCCACCGGCCCCGACCCGTTCACGGAGTCCACGGCGACGACGCAGGCCACGCCCCCGCCGGCGAGCCCGCCACCGACCACCGGACCCACGCAGGGCACGACGGTCACCCGTAGCGTCAACGGCGCGTCCCCGGGCCTGTACGGAGCCACCAAGGACGCCGCCAGCTGTGACGTCGAGAAGCAGATCAGGGTGCTGACCGCCCAGCCCGCCAAGAACGGCGCCTTCGCCTCGGTGCTGGGCATCCGGCCGGCGGACGTGGCCGGCTACCTGCGCTCCCTCACGCCGGTGCAGCTGCGCATGGACACCCGCGTCACCAACCACGGCTTCAAGGACGGCCGCGCCCAGCCCTACCAGGCCGTGCTCCAGACCGGCACGGCCGTGCTGGTGGACGGCAAGGGGGTGCCCCGGGTGCGGTGCGCCTGCGGAAACCCGCTGAAGGAACCGGTGCCCCTGAAGCCCGACTCGAAGCGGCACGGGCAGCCGTGGAGCGCCTACCACCCGCAGAACGTGGTGGTGATCACGCCCTCCGCGAAGGTCATCAACAAGATCGTGATCTACGACTACGAGAATCGCCGCTGGTACGAGCGCGGTCGCGGGCCGAAGCCGACGCCCGACAAGCCCGTGCCGCCGCCCGCCGCCCCGACCCCGACGTACAGCACCCCGCCGCCGACCAGCCCGCTGCCCTCCACCACGCCCCCCGGAACCGGTATCCCCTCCGGCACGCCCACGACCCCGCTGCCCTCGCCGTCACCCTCGCCGTCACCCTCGCCCACCGAGGAGACCGGCACCCCGAGCGAACCGGCGAGCCCCAGCCCGCCCGAGACGGCTCCGTCCGGCACGGAGCCCACGAGCGCGCCCCCTACGAGCGAGCCGCCATACGGCCCGAAAACTTCGGGCGAATCTCCGAGCGAGCCCGCCCCCACCGAACCCGCCTCCAGCGAGGCGCCGGCTTTGCCTTACCCGTAGGCCGGCCGCAGGGCGTGCCGGCCCCTGCGCCCCCCCCGCCGGACCCTGACCGTCATCACGCCGCGGGGACACGGGCCGGGGAGAGTGAGACCCTGGCTGCATGACTCTGAGGGGAGAGAACCCTGAGGTGGACTGGCCCGCGCGGCCGGACACGAGTCTGGCGCTCAACCGCATGGGTACCTTCGACTGGGACCTCGACAGCGGCCAGATGCATCTGGATCCCACCGCCCTGGAGGTCCTCGACCTGCGCCGGGAGGAGTTCCCCGGAACACCCGCCGGCCTGCGGCAGCGCGTAGCGTCCGCCGCCGAGGAAGCCCGCCTCGACGCCCGGGTCACGCAGGCGCTCAAGGAGGGCCGCAGCCACTACGGGGCCTACGTCCGCAGCCTGCGCCGCGACGGGTCCCGCTCCTGGATCCACATCCAGGGGCACATCCTGCGCGACCCGCAGGGCCGCCCGTACCGGGTCATCGGCATCCTGCGCGACGCCGCCGACGATCCCGGCGAGCCGTACGCCGCGGGGCAGCAGGAGGAGGGCCGGCGCCGTCTGACCGGTGTGGTCGAGCGCACCACCGCGATCCTCGCCCACGCCCGGACCGTCAACGACGTCACCGACGTCCTCAAGGACCCCGAGGCCCTCGGTCACCTCGGCGCGGTCAGCGTGATGCTGGGCGTCGTCGACGGCGGCCGCATCCATCTGGTCGCCGAGGGACAGCTTGGCTCCTACGTACCGGAGATCGAGTACACCCGCATCGACGCGGAGTTCCCGATGAGCGAGGCCGTACGGACGATGCGGCCCGTCTTCCTGGCCTCGCGGGAGGAGTTCCAGCAGCGCTACCCGCAGCTGTGGCCGTACATCGAGCCGCTGGCCGTGCGCAGCGGGGTCTACCTGCCGCTGATCGCGCACGGCCGGGCCGTCGGCGCGCTCGGGCTCCTCTACACGCGTGCGGGCGACTTCACCGCGGAGGAGCGGAACCTGCTGGTGGCGCTCGGCAGCGGAATCGCGCAGAGCCTCCAGCGCGCCATCCTCTTCGAGCAGGAGCACGACCTCGCCGAGGGACTCCAGCGCGCCATGCTGCCCCGCCGGATCCCGGAGGTGCCGGGCGCGCGGATCGCCGTACGGTACCGGGCCGCGCGGATGGGGCGGGACATCGGCGGCGACTGGTACGACGTGATCCCGCTCGGCGAAGGCCGGGTCGGGGTGATGATCGGCGACGTGGAGGGGCACGACACGGACGCGGCGGCCGTCATGGGCCAGCTGCGCATCGTCCTGCGCGCGTACATCATGGAAGGGCACACGCCCGGTACGGCCCTGGCGCGCGCCTCCGCCTTCCTGCGCGAGCTGGAGACGGAACGGTTCGCCACCTGTACGTACGCCGAGGTGGACCTCGCCAGCGGCATGGTCCAGATGGTCCGCGCCGGCCATCTCGATCCGGTCGTACGGCGCGGCGACGGAAGGTGCCACCGGATCGGGGTGGCCGGCGGCCTGCCGCTCGGCCTGCCGTCGCGCGACCGGTCGGGGACGGGCTCCGGCTACCCCGTCACCAGCCTCGAACTGCACCCCGGCGACACGCTCCTGCTGTGCACGGACGGCCTGATCGAACGGCCCGGCAGCGACCCGGACACGGGTATGCGGGAGTTCATGGCGGCGGCCCGCAGGGGCCCGGTCGACGTCGAGGAACTCGCCGACGTGCTGTGCGATCTGGTCGGGGACGCCGGGGGCGGGGACGACATGGCCCTGCTCCTGCTGCGCCGCCGGGGCACGCCGGCCGCACGCGGCGGCGGCCCGCTGCGCCAGCGACTGGACCCGGGCGACGCGGACGCCCCCGCGATGGCCCGTCATCTGATCAGGGCGGCGGTGGCCGCCTGGGGGGCGTGGAACCAGGCCGACGAGATCGAACTGGCGGCGGACGAGCTGATGACCAATGCCCTGGTCCACACCGACGGCGGCGGCCACGTCAGCATGCGGCTGACGCCGGAGGGCCGGATCCGCATCGAGGTGGAGGACTCCAGCAGCGCGCTGCCGCAGCGGCGTGAGGCGGGGGACTGGGCGGTTTCGGGCCGCGGCCTGCTGCTGGTGGACAGGCTCGCGGACGCCTGGGGCGTCGAGCCCCGGGGCTGCGGCAAGAGCGTGTGGTGCGAGTTCGCCGTAGCCGCCCCCGAGGCCTGACCGTGAGCCCGGACCGCGGCGTACGCGCCCTGTGCGGCCGCCGTGTTCCGCACGGGTAGCACGGGTAGCGCGGCACCGCGACCGCCCCGACGCCCCGTCAGAGCCGTACGAGCGTCACCTCGGTGGCCTTCACACTGGTCCACACCTCGGCCCCGTCGACGATGCCCAGCTCGGCGGCCGCCTCGGGGGTGATCTCGGAAACCAGGTCCGGCGCCTCGGGGGAAGCGATCAGCACGCGCAGCCGGCTGCCGACCGCCGTGATCTCCCGTACGGTGCCCGGCCAGACGTTACGGGGACTGCCGCCCGGGCGGTCCCGGTGCACCGACACCGCCTCGGGGGCGATGATCGCGAGAGCCTCGCTCCCCTCGGGCAGCGCCTCGGCGACCACCAGCCGGCCCCCAGCCGCGAGGGCGAGTCCGTCGGCCGACGCGGTGCCCGGCCAGGCGTTGCGGCCCAGCATCCGGGCCACCCAGGGGGAGCGCGGATGCCGGGTCACCTCGGCCGGCGGCGCGTCCTGCAGGGTGCGCCCGTCGGCGAGTACGAGGACCCGGTCGGCCAGCGACACCGCCTCGACGGGATCGTGCGTGACGAGGAGGCAGACCCCGCCGAAGCCGGCCAGGTGGGTGCGCAAGGTGTGGCGGACGTGCGCCCGCGTCGTCTGGTCGAGGGCGGCGAGCGGCTCGTCCAGCAGGAGCAGTCGGGGCCGGGCGGCCAGGGCGCGGGCGAGGGCGACCCGCTGGGCCTGGCCGCCGGACAGCTGGGCGGGCTTGCGGTGGGCGAGGTGCCCGACACCGAGCCGGTCCAGCCAGGCCTGCGCCTCCCGGCGGGCCTCGGCGCGCGGTATTCCGCGGGCGCGCAGCCCGTACGCGGTGTTGGCCACGGCGCTCAGGTGCGGGAACAGCGCCCCGTCCTGCGGGACCCAGGCCACCTGCCGCTTGTGCGGGGGCAGGGCGGTGACGTCGTCGCCGCCGAGCCTGAGCTCCGCGTGGGCCCGCGGGGTGAGGCCGAGCAGGGCGCGCAGCAAGGTGGTCTTGCCCGCGCCGTTCTCGCCGACGACCGCGATGGTGGTGCCCGGTTCGGCGTCCAGGGTCAGCTCGTTGAAGCCGGTGAGCGTGGCGTGCAGGGTCCAGTGGCCGCCGTCGTGCGGGGCGGCCGGGGAGAGACCGGCCGCAGGGGCCGGCGCCGGGGACGCGGCGGGGGGTGCGGCGGGCGCCTCCTCCACCTGCGACGGGGTACCGGCCCGGCCACGGGCGAGTGGCGTGCCCGTCCAGCGGCCGCGCAGGGCGACCAGTACGGCCATGGCGATGGCGAGGAGCAGCAAGGAGACGGAGGTGGCCGCTTCCGGCTGCTCCTGGAGCAGCAGGTACACCTGGAGCGGCAGGGTCTGGGTGGTGCCGGGCAGGTTGCCGGCGAAGGTGATGGTCGCGCCGAACTCACCCAGCGCGCGGGCCCAGGTGAGCGCGGCTCCGGCGATCAGGCCGGGAGCCACCATGGGCAGGGTCACCGTGAAGAACACCCGGACCGGAGGGGCGCCGAGCGAGGCGGCCGTCTCCTCGTAACTCTGCTTGAGGCCGCCGAGCGCACCTTCCAGGCTGATGACGAGGAACGGCATGGAGACGAAGGTGGCGGCGACGACGGCGCCCGAGACGTGGAACGGCAGGGTGATGCCGAACGTGTCCTCCAGCAAGGGTCCGAGCAGCCCGCGCCGGCCGAAGCCCAGCAGCAGAGCCACACCGCCGACGGTGGGCGGCAGCACCATCGGCAGCAGGACCAGCGAGCGGACCAGGGCCTTTCCCTTGAACTGGACGCGGGACAGCAGCCAGGCGAGCGGCACACCGAGGAGGAGGGAGAGCCCGAGGGCCCAGAAGGACACCAGGAGCGAGAGCTGGAAGGCTTCGACCACACCGGGGCTGGAGAGGTGGGTGGGGAGGTCGGACCACTGCGTGTGGGTGAGGATGCCGACGAGCGGCAGCAACAGGAACGCGACGGCGAGCAGCGCGGGCAGCGCCAGCGTCAGGGGAGGCCGGGTACGGGTGCGGGTCCTGCTCACGGGGGTCTAGGTGCTCCTCGGTCGGGTGCGGTCGGGTGCGGGCGAGGTCGGGTCGGAGACGGACGGGGCACGCGCGGGCGGGTCAGGTGCGCTCGCGGCAGGCGAGGGCCGGTTCAGGCGCGGTCAGGCGCGGTCGACGTGCACGCCGGTGGACTTCACACGGGCGGTTGCGCGCATGCGCACCTCCGCTTTGGGTCCCGGCCGGCGATCAGTCGGCGGCCACCCTCGTCGCGATGGGTCGGGACGCGTCCGGCGTCGGCCCACCTGCGGGCGGTCTCCGGGCTGACGCCCGGCAGACGGGCCGCCTGCCCGACCGTGTAGGACTGCATGTGCGTCACCGTAGGCGCATTACGTCCGCAGATACAATCTAGTCTGGATCATCTTCCTGGCAGATGCCGAGCCGGTTGTGGTATCCGCCAAAAGGAATTCCACCGCACCCGCCCGCCTCGCTAGAGTCGTGACATGGCTGATGAGGTAACGGGAACCGTGCGGGTGGATGCCTGGATCTGGTCCGTGCGTCTGACGAAGACCCGCTCGACTGCGGCGACCGCCTGCCGGGCGGGCCACGTGAAGGTCAACGGGGAACGCGCGAAGCCGGCCCAGCCCGTGCGCGCCGGTGACGAGGTACGGCTCTTCCACGCCGGACGGGAGCGGATCGTGGTGGTGAAGCGGCCCGTGTCCAAGCGGGTGGGTCCGCCCGTCGCCGCGGAGTGCTTCATCGACAACAGCCCGCCGCCGCCGACCCGCGTCGAGGCCGCCGTGGTCGGCATCCGCGACCGGGGCGCGGGCCGCCCGACGAAGCGCGAACGCCGCGAGATCGAAAACCTGCGCGGCCGCTGACGGCGCGGGGCGGCGCCCGCCCGGCGCCGCCCTCCCGCTCCCTACCTGCTCCGCCCCCGTCCTGCGGTCCGCTACGCCCGCCGCGTCACGCCCGGCCCGTCACGTCTTCCGGTACGTGTACGCCTCGGCGGCCGCCGCCTCGACCGCGTCCAGCGCGGCCCCGGCGGACGCGGCGACCACCGCCGCCACCGCGCCCTCCAGGAACGGCGCGTCCACCAGCCGGGACCCCGCCGGAAGCTCGTCGTCCACCAGCAGTGCCTTCACCGTCAGCACGGAACTCCCCAGGTCGGCGAGGAGTGCGACACCGGCGCCCCCGTCCACCTCCCGCGCGGCCGCGACGATCAGCTCGGCGCTCGTGCCGAGCCCGCCCCCGGCCGTGCCGCCCGCCGTGGCGACCGGGACCACGGGCCCGCCCGCCGCGAGACCGCGCGCCAGCTCGGCCACCGACTCCGCGACGCGTGCGCTGTGGGACACCAGCACGATGCCGACCACCGCCGGACGGCCGGTCACCGCGCACCGCCCGTGGTGCTCGCGTCGCCCGTATCCGCGGTGTCCGCCAGCGCCTCCATCAGCAGCGCCGACGAGGTCGCCCCCGGATCCTGGTGCCCGATGCTCCGCTCGCCCAGGTAACTGGCCCGGCCCTTGCGCGCCTGCAGGGGCACGGTCGCCAGCGCGCCGTTCGCCGCGGCGTCGGCGGCCGCCCGGTACGAGGTGCTCAGCGCGGCCACCGCCGGCACCAGAGCGTCCAGCATCGTCTTGTCACCGGGCGCCGCCCCGCCGAGCTGCGCCACCGCGCCAACCCCGGCGTACAGGGCCTTGCGCAGTTCCTCGTCGGACACGGCGGCGGACTGCCCCAGCTCCTTGCCGGTGCGCCGCAGCAGCGTCCCGTACAGCGGCCCCGAGGCGCCGCCGACCGTCGAGATCAGGGTCCGCCCGGCCAGTTGGAGCACCGCGCCGGGCGCCGTCGGGGCCCCCGAGTCCAGGGCCGCCCGTACCGCCCGGAAGCCCCGCAGCAGATTGCTCCCGTGATCCGCGTCCCCGATGGGGGAGTCCAGCTCGGTCAGCCGGTCCGCTTCGCGCTCCACCGCGGCCGCGGTGGCAGCCATCCAGCGCCGGAAGAATTCTGTGTCACGCACGGGATCCCCTCGCCTCACATCGCCTTGCCGGTCCGTCCGCCACCTTACGTTCGACGCCTCGCCCAGGCGCGAACCGGGCACCGTCGCCCCCGGTGCGCCGGACCCGGCCCGGGCCCTGCCGTCCACGGAGCGCCGGGCCGGGAGGACATGTGACGACACGCCCTAGCGACCCCAGCGCAGCGCCGCCGTCTGGACGGGGGCGTCCCACAGGCGCAGCAGTTCCTCGTCGGCACGGCACAGCGTCACCGAACAGCCCGCCATGTCCAGTGAGGTGACGTAGTTCCCCACCAGCGTCCGCGCCACCGGCACGCCGCGCGCGCCCAGTACCCGGGCCACCTCGGCGTGGAATCCGTACAGCTCCAGCAGAGGCGTCGCGCCCATCCCGTTCACCAGGGCGAGCACCGGCCCGTCGGCCGGATCCACATCGGCGAGCTCCTCCAGTACGGCGCCCACCGCGAGCTCCGCGATGTCCCGCGCCGGCAGCATGCGGCGGCGCTCCCGGCCGGGCTCCCCGTGGATTCCGACGCCCAACTCCATTTCGCCGTCCGGCAGATCGAAGGTGGGGCTCCCCTTGGCCGGTGTCGTACAGGCGCTCAGGGCCACGCCGAAGCTGCGCGAGCATTCGTTGACCCGCCGTGCGATCGCGGCGACCCGCTCCAGCGGCGCTCCTTCCTCCGCGGCGGCGCCGGCGATCTTCTCCACGAACAGCGTGGCCCCGGTGCCGCGCCGCCCCGCCGTGTACAGGCTGTCGGTGACCGCGACATCGTCGTCGACCAGCACCCGCTCGACCCGCAGGCCGTCCTCCTCGGCGAGCTCGGCGGCCATCTCGAAGTTCAGCACGTCCCCGGTGTAGTTCTTGACGACGAAGAGCACGCCTTGTCCGGAATCCACGGCGGCGGCCGCCCGCAGCATCTGGTCCGGCACCGGTGAGGTGAACACCTCACCGGGGCACGCGGCCGACAGCATTCCGTACCCGACGAACCCGGCGTGCAGCGGTTCGTGCCCGGACCCGCCCCCGGACACCAGACCGACCCGCGCACCGGCCCGCGCGTCCCGCCGCAGGACGACCCGGCGCTCCACGTCGACGTCCAGTTCGGGATGGGCGGCGGCCATCCCCCGCAGCGCATCGGCGACCACGGTCTCGGGACTGTTGATCAGCATCTTCACGGCTCACTCCCAGTGAGGTCGACACCTTCTCAAGGTGACGGTAAGGGAGCCCCCGCCGGGAAGCCCCCATTCGCTCGCGGTGCACGCGCCGGGATCTGCATGTCCTGCCGGGCCGCCTCCCCCGCGCCCGGGGCCGTCAGGTGCGGGAGCGGCCGAAGAACTCCACCTCCGCCACCGCCACTTGGCGATCCTGACCGCTGCCGTAGGCCGAACGAAGGACGATGCGCACGGACACCGTGTCGCGCCCCCGGATGTCGACGCGCTGGACGCCGCCGTCGTTGAGGGTCTTGTGCGTGGTGCGCGCGCGGCCGGCCGAGTCGGTCACGATCAGGTCCACTTCCTGCGGGCGGGCCTGGTCGGCAGCCTGGCCGGGGCGCTTGGAGGTGCCCGGGGTGATGAGCACCGCCAGGAGGTCCATGGGCTGGGCGAAGTCCGCCTGGAGGTGCTGGCCGTTGGAGTCACCGGCGTACCCGGTGCCCCACCAGGTGTTGGAGTAGTGGTCGAAGGCCAGCTCCGGGCCGTGTCCCTCGGCGGAGTGGGAGGCGCTCCAGCCGGTGGGCCGGACCGCGACGCGCTGGGCGAAGTGGTCCTGCACCGCGCGGGCCGCCGGCGGCCCGCCGATCAAGCCGCCCACGGCCACCAGGACGACCGCCGACACCACCACGGCCCTCACGATCCACCTCCGCCCCGCCTGGCGCAGGGGCGGCCGCTGCCCCGCGAAGGGGCCCTCGTACGAGACCTCGCGCCGGGTACCGATCGGGGCCGCGCAGGAGCGGCAGAAGGAGCGGTGCGGGGCATTGGCCGTGGCACAGGCCGGGCACGGCGGGCCCTGCTGCGCTTCCGCGGCCGGCTGCGGAGTCCGTACGCGCGGGCGGGCCGCCTCGGGGCGCCCCGGCAGGACGCTGCCCGGCCGCTCGGCCGGCGCGGGGGAGTCCTCGGCGACGGGTACGGGCACCAGCAGGGCACGGGCCGCATCCGAACCGGAGGCCGGGGGAGCGGAGCCAGCAGGGCCGGAACCCGCAGGGCCGGGACCCGCAGGACCGGGACCCGCAGGACCGGGACCCGCAGGACCGGGACCCGCAGGACCTGAGCCCTCGGCAGGGGACGGCGCGGGCGTGGAGTCGGCCGGGGATCCGGGCCCGGAGGGGGACGGCTCGGCAGCGGAGTCGGCGGCGTCGGCGCTCTCGGCCGGTACCACGGGCAGCGGGGCGGTGGCCGCTTCGGCCGCCTCCGCCGCACGAGCTTCCCCGCCGGCGGCGGAGCCGGTGGCGCCGGCCGTGTCCCAGCGCAGGAAGGCGCCGCACGAGTCGCAGAAGGACTGGCCCGTCGTACGCGACGGAGCGGCGCACTCCGGGCAGGGAGCGGTGGTCCGGGATTCGGGCATGGTGGGGTCAGTTCCCTTCCGGAACAGAGGAGTCTTGCGGGACGGCGGCCAGTACCTCGGCCGTGAACGGCAGGTGCGCGGGCCGGGCCGCCGCGACGACCGCGTGCAGCCGGTGCCGGTCACCCGGCCGGGGGGCGCGCAGCCGTACGGCGACGTGCAGTGCGGGCCGCGGCGCGCCGGGGAACGGCCCGAGCGGCTTGGCCGACCAGGCGGCGCCTCCGCTCTCGGTGATCTCGGGCAGGACCCCGAAGCACAGCCGCACCGCTTCGGCCAGGCCGTGCCGGGTACCGCGCCGCCGGTGCAGGGCGGTGGCGGTGGCCACGGCATGACGGCGTACCTCCACCGGTTCGTCGCCGCCCAGTTCCGCTCCGACCCAGTCCGCGAGCCAGTCGACGAAGTCGGCCGGGGCGAGCGCCGGGTCGAAGTACGCCTCCAGGCAGTCCAGGACGTTGAAGACGGGCGCCAGCATCGAGTCCAGCCCCGTGACGAACCGCTGGGCCAGATCGTCGTCCGCGTAGACGGCGGGCAGCGCGAGACCCAGCGGGTGCGGAGACGGGAGCCCGTCCAGGGCGCCGCGCGCGCTCGGGCCGCCGCCGCTCACAGGCCCTCGATCACACGGACGCGGTGGTCGAAGGGGAAGAGCAGCGCCGACGGACCGAGATCGACCCGGTCCGTGGCGTCGCCGCGGCGTCCGGTCAGCGGATCGGCCGGATGCAGCAGCACCTCGTCGACCAGTTCCACCCCCGGCACCCGCTGGAGGGCCGCGAAGACCTCTCCCGATCGCAGCGACCGGCCGAAGGGCCAGCCACGGCCGTCCGACCCGCCCGTCAGCGGATCCAGGTACCTGTACAGGGCGTCGAGTGCTTCCTCCCGCACCCGATCCGCGGTGGCCGCCCGGTAGCTGTGGACGGTGGCCACGACCGTCACCCCCTGGTAGAAGGGCGGCCCGACCGCCAGCCGGGTGCCGAGCGGACGCCGCTCGTCAAGGAACCCGGTGATCCGGGCCAGGAGTTCGTCGCCCGGTACCAGCTGCTCGAAGCGCAG
This sequence comes from Streptomyces sp. NPDC003034, assembly GCF_053591375.1. Lineage (NCBI taxonomy): Bacteria > Bacillati > Actinomycetota > Actinomycetes > Kitasatosporales > Streptomycetaceae > Streptomyces > Streptomyces sp. NPDC003034. The sequence goes on from NZ_JBSFTS010000003.1 coordinate 329,196, forward strand.
CCGGCCGCCCCGGTCCGTCACGGCCTGCGGAACGACCAGCACGCGCACCGCGTTCTCCCCGACGGCGCCCGCGTCGGCGGGCGCCTCCGCGCCGGCGGCAAGGCACTGGATCCGGGCCGCCTCCGGCGCGGCCCGCCGGGTCAGCTCCTCGTAGTCCCGCGCGGTCACCGCCCGCTCCTGCGCCCGCAGGGCGATCGGCGCCCGCAGCCGGGCCTCCTCGACCGTCTCCCCGTCGACCCCGCCCCGGGCCGCCTCCCGGTTCTCCACCCGCGCGATGTACGGGATCGAGCTGCGCAGCACCTGGACGGCCCCGCGCGCCACGTTCCCGCCGCGGCCGCCGCCCACCCCGTAGCGGGTCGCCCGTACGGCCGCACCCTTGGCCGGGACCGCGCCGAACTGCCGCAGCGAGCCGTCGGGTTCCCGTACCGCCGGACCGAAGGCGATCTCGCCGGTCGTCGCGTCCAGGGTGAAGTGCCGGTCCCCGGCGCCGGAGGCCGAGAAGTCCGGGACCTCCTGCCACCGCTGCCAGCCCGCTCCGTCCGAGACGTCGAGCAGTACCTCGCCCACCACCGGTACGTGTGCGAGGCGCACCCGGTGACCGGGCACCCCCTCGGCCTCCCCGAGGGGCTCCTCCCGTACGAACTCGGCGTGCGAGGCGGTGACCGTACCCCCGATGGTGAAACCGTCGGCGTCGCGCACGGTCGGTGAGGAGGTGTAGAAGGGCTGCCCGGGGCGGGGCGCCGTCACCCGGCAGCGCACCCAGCCGGCCTCCAGCCCGCCCAGCCGGGACACGGTGTGCCCCGGGGGCAGGTGCAGCACCACTTCCCCCGGCCGGTTGAGGCCGCCGGTGGAATCCGAGGCCACCTCGCAGGCCGTCCAGCCTTCGGGCGTCCAGGCCTCCCAGGCCAGAGGGGGCTGGCGCGGGTCCACGCCGACACCGTCCACCCGGCTGTCCACCCGCAGGACCGCCGCGCAGCCGGGGAGCGCCGCAGACAGCCCGAACAGCAGCAGGTCGCCCGGCTGCGGGACTCCGGTGAACACCGGCACGTCGACGCCCGCCCGGACCTCCTGCGTACGGTCGGCGGGCGCCGCCCCCGAACCCTGGCTGAGCAGGTGGGACAGGGTGCACGGGACCAGGGTCAGGTCCCGCTCGGTGGCGAAGACCACCGCTTCGTCGGTCTCCGTACGACCGGTGGCCACCTCGGTCCCCGCGGGCAGGACCACCGGCTCCGACTGCGGCGCGGCGAGCCAGAACGTCACCGGTGCACGGGCGGCCGAGGGCGGGAAGAGGGTGATGCCGAGCAGGTCGAGGAAGGCCAGCTGGTTCTTCTCCGGCACCCGGTTGAGCCGGTAGACCAGCTGATCGGCCATGTGGGCCACGGCTTCGATCAGGGTGACCCCGGGGTCGGAGACGTTGTGGTCGCTCCACTCGGGACAGCGCCGCTGGATGTAGCGCTTGGCGTCGTCCACGAACTGCTGGAAGTGCCGGTCGTCGAGCCGGGGTGCGGGCAGGGCCATCAGTGTCGTCCGCTTTCGCTGGGGGCCGGGGATCCGGTCGTGGGGCGGGGGCCGTCCGCCGTGTGCGCCGCGCCGCCGGCCGTGTGTGCAGCGCCGCCCCCGGTGTCCGCCTCGCCGCCCTCGGCGGGGATCACGTAGAAGGGGAAGACGAGGCTGCGCGGGTTGTTGGTGCCGCGCACCGTGTACCGCACGTCGATGTGCAGCACGGCCGGGTCGTCCGGCGCCGGGGTCACCGTCACCTCCCGCACCTCGATCCGCGGCTCCCACCGGTCCAGGGCGGTACGGACCTCGTAGCGGATCCGGCCCGCCGTCGCGTCGTTGGCCGGCGCGAAGACCAGGTCGTGCACCGCGCAGCCGAACTCCGGCCGCATCGGCCGTTCGCCGGGGGCCGTCGCCAGGACCAGGCGCATCGCCTCCTCCACCTCGCGGTCCCGGCGGGCCAGCGCGATGGCCCCGCCCGGATCGGTCCGCATCGGGAAGGCCCAGCCGGCCCCGACGAAGTGCTCGCTCATCTGCTCATTCCCTCAACGTTCCGAATCCTCGTCCTGCGTTACGCGCCTGCCCTCCGCGGAGCCCTAGAACGGCACCCCGTTGCGGGTGGTGATGCCCATCAGCGACACCGTCGCGGCCGTGATGGCGACATTGCCGATCGCCTGGACGGCCACCCGCCCCGGCGTCTGCACGTCCACGCCGAGCCCGGTCTTCACGTCCATCCCGAGGCCCGCCTTCAGGTGCAGGCCGCGGCCCGCGCTGAGGTTCAGCGCACCCGTCGCCGACAGCGTCAGATCGCCGCCCGACTCCACCTTGACCCCGCGGGCGCCGCGGATGGTGACCGTGCCCCCGCTACTGATCGTGAGCGTGGTCTTCGCCTCGTCGAGCTGGACGGTCAGCCCGCCGTCGCCCGTCCGCAGCCGGATGCCGCTCGACGCGCGAGCCGCCCCGGTCCGCTCCAGGAGTTCCACCGTGTGTCCGCTGCGCGCCGTCAGCGCACGCCAGTTGACCTGCCCGGACGTGGGGTCGACCGCCGCGATCCCGTCGGGTTCGCGCGTCGCCCTGTCCACCCCGTTGTAGAGCCCGGCCAGTACGTACGGGTGCTCCAGGGAGCCGCGGTCGAAGGCGCACAGCACCTCGTCGTTGACGTCCGGCAGCAGGAGACCGCCGCCGCCGGTACCACCGAACTGCGCGACCCGGCACCAGCCGCTCTCGTACGTGTCGGAGAGCCACGGGAAGCGCAGCCGTACCCGGCTCAGACCCTGCGGATCCTTGACGTTGGTGACCAGCGCGACCACCACCCCGGGCAGCGGCGCCGCCGGCTCGCCGCCTCCGCCGCCGCCCGAGGCGAGCCCGTACAGCGAGCGGAACTGCCGCCCCGACACGGTCAGCCAGGTGACGTACGGCTGTCCCGAGGCGAAGACGTGACGGACACCGGTCGCGGTGTACTTGCCCTCGAAGGGGAAACCGGCGCCCTTCACCGCGACCGGCCGGCCCGGCATCAGCCCCGGATTGCCCGTGACCGCCACCTCCAGCTCGCCGAACGAGCCCGCCACGTCGTCGGCGAGCGCACGGACGGCGTGCGTGACCTGCGAGGGGGTCGTGTACGGAACCCCGGTGGCGTCCAGCTCGGCCTTCCCGAACGCCGTCGTCAGCTGCGCCGCGGTGACGCCCGCCTTGATGTCCTGCGTGGTCCCGGAAGCCGCCGAGGCCGCCAGCGGCCGTTTGGCCGTCATGTCCCAGCCGCGCACGGTCACCCGGCCCACCTGGCCGGCGGAGGTCAGCGCGATCCGGCTCTGCAGGGTGTTGCGGCCGAATTCCAGGACGTACGGGCTTTGCAGCGCGGGCGTGGTGTCCGCCGGCGCCCCCGCGGCGGGCGCGAGCGGAGCGAAGTCGAGCTTCCCCTCGGCGTCGAAGGACAGCCGGACGTCGTTCTCCGCCGCCAGCCGGGAGAGGTAGTCCCAGTCGGTGATGCCGGGCTGGGTGGCCAGCTCGTAGACGGTGGGCGTGGCCTCCACCCGGCCCAGCGCCAGCCCGCACTGCGCCGCCAGCTTCCGGACGATGTCCGAGGCCGTCATCTGCGGATAGCCCGCGACCCGCCGGTTGCGCAGCAGCCGGTGCCCGGGGTCGTAGCCGCGCAGTACGAGCCGGCGGCCGGCGCCGGGCTCCGTGTCCACCTCCACCGCGGTGACCTCACCGGTGATCAGCGGAGTGCCGCGGATTCCGTCCGTGAAGGGGCTGATCACCGCCTTGGAACCGACGTTGAGCTGCGGATACCGCCGGGTGAGCATGCCGTCGCCGTCCGTGAAGACCAACTGGAAGGCGGAGGGCACGTTCACGCTGGCATCCACCCAGCCCTCGGTCAGGAGGGCGGCCAACGGGTCGGGAAGCACGGAGCCGCCGAGCTGGACGTGGAGGAGGGTGGTGAAGGTGTTCTCGCTCATACGGCACGCTCCGAGCTTGCGGGAAGGAGGAGTTCGGTTCCGGGACGCAACCGCATCGGGTCATCGATGCCGTTCGCTTCGGCGATCAGCCGCCAGCGGGTCGGGTCCCCGTACTCGCGCCAGGCCAGCGAGGCGAGCGTGTCCCCGGACACCGTTCGGTGCACGCGGCGGGCGGACAGCGCGCCCGAGGTCGGGTTCTGGCGCTTGACCGTGGTCGGGATCTCGGTCAGGGCCATCGAGCAAGTGGCGCGCAGCGGCATCCCGTTGGGGCTGAAGAGGGTGTACGTGGCGTTCGCGCTCGTCACGTACGCGGTCAGCTGCACCGTGCTGAAGGAACCCCACGAGAACCGCACCCAGGGCGGCGACGGTGCCTGGGAGCCGGTGCTCTGCTCGGTCACCTCGCAGCACGAGAGCAGCAGCTCCACCTGGCTCTGGACGGTGCTCGCGCCCGGGGTGCCCGAAGCGTCGAGGAACACGTCGACGCGCAGCTGCGCCGGATCGACGCCCGTGAACTTCGGCGGAGTGCCGCGCATGTACGCGACGGCGGGCTCGCTGTGCCAGTGCGCGGACCGGGACAGCTGGAGCTGACGGGGGTTGAACTGGAAGCGGACCTCCCCGATCAGACCGCCGACCGAACCGCCGAGCCGGGCGGGTGGCTGGTGGACGGCCAGCGAGGCGCGCGAGAGCCCTGCGGCGGTGCTGCCGCCGGTGGGGGCCGGCACGTCAGACCCCTCCGGCGTCGGTGAACCCGTGGTGCGCGATCTCCAGGGTCTCGGTGGCGACGGAAGGGCTGGCCGGATTCAGCGTCGGCCCCGTCCAACGCACCGGCAGCACTTCCACCAGCCCCCACTGGGCGACGACGGAGCCGTCGGCGCGCAGGGCGGCGATCTGGGCGGTGGGGCGGGTGATGCCGGTGGCGAGGGAGGAGATCCAGGCCGCGACGCGGGCGGTGTCGGCGGTCAGGGGCCGGGTGAGGCGGATGGTGGAGAAGGTGACACGGGTCGGCAGCTGCCAGACGAACCCGTTGTTTCCGCCCTCCTGGTGCTGCTCGACCTCGACCTGGGAGGAGAGCCCGTCGCAGCCGTTGAACAACCCGAGGTTCTGGCCGTCGATGCTGAGGTTGAAGAAGACGGTGGAGGCGGGGTCGGGTGGCGTGGGCATGCGGACTCTCTGTTCGGCGTGAGGGTGAGGGTGAGGGTGATGGTGATGGGCAGGGGGCAGCGGTCGGCCGGTGGTCAGCGGTCGCGGAGGCGGCCCAGGCGTTCGCGGTCCCCGCGCAGTTCGGCGCGCAGCAGCCGCGAGAGCGGCGCGACGAGGCGCCGTGCGAGGGCGTCGAGTTCGGCCTGGGGTGGCGGGGGAGGTGCTGCGGCCCCCGCGGCCGGGGGCGGGGTCGGTGGAGCTGCCTGTACGGGGACGGGCGCGGGTGGGGGTGCCGGTGTGACGGGGGTGGGGGTGGGCGTGCGCTGGAAGGTCGTACCTACGCCTGCGGTGAAGGTCCGCTGCACGGGGACGTTGCTCGGCGCGGCGGGGGTCGGGGGTGCGGGTGCGGGTTCTCGTGCCGGTGCCGGTGCGGCTGCCGTCGGGGTGTGCGGGCTGAGGGTGGCGAGCGGGAGGGGTGCGGCACCGGCGGGTGCGGCCGTGGTCCGGCGCAGCGCGGCGGGCACGCCCGGCCCCGGCTCCGCAGTGGGCCCCGCCGGGGTGATCGGGCGCCCCGAGGCCAGCAGGGCCGGGGCTGCGGGTGCCCGCTGGACCGGGGGCGCGGGAATCCGTACGGACGGGAGGGGCTGTGCGGGCGTCGGGCCGGGAGCCGGAACCGGAGCCGGGGCAGGGACCGGAGTTGGGGCCGGGGCGGGTGCGGGTGCCGGGGGCGGTTGCGCGGAGGCGGGGGCGGGCCTGATCGGGGCACCGATCAGCGGCCGTCGTACCTTGGCCGGCGGCTCGGCTTCCGGGGCGCGCTGGATCCGCCGGACCAGCGGCTTCGCCGATCCCGTACTGGGTGCGGGGGCAGCGGGGGCGGGCCGGGGGATCGGGACAGCGGCTGCGGCGAGCGCTTCGGGGGTCCCCGTACCCGGCCCTGGGGGAGGAACGGGTACGGGGACGGCTGGGGCGCCGACGGGCCGCACCGTCCGCGACGGCAGGAGCGGCCGGGGGGCGGAGGTCAACAGCGAGGGCGACTCGGTCGCGGCGCGCTGGACGGCGGCGGGCAGGGCCCGCGCCTGCTCGCGCGCACCACGCGAAGGGGTCCCGGGCCGTACGACGGGCACAGGCGGGGGCGCGGCTTCGGTGGGGGAGGCCCGCGGTGTTGCGGGTGCCGGTATGACGGTGGGCGCTGTGGACGGTATGGCCCTCGTCGCGGTGGCGCGCTGGACGCCGGGGGCGACGGGTCCGGGCGTCGGGGCGGGGGCCGAAGGAGTCGTACGTGTCGGGACGGTCCGCTCCGGGGTGCTGGCGCGGTGGACGACGGGTGCGACCGGTCCGGGCGTCGGGGCGGCGGCCGAAGGTGTGCTGCCTATCGGGACCGTCCGTTCCGGGGTGCTGGCGCGCTGGACGGCGGGGGCGACGGCGGCCGGAAGCGTCCGCGAGGGCGGATTCACGGAGGCCGGGGGCATGCCGGTCGCGGCGGGGCGCGGCGGGCCGGATTCCGCGAACCCGGCCACGGGCGCCGGGGGCGCCGGGGCAGCAGCGGGGGAGTGATCCGCGCGATCCGGGCCGGGGAGGGGCGCGGACACGGCTTCCGCCTCCGGGACGGACACGGGGAGCGCGGGCACCGGAGCGACGGCGCGCTGTGCACGGGGCGCGGGGGAGCCGGCGACCGCCCCGGGAAGGGCATGACGCTGAACCGTCGGCGTCGGCGTCGGCCTCGATGTCGGCGCCGACACTGAAGCGGTGCTCGGCTCGCGCCCGGCGGCTGTGGTCACCGGGAGCGGCGGCGCGGGAGCGTCAGCCCCCGCCCGAGGTACGGAGCTCACCGGGACCGCTCCCATGGGCGGGACCGGCCCGCTCTCTCGGACCGGCGCAGCAGCCGCCGACTCGAAGCCGACGGTCGGGACGGAAGCGGCGGTTGGGGCCGGCGCGGCGGCGGGCACGGACTTCCGGGTCGGCTGGGAGGCGCCGGTGTGGGTCGGCCCGCTCGCCGGTACCGGCGCGGTCGCAATAGCCGGGGCCGAGGCGCTGTTCGGGGTCGGCGCAGCGGCGGGCAGGGGCTGATGAGTCGGCGCGGAGGCATTGGAGGGGGTCGGTCCGCTCGCTGGGACGGGCGCGGAGGCCGCCTTCGGGATACCCGCCGTCACCGGCGCGGAAGCAGCCGCCCGGCTCGCCCCCGTGGGCGGGACCGGCCCGTTCGCCGTCATCGGCGCCGCCACCGGCAGGGGCTCGCCCGTCCCGACGGGCGGGGGCGCTGCGGCCCGCACAGACGCAGCCGGGCTAAGCGCCGGGACCGGCGCACCCGGCGAGCCCCGGTGCTCCGCAGACCCCGACGGAGCCGGGAACTCCGCGGCCGCTCCCGCCAGCGGCAGCCGCTGCAGGGACGGGGAGACGGGGTGCTGTGCCGCGCCCGGCGGGACCGGAACGACGGAGTCGAGGAGCAGGCCGGACGGGGCCGACGAGGCCACGGCGTGCCCGATCCCCCCGTTGAAGGCCAGGGTCTGCCGCGTGGCCAGGGACGCGGCGAAGTCCCGGTCGGCCGTCAACCGCGGTACTCCCAGCACCCGCTGGACCGGCGCTGTGGCCGACCACCCACCGTCGCCCGGCACCGGCACCGGCACCGGCACGCCCCCGGCCGTTTCCGTGACCGGCCGCGCCTTCGCGCGCTCCCGCCGGCGCCGCCCGAACAGCCCCATGACCCTCCCCTTCCCTTCCGCTTCCCCGTGCCGGCCGAGACTGCTGCCCCTTACCGCCGGTCGTTACCGCTGGTGGTTACCGCTGGCCGTTACCGCTGGCGGGGACCCGCCTACGGCTCCACCAGCCGCGCCACCTGCCGTACGTACGCCTGCCGGTCCGCATGCTCCAGATCGAGGATCGCGTCCATGTCCCAGTGGAAGTGGTAGGCCAGGTACGCGGTCTCTTCCTCGATCAGGTCGGCCGCGTACGTCACGATTCCCCCAGGCGGCTCCCGGCAAGCTCGACCTCGAACGCCCCCTCGCAGTGCGGGCACGAGACCGCCGCCCGGGTGTGCCCCTCCGCGTTGATCCGCCGGTAGAAGTCCTGGAGGAAGGCCAGGTCGGAGGCGAACATGTTCTCCACCGTCCCGTCGTGCACCAGGGCCAGCGTGCCCAGCCGGGTGATGACCCGGCCCAGGAGAACCACCGACAGGTACGCCGGGTTCTCACGCACTCGGACGTCCCGCAGCGGTAGCAGTTCATCGCGGGCCGTGGCCAGCCGCATCGTGCCGCTGCGGTGGACCGTCCCCGATTCGTCCACGAAACCGCGCGGCAGCTCGAACTCGAACTCCGTGCGCAACGGCTCCCGTACGCCCGTACTCGTGCCCGCACCCACCGCACCGGACGCCTGCGCGTCCCCTGCGGTACCCGGTGCCGGCCCCGGCCCAGGTGCTGTGCCCGGTCCTGCTCCCGGTCCCTGGCGTCGCATTATTCGATGACCAGCTCTTCGAAGGTGATCGTGACCTGCTCGGTGAGCGCCGAGGCGGCACCGGCCTTCACCGAGCTGACCTCCACCTTGGAGCACCAGGCATTGCGCAGGTTGTACCGGCGTACCGGGTTGTCCTGGTAGTCCATCATCATGATCGTGGCGTTCTTGCGGGCGGAGCCCATGTCGCCGTTGATCGAGGCCGTGATCCATTCCGTGAACGCGGTGGACTGGGTCACACCACGCGTCACCGAGCACTGACCCGCCTTCTTCACGCCGGGCAGCTTCTTGATGACGGGGCGGCCGTCCGCCGAGACCTGCGGGTACTCGATGACGTCCTGCTCCATGGACAGGCTGCTGACCTCCTGCAGGAACTCGACCATGACGCCGTCGATCTGCAAGCCGAAATTGTGTGAGGTGAGCGCGTCACCGGGCTGAAGGGACATACGGGGGTGCTCCTTGTACGTGTCTGCGGGTGCGTGCCGTGCGGGCGGTCAGGGGCGGTGCCGTGAAGGCCATGGGGCAAGTGGGCAACGGGGCAACGGGGCAAGTGGGCAATGAGGCAATGAGGCAACGGGCCGGGGGAGTGCGGGCCTACTCCTCCAACTCCCCGCCCCCACCCGAGAACTGGGCCAGCCGGAAGACCACGAACTCGGCCGGCTTCACCGGGGCGATACCGATCTCGCACACCACCCGGCCGAGGTCCACGGACTCGACGGGATTGGTCTCCGCGTCGCACTTCACGTAGAACGCGTCCTCCGGGCGCTGGCCGAACAGCGCGCCCGAGCGCCATTCGTTGACCAGGAAGGCCGAGATGTTGCGGCGGATCCGCGCCCACAGCGCCTGGTCGTTGGGCTCGAACACCACCCACTGGGTGCCGATCAGGATCGACTCCTCCAGGTAGTTGAAGTAGCGGCGCACGTTCAGGTAGCGCCAGGCCGGATCTGAAGCCAGGGTGCGCGCGCCCCAGACGCGGATCCCGCGGCCGGGGAAGGCGCGGACGCAGTTCACGCCGACGGGGTTGAGCAGGTCCTGCTCACCGCGGGTGATCTGGAGCTCCAGATCGACGGCGCCGCGCACGATCTCGTTGGCCGGGGCCTTGTGCACTCCGCGTTCGGCGTCGTTGCGCGCCCAGACGCCGGCCATGTGGCCGGACGGCGGCACCACCTTGGTCTGACCGTTCGACGGGTCGAAGACCTTGATCCACGGGTAGTAGAGGGCGGCGTAGCGCGAGTCGTAACCGGCCACGTCCATCCGCCACTTGCGGATGTCGCGGGCGTTCAGTCCGGGGGGCGGGTCGAGGACCGCCATCCGGTCGCCCATCAGCTCGCAGTGCGCGACCATGCCCAGTTGGACGGCTTTGACCTGCTCCAGGCCGATCAGACCCTGCTGGTAGGCGGCCATCAGGTCGGGGGCGGCCACCATGTTGATCTCGTCCAGGGCTTCCAGGCCACCGAAGCCGGTGCGGTCGGCGGAGTCGCCGATGAACTGCCCCGGCTCCAGCCGTCCCACCGGGGCAGCCGGCGCGGCCGCCGTACGGTTCGCGGCGGCGGCAGCGACGGGTGCGGGTGCGGGTGGGGCCAGGGTCAGCGTCTGCGCGTCGGGCCGGGACTGCGCGACTCCGGGCGCCGCCTCCTCGACCACGATGGTCTTGGAACGCTGGCGGACCTGGGTGACGACGTAGTTGCGCGCCGACTTCTTGGCACTGACGTCGAACTCCTCGACGACGGTGTCAGCGTCCTTGACCAGCAGCTTGAAGCGGTCGGCGCCGCCCTCCCCCTCCACGTCCTGGACCACCACGGTGAGGGCCCCGCCGCTCGCCCCGCCGGCGGTGAGGGCCGCCACCTTGAACGCTCCGAGGGCGACGGCCTCACCGGCGCTGACCGCCGGCGGCTCGGTCGCCGCGGGCACGGGCTCGGTAGCCGCCGCCGACCCTGCCGGAGCCCCGCCGACCCGGACGACGTAGGCCGCCGTGCCGCCGTTGTTGAAGAACCCGTACACGGAGTGCGCCAGGTAGCAGCCGTCCGTGAAATCACCGAACCCGGCGACGTACTGGGACCAGTTGGTCACCAGCGTCGGCTCGTTCAGCGGCCCGAAGGGTGCCAGTCCCACGAAGGCGGCGACGGAGGTCCCCACTCCCTCGATGGGCCGGGACCCGCCGGCGACTTCCTCGACGTAGACGCCGGGCGAAAGGTAGCTGGGCACGCGGTGATCTCCTTGCTGTGCTGGTCACGTGGTGGGGCGGGCGGCCCGCGGGCGGATGCGGCGCAGGGGCTTCACCCGGAGCCGGAGCGGAAGCCGGAGCCGGAGCGGGCCCCGTTGAGGAAGCCGTAGAGGAAGCCGGTGAGGAAGCCGAGCCGTTGCGGGGAGCCGACGTGCGGACGGCGGACCTCCCCCTGGGCGTGATCGCTTTCCGCTGGTCACAGTGACCTTGCCGCATCCGCTACCCCGCCGGGAGGGCCGGGCGGACGGGGCCGGGGGCAGCTCGGGCTGCCCGCCCGTACACGCGCCGCAGGGCCGAAGTAACGTTCCCTTCGACCGTTGTGCGGGGGAATGGGGTGTGAGTGGGCCCGGATCAGTGCGGGGGCATGGCGGCCGGGCTGCGGTTTCGGCTGCTCGGACCGATGACCGCCCGGGCACCCGGCGGGGGACAACTGGCTCTGGGGTCGAACCAGCAGCGGGCCCTGCTCGCCGTACTGCTGCTGCGGCGCGGGCGGGCCGCCCGCATGTCCGAACTCCTCGACGCCCTCTGGGGGGAGCGGACGCCGCCGCGCGCCATCGGCACGCTGCGGACGTACGTATCCCGGCTGCGCACCCTCTTCGAACCGGACCGGCCCGCCCGCGCACCGGCCCGCCTGCTGGTGTCCACCCCCGACGGCTACGCCCTGCGGCTGCTCGAACCGGTGCTGGACATCGACCAGTTCGAGCGGGGGCTGGCCGCCGCCGCCCGGCTGCGCTCGGCCGGGGCCACCGGTGAGGCGTACCGCACCCTGGGGGACGCCATCGGGCTCTGGTCGGGTACGCCGCTGGCGGGACTGCCCGGCCCGTACGCCGAGGCCCAGCGGGACCGGCTCACCGAGCTGTGGCTGAATGCCCGGGAGGACCACTTCCACGGCGCCCTGGAACTGGGCCTGGACCGGGACATCGCGGCCGTCGCCGCCCTGCGGGCCTTCGCCGCCGAGCACCCCCTGCGCGAACGGACGCAGGGACTCCTCATGCTGGCCCTGCACCGGGCGGGCCGGTCCGGCGAAGCGCAGGCGGTGTACGAGGGCACCCGCAAGATCCTCGATCTCGAACTCGGGGTGGCCCCCGGGCCGGAACTGGCCGCTCTGCACCGGCGGCTGGCGGCTGAGACCGGCTACCGCGCCGGGCGCCCCGAGGACCCGCACCACCGGCCCGAACCGCCCCGGTCCCGCGTTTCGGCTGCCCCGCAGAGCCGGCCGGCGCGGGCCACCGGATGTGCCCCGATGCCCGCCCCGGTGGTCCCCTTCACCGGCCGTCCGGCGGAGACCGCCCGCCTCGTACAGGTGCTCGCCGGCGCCGCCCCCACCGCCGTACCCGTCGCGGTCCTCACCGGAATGCCGGGCATCGGCAAGACAGCCCTCGCCGAACACGTGGCCGCGCGCGTCCGGGATTCCTTCCCCGACGGCGTCCTCCGCGCCTGCCTGCGCGGTGGCAGCACTGAGCCCCTGGCCCGTCTCGTGCGCGCCCTCGGCGTACCCGGCCCGGCGGTGCCGGAGGGGCTCGAAGCCAGGGCGGCGCTGTACCGCTCCCTGCTGGCCGGGCGCCGCATCCTCGTCCTCCTGGACGACGCCCGCGACACCGCCGGGCTGCTGCCGCTCCTGCCCGGGGCCCCGGGGTGCGCCGCACTGGTGACGAGCACCGGCGGCGGGCTCCTCGTACCGGGAGCGCGGCTGACCGAGGTACGAGAACTGGACGACGGGGCCGCTCTGGAGCTGCTCGCCGCGGTTGCCGGGGCCCGGCGGGCGCAGGAGGAGCCCCGGGCGCTGCGTGAACTCGCCAGCCGGTGCGCCGGACTCCCGCTCGCCCTCCACCTGGCCGGCCGTCGGCTGCGGCTGGACCCCGGTCTCACGGTGACCGCCCTCGCCTCCCTCGACGGCCCCGGCCTGCTCGCGGAGCTGAGGGCGGACGGTACGGCCGTCGAGGACCGGTTCCGCCGCTGCCTGGACCCCCTGACGCCGCCGGCCGCGCGGGCGCTGCGCACCACGGCGGCGGCGACCGGCGGCTTCGGCCACGCCGAGGCCGCGGTCCTGACCGGCGCCCCGGAGGCCGAGGCGGCTGAGGCGATCGACGAACTGGTCGACTCCGGCCTGCTGCGGCCCGGTGCTTCCGGCAGCTACCGCTACCATCCGCTGGTCCGCGAGTTCGCCCTGCACGGGGCCCGGCCCCAGCGACCACCTGCGGCCGGGCCCCAGCGACCACCTGCGGCCCGACCCCACCCGTGACAGCGGTGCCGGCCCCGGCTCGCGCTGGCGCCCCGGTGTCCGTACGGGCAGTCAGACGTGCCCGGGGTCCGGTACTTTCGGGCACCGGTCGCCGGCCCCCGGCGCCCTAGCCTTCCCGCATGACGATGTGGACCACTCTCGATCCGGCCGCCGTGGCCGTCGACCCCGGCGGCCGGGGCACGGCCCGCCTGCGGGTACGCAACACCGGGGACACGGTGGAGGAATACCGGCTCTCGATCGTGGGCGACCCCGCCGGATGGGCCCGGATCGAACCCGGGACCCTGCGGCTCTACCCGGGCGCTGAGGGAACCGCCGAGATCACCTTGGCCCCGCCCCGCACGTCCGACGCGCCGGCCGGCCCGGCTCCGTACGGGATCCTCGTCGAACCGCGCGAGCACCCGCAGCTGCGGGACGTCCTCGAAGGCCGGGTCACCGTGGCGCCCTTCACGGAGCTGCGCGCCGAACTGGTGCCCCCCAGGCTCGTCGCCAGGTTCCGGGGCCGGGCCGCCATCGCCGTCGACAACCTCGGCAACACCCCGCTCACCGCCTCCCTCACCGCCCGGGACGAGTCCGGCCGGCTCACCTTCGACATCCGTCCCAAGTCGGTGCAGGTCGCTCCCGGCCGGGCGGTCTTCGCGGACCTGGAGATCCGGCCCCAGCAGATCTCCTGGACCGGACGGCCGGAGACGCACCGCACGACCGTGACGGTACGCCGGTCGGGGGACGCCGCGGACCTGGAACTCACCGGGGACTTCGAGCAGTGCCCGGTGTTCCCCGGCTGGCTGCTGCTCGTGGGCGGACTGCTCGTCACCGGGGCGGTCGCCTTCGCCGTTCTCTGGTTCGGGTTCTCCCCCAAGGTCAATTCGGCCGCCGGGGAGATGAAGACGGAAGCCGGCGCGGTGCTGCCCGGCCCGCTCGGCGGCCAGAGTCCGCTCCCGTCGGCTCCTCCGCCGCCCGTGGACCCGTCGGTTCCGGGCGGCCTCCCCGTCGGCGGTGACCCGGGCGCGGGCGGGGCGGGCGGCGGGACCGGCTCAGGCGCGGGTGCCGGCGGTGGTGGTGGCGGCGGAGGCGGTGGCGGCGGAGCCCAGCCCGGCGGGGGCGGTGGAGCGCCGCAGCCTCCGCCGGGAAGCCCGCAGACCGCGAAACAGGGACCGCCCTGGCGGGCCGGCTACGAGGCCGACGTCGTGGTCCATTTCGCGCAGCGCCGGCTGGCCGCTCTCGGCAACAACCCCTGCACCCTCAAAGGACAGTGGAAGGAGGGCGTGATCGACCAGCAGACCGAGGCCTCGCTCACCTGCTATCAGAAGGCGGTCATGGCCGACCAGAAGACCACGCGCGCCCTGACGGCCACCGACGCGCTGGGCACGCTCGGCCGCGCCACGCTCTCCTCGATGTGGATGCAGGGCGTCACCGCGGACCAGCTGACGTCCGGGTCGAGGAACTTCGACGTCACACGGCTCGACGCGGCCCTGCGCTGGGCCACCCAGGCCAGCATCTCCGACAGCGACCTCCAGGCGGACCGCTCGTTCGCGCAGCTCGGCGTCAACTACTTCAAGTCGGGCGGGCAGAACGCCGCCCCGACGACCTTCGACACCAAGGTCCGCGACCGGGTCCGCGAGTACCAGCAGTCCGTCCAGCTGCCGGTGACGGGCGTAGCCGACACCCGCACCGTCAACGCCCTCCTGGGCGGCTCCGTCAACGCCCCGGGCCGCCCGGGCCGCTGACCGCACGGGGCACGCGAGCGGGGTGGTGCCTGGTGTGGGCACCACCCCGCTGTGCGCGCTTCGTGTGTTGGGTCAGTTGGTGCCGTAGTAGCCGAAGTAGTCGATGATCAGGTCGACGTCCTCCCAGCCCTGGTTCCAGAAGGCGACCATGCCGCTGTCGGAGGGGCTCGCCTGGACGAAGTTCGCGGCCGTTGCGCCCGCCGTCCAGTTCAGATTGGAGGACACCGGACGCGCGGGCGGGGTCGCGGTGCCGTTCTCGTACTGCTCCCGTGTGTTCGGGTCCGGGGCCACGGACAGGAAGCCGGCGCCTGTCGTGTTGGTGACCGTGGTGTTCACGACGTAAGCCTCGGCGTTGGGAATCTGCTGCAGGTGGTAGTAGTCACGGGCCGCCAGGGGGCGGCCGTCCCTGCGGGTGTCGACCATGCGGGTCGGCGTCGGGTGGTTCGACACGTAGGCGGCCTTGCTGTCAGGGGTGTAGTAGCCGTTGACGTCGATGACGACGTCGGTGGGCTGCCAGGCCCCGTTGCGAACGATGATCCGGCCGTCCGGGCCCACCGGCACGATGACCGAATTGGCGACCGTCTGGCCCGTGGTGAAGTTCAGATTGGACGCCGTCGGCGCTGCCTGCCCGCTGGGGTAGACGGTCAGGTGGCCGGCCTCGCGTGGGTTCGTGACCGTGACATTGAGCGAGACGGCGGTGGCGCCCTTCGGAACGCCGCCCACCCCGACGACCTGCGCGCCGAACGAGCCCTGCCCGGCGACCTGCCCCTTGGCCGTGCCCTGACCTTCGCGGGTGTCGACGAATCGGGTCGGTGAGAGCGAGGTGAAGCCGCTGGACGCGGCTGCGGTGAAGTAGCCGGTCACGTCTGCGATGAGGTCGACGGACTCCCAGCCGACGTTGTGCAGGTTCACGCGTCCGTCTGTGCCAACCGGCAGGATGACCAGGTTCGGCACGGTTTCGCCGGGACCGTAGTTAACGCTGGATGTATCCGGTATCGGGCGACCACTGCCCGCAGCGATGATGTGGCCACTGCCGATGGTATTGGTGACGGTGACGTTGAGGGCCACGGCGGTGATTCCGTCAGGGATCGTGCCATTGCCCGTGATCTTGACACTGGTCGCGCCGTACGCAGGGATTTTGCCCATTTCCCGGCCTGTGCCGTTGCGGGTGTCCAGAAGGCGCAAGGGGGCGTGTGGGGTGAAGTCCGAGCCCAGTGTCTTCACGGTCACTTTGTTGACAGCCTGAGTGTTCGTTGTCGGCTCGGTCACCGTCACGGTGATCGTGTACTGGCCGACCTCGGTGTACGTGTGCTTCCTCACCAGCGGCTCGGCAGCGTCGGCAGTGAACGTTTCCGTGGTGCCGTCGCCCCAGGAGAAGGCAACGCTAAGCGAGCCTTCAGCCCCGCTGAAGGTGGAATGCACGAGCATTTCGTGTGCAGAGGTGCCCCAGCTGTGCAGCTTGACCGCTAGATTCCCGTCCTCGGCGGTGGCCGCGGCGCGGCTGCCAGCGGTCTGCCCCGCACTGCGGACCGTACGGTCCGCAGAACTGCTGAAGACTTCGGCGCCGGACGTCTCAGCTGTGGTCGGGTCCACATCGGGGACGGCTGCGCCGTGCGGATCGGGTGCCACCGGCTGGGCGTGCGCCATACCGGGTATGAATCCAACGCCGGCTGCGAGGGCAGCTGCGGCTATGACAAGTCGACGCTTGGGCACGGATTCCCTATGTCTGTGAGTTGAACGGGATGGACAGTCTGCCCTGCCTCCTCGGCCTCTGCGCCGGCCGCAGACCTGCACGAGTGGGGCCTCCAGCCGAGTCGCTGGGATCGTAGGCGATGGGGGCGGGCCCGCCAACCCGTGTGGGGTGGCGGGCCCGCGCTCTGCTGGCAGGGTTATGGGGTGGGAATGTTAGGCACCGGAACGGGCAGCGGTAGCGGAGCCGTACCGAGGCTGGGGATGGTCCAGGTCTGGGCCGGGGACCGGTTGCAGTCAAAGAGCCAGAGCTGGCGGCCGGGTGTGGTGTCGTAGCTGCCGAGGTCGATGCAGCGACCGGAGACGGGGTTGTAGAGGGCGCCGTTGGCGCGAGGGAGGAACTGCTGGCTCTTGGAGCTCGGGTCGCAGGTGCGAAGCTCGATGAGCGTGGTGTTCGTGGTGCCGCCCGCGGCCGCGTTGAGGCACTTGCCGTGCGTCTGGATGGTGCCGTCGTTGCGGATCTGGAACTGTTGGGCGTTCGTACCGTTGCAGCCGGCGATCTGGATCTTGTTACCGTCGATCGCGCGGTCGTAGTCGTTGTCGACGCAGTTCGTCGCGGCGCCTGCCAGGTGGATCGGGCTGGACGCACTGGGGGCGGTGATCGAGGCGGCATACGGATAGACGGCGAGGTTGCTGACACCGCCGACGAAGCCGTTGCCGGTCAGGGAGTGGGGCTGGCCGTCCTTCTTGTACCGGCCCATGACGAGCGGGCCGCTGGGCACAGCACTGGTTGTGGCGTCATGGTGCCCGGTACTCGCGAGGGTGCCATTGACGTACAGACGCATCAGGCCGGTATGGGCGTTGTAGACGGCGGAGATGCGGGTCCACTCGCCGGGGGTGAAGCGCGCGGCGCTGTTGACGGCGAGGTCGGTCCAGTCGTACATGAGACCGTCCGTGTCACCACGGGCGATGGCGAAGCGCCAGGCCTGGCCGATGTGGTCCGCATAGAGGAGGAAAGCGCTGCTCCTTGTGCCGTCCTGGCTGGCGATGATGCCGCCGTTGACCGTGTCGGCCTTGGCCCACGTACTGATGGTGAAGCTGCCCCGCGTGTCGACGGCTTTGGTGGTGCTGGCGATGGTCGAGGCAGGGCCGTTGAACGCCGCGTAGGTGGTGTCGCGACCGCCGATGGCCTGCTGGGTGAAGGTAATTCCAGCGGTGGTGGCGGGATTGGTGCCGGCGGGCGCAGTGGCGGGGTCGAGTCCGATCTCGTCACGTGTCTTGGTGCCCGTCTGGCCAGTGAGACCCCACTGGGCGGTAGGCCGGTTCAGGTCGGCCAAGGTGACGGGTGAGGTGTCGACGCCGGTGACGGTGGGGTGGGGAACGCTGCTGTCGGGGCGGGTACCCGTACCGGAGAACGAGACGAGCTGTTGGTTGGTGTCGACGGCCCACAGGTCCGGGATTTCGTCGCCGCTGATGTCACCCACGGAACCGACGCGAGGATAGGCCTTCGGATCGACCTTGCCCGAGATCAGTCCCGCAGCCGGGTCCGTGAAGCCGGTGAGGTCGGTGGCGCCCTTGACGGTGAAGGCGTGCATGGTGCCGCCATCGGTCTTCGAACGGGCCCACAGGGTGGGGAAGGCCGTGCCCTGGGCGCGGCCGGGGGCGATCAGCTCGTAGCCGTCCCACTTGGTGTCGTTCCCGGAGAGCAGGATCGCCTGGGAAGCCAGCTGGTTGTTGGTGCCGGCGGTGGCGAGCCACAGACGCCCGTCCTCGACGAACAACAAGGAGGTCTGGGGGAGAGAGTCGCTGGGTTCGCCGCCGACCCCGCCGAATGCCGCGATCTGGGTTACCTTGGCCCAGTTGGCGCCGTAGCCGTAGGTGGCGCAGGGGATGGCCGTTTTGCCCGAATTGAGGCAGCTGGTGGGCTTGGCGATCGCGAGGGGCGCCTGCCCGTCGAACCAGCCACCATTGCCGTCGTTGGGGTAGATGTACAGGTTGGCGCTGCCGGACTGATGGGCGAAGAGGTCGTCGACAGTCTTACGGCCGAGGCTGCCCCGGTGACTGATCTGGATTCCGTTCCAGTTCCCCGTGTTGCCGACCGCCGTGACCATCTTGGCGCGGGGCGCGCCGTACGGGTCTTCACCGCCACCGAATTTGCGCAGGTCCCCGGCCGAGTCGGGCAGCAGGATGTCGGGCTTGTTGTCTCCGGTGATGTCACCGAAGACGGCTTTTTTGGCGTCGGGGTTCGAGGGTGCGTAGTAGCTGTAGACGAAGGGCTGGGACATGTTGCCCGCGTTGTCCTGGGTCTGCAGGTACACGTAGTTGGTGCCCCACCGCGGCGGGGTGACCGTGATGGTGGCCTTGCCACCCGTCAGCTTGGTGATGCCGGGTGCGGTGTCGGTGCACTTCCAGCCGGTGGCGGCTGCCTTCACGGGGTCGGTGGTCCAGCGGGCGCAGGCCAGGCCGGAGCTACGGCCGCCACCGACGGGGCCGGGGTCGGCGCCTGTGAGGGTGAAGATGCCCGGATCGCCGGCGTACTTGGGGTGGGCTCCGATGGTGCCGGAGGCGGGGAAGTCGGTGGAGGTGACGGTGGCCGTCGGCGGGGTGCGGTCGACGCGGAAGAAGCACATCTCCGTGTTGGCGCTGGTGAGCGTGCCGTCCGTGGTGCGGGCCTGCCAGCCGTACTGGTGGCCGTCGGTCAGCTGGCCGATGTCGACGGAGACGGCGCCGTAGCTGCTCTGCCATCCGGTCTCGGCGTACTTGCTCTCACCGCCCTTGTCGTCGTCCCAGTACTGGAAGGCCGTCCACAGCTGCTTGCCGGTGGCCGAGTACGTGGAGGTGGTGAGGGTGATGTTGTTGTTGGCGCCGACCCAGCCCGGGTTGTCCCACGGGTTTGCGGTGCCGGGGGTGCGGCAGTCGGCGTAGGAGCCGGTGTCGGCGAAGCCGGGCGTCGGGCTGGCGCGGGGCCACCAGATGGTGGGCGTGATGTCGTACTCGACGACGATGTGCGGGGTGTTGCTGAACCGCTGCCGGTAGTACTTGTTGTACTCGTCATCCGGGGCGAGCCCGAGGGTGACAGTGGGCCACTGGCTTCGGACGGCGGTCTTCACCAGCCCCGTGACGTCGAACTGGATGTCACCTGATCCGGACATGTTCACCGTCCCGACCTTGGCGCAGCCGCCCATGCGCGAGGCTTTGGCGCAGGGCTGCTGGTTCCAGCTGGTGGGATTGCTGATGAAGTTGGTGGAGTAGAGCCCCATGGGGGTGACGGTGCTCGGGCTGGCGGACGAGACGACGGTCGCGTGGAACATCGCGCTGATGACCTCGCTGCCGTGGAGCCTGGAGTCCATGCCGATCTGGAAGTAGGCCCGGGAGCGTCCCTCCCTGTCACACGGCGGGTTGCCGACGATGTAGCCGCAGTAGCCGGCTGCGGGCTTGTCCTGCCCGTACTGGGTTCCGTTGAACTCGTTGGTGTCCGGATACGCTTCCTGGACCTGGGCCCAGGCCTGGTTGGCGTTGTCGAGCGTCGGGTTCCAGCCCGGGTCGATGTACCAGGGCCCGTTGCCCTGGCCGAGGAGACTGGCATCGGGGACCAGCTGGATGCCCTGGGCGTTGACGGTCGTGTCGATCTTCTGCACCGTCGCGCCCGTGCCGGGACCGTCCGTGCTTGACGGCGTCGAGGTGTCCTCGGCCGAGGCGGACTGCATGGCCGTGCTGGCCCCGGCCGACTTCGAGAGCGTGGCGGGCGCAGGGGCAGCAGGGCCGGGCGAGTTCCACATCAGCGGGGTCGGGGCGGAGAAGCGGCTCTTGCCCTGGGCGTCGGTGGCCTTGAGGTTGCCGGCGTTGTCCGCGCTCACGGTGAGTCCGTCAGCCTCGACACTCAGCTGGAGCTTTTTGACCGCCGGGTTCGCGGCGGCCTCTGGGGTGCGGACGATCAGGACCTGGCGCCAGCCGCCGAGCGTCGTGGCGCTGAGTTCGAGGTCGACGTCGGGCAGGACCGAGGGGTAGAGGGCGCTGTCGCCGTTGAGGGTGGGCTTGGGCAGCGGGAAAGGAGCCTTGAGAGCGAGCTTCTTTCCGTCAGCCGTCACCATGGTGGCCATCGGGCCGGTGCCGCCGCCGGAGAGGGTGAGCTGGGAGGGAACGGCCACCGGTGCGACGGTGCCATCGGCATTGGCCCGGAGGGTGGCGTCGACCGCCTGCCAGCTTCCGGTGGTGGTTCTGACGCGCTGAGGCACTGGCGCGGTGTCCGTGGTGAACGTGCCGTTCGGTGTGGCGGAGGTCTGTGAAACAGCCGTTGTGAGGTGGTCGATGACAACCGGCTTGCCACTGCTCTTGGCCTGCGATGCCGCGGCGTCGACCGCTGCCGCCTCCGCAGAAGGAGGACGAGGCGCAGGGGCCGGCCACGCACTGTCGGAGGGCCCGTGGCCTCGGGCGTCGTCGGCGTGAGCCGGGGGCCCCAGGAGGAGGCCGGCTCCCAGAGCCAGTGTCGCGGCGCCGGCCACCGGCAGCGTGAGCACGCGGGATGTCCACCGTCTGCGGAGGCCGCCTGGGCTGAAGAGTCGTGAACGGATTGCTGGCCTCATGGCGGAGGTCCTCGCTGTGAGCGGAATGTGAGCAGAAGTCAGCCGCACATTCCCTCCCTGACTGCAAAGCTGTCAACAAAATGTGAGAGCAAGCTGTCCCCTTCGCGGCGTGAAATGCCAACTTGTCTGCTGAGTGACATTGCCCACGTGAGAAAATCCTTAGAAAACTCTTACGTGTCGAACTTCCGATCCCTACAGTGCGTCTGATCCGGGCCCAGCTGGTCCGGCCTTTTTCATGTTCCGGTTTCCTGTGGGGGGATCCAGTTGTCTCGTCGGAGTGGCTTTGCCGTGCGTTCTCAGCACGGTCGAGCACGGGTCGCGGTGGTCTCCGCGCTCGCTGTTCTCGTCTCTGGCCTGGGTCTTCCCGCGGTCCAGGCAGCTGACA
This sequence comes from Streptomyces sp. NPDC003034, assembly GCF_053591375.1. Classification (NCBI taxonomy): domain Bacteria; kingdom Bacillati; phylum Actinomycetota; class Actinomycetes; order Kitasatosporales; family Streptomycetaceae; genus Streptomyces; species Streptomyces sp. NPDC003034. The sequence goes on from NZ_JBSFTS010000003.1 coordinate 350,580, forward strand.
GACCGCCAAAGGTGTGGGTCCCACCGAAGACCGCACTGCCCAATGCGAAGGCGGTCAAAGGCTCCGACGCCAAGCCTGCCGCGAAGGAGGAGCCTGCGGGCAAAGCGTGGAAACCAGCCAAGAAATCAGAAACTCCCGCCGGTTCCACGAAAGTTGCGGTAGGGGCGCGGCCGGCGTCCCAGCCCGTCAGCGGTTCGGGAGCCGTCCAGGCCGACGGCCTGCCCGTGTGGGTCGCACCCGGAAATGACGCAAAGTCGACAGCGCCGGTGTCCACCCTTGCCACGTCTCCCTCCGCCAAGGGAACAGGCAGTCTCAAGGTCGAGGTCAAGGACGCGGCCAAGACCCGCGCCGCGGGCGTCAACGGAGCCCTGATCGCTCTCACCGACCCCACAGGCGTTGCCGCCTCCGGCAAGGTTCAGGTCGGCCTCGACGTCTCGGCCTGGGCGAAGAACGCCGGAGCGAACTGGGCAAGCCGTGCCCGGCTGGTCCAGCTCCCCACGTGCGCGCTGACCACCCCGGGCGCTGAGGGCTGCACGACCCGCGCTCCGGTGGCCTCCCACCGTGACGCCTCCGGCCGCCTGGTGGCGGAGGTCGACGTACGCAAGAGCTCCAGCGGCTCGGTGTTCCTGCGCAAGCCCCAGCCCGAGGCGAAGTCGGCGCCTGCGGCCGCGCCGCAGATGATGGCCGCTCAGGGCGTGGCCCTCGGTGTGGAGCCGGGACCCTCCGGCAACCTCGGCGACTACTCCGCGACTCCGCTCCAGCCGTCGGCCTCATGGCAGGCGGGGGCGAACGCCGCGAACTTCACCTACGGCTACACGGCCGAAGTACCCTCGGCCATCGCGGGCGCGGCGCCGAGCGTCGTGCTCGGCTACGACTCCTCCTCCATCGACGGCCGTACCGCGTCGACGAACGCGCAGGCCGGTCTGATCGGTGAGGGCTGGGACTGGCACCCCGGCTCGATCTCCCGCTCGTACAAGGGCTGCAAGGACGCGGGCATCGCCGAGTCCGGTGACGAGTGCTGGGCCGGCGACATCCTGTCCCTGTCCATGGCCGGCCACGCCGGCCAGATCGTCCGCGACGATGCCACCTGTGTCTACCGGCTCCAAGGCGATGACGGCACGAAGATCGAGCGTCTCACCGGCCAGCGCAACGCGGCCTGGAAGGGCGAGGGCTTCAAGGTCACCACGACCGACGGCACCCAGTACTACTTCGGCGCCAACCGCCTGCCCGGCGGCGACGGCACCGACCCGGAGGCCAAGTCCGTCTCCACCGTCCCGGTGTACTTCAACAGCGGCCAGGACAAGTGCCTCGGCGCCGACACCCCGGCCAACGGCTCCTGGCAGCAATTGGGCTGGCAGTGGAACCTCGACTACGTCGTCGACCCGCACCAGAACCTGACCTCCTACCGCTACGAGCAGGAGAACAACTACTACGGACGCGGCGGCGGCCAGAACAACGGCACCGGCACGCCCACCCTCTACCAGCGCGCCTCCTACCCGACCTGGATCGGCTACGGCCAGCGCCTGCCCGCCCAGATCACCGCCAAGGGCACAGCCACCACCGCTGCCCAGATCTGGCTGCGCACCGCCGACCGCTGCTTCGGGACGAGCACCGCCTGCGACCCCGCACAGCGCAAATCCAACCCCACGGCCTGGGGCGACACCCCCGTCGACCAGGAGTGCGCGGCCACGGGCCAGTGCCTGAACCTGTCCCCGACGTACTTCTCCACCAAGCGTCTGACGAAGATCGACACCGAGGTCCTCGGCAGCGGCGGCTACCGCAACATCGACTCCTACGCACTCACGCAGCGCTTCGCCGACCCCGGTGACGGCACCTCACCCACCCTGTGGCTCGATTCCATCCAGCGCACCGCCACCAACGCCAGGGCCCCGCTGACCGTCCCGGCCGTGTCCTTCGGGGAACCGAAGCAGATACCCAACCGCGTCGACGGTGTCGTCAAGCGCCCCGACGGCAGCGATGCCGGTGCTTCCCGTTTCAACCGGCCCCGCATCCAGACGATCACCACCGAGACCGGTGGCCAGATCAACGTCGTCTACAAGGGCCCCGAGTGCTCGCGCGTCAGAGGCACCATGCCGGCGGCCGCTGACAGCAACACGATGGCCTGCATGCCGGTCAAGTGGTACCTGCCGGGCCAGTCCTTCCCCGACCCGGTCGACGACTGGTTCCACAAGATCGTCGTTCAGTCCGTCACCCAGCAGGACAAGGTCGCGGGCCAGGTCAGCACCGTCACGGACTACGAGTACGGCGGTGGCATCGCCTGGCACCGCAACGACTCCGAGTTCACCGACCCCAAGACGCGGACGTGGGACCAGTTCCGCGGTTTCGCGACGGTCACCACCCGCACCGGCAACGGCAACAGCGCCGAAGCCCCCCGCACCAAGTCCGTCGCCACCTTCCTGCGCGGCATGGACGGCGACTTCCTCGCCAATGGCACCAAGCGCACTGTGAACATCCCCGACGCGCACGGCGGCACCATCAAGGACGAGGAAGTCCTCTCCGGCTTCGTCCGCCAGACCCAGACCTACGACCGCGACGGTGGCAGCGTCATCGCCGACGAGGTCTCCACGCCCTGGCTCAGCGGCGTCACCGCGACCCGCGTTCAATCCGGTGGCATGCCGGCCATCACGGCCCGCGCCATGAACACCGGTAAGGTCACCAGCCGCGCCAAGCTCGCCAACAACACCTGGCGCATCAGCGAGCGGACCTCCACCTACGACACCACTCTCTTCTCCCGCCCCCTGCAGGTCGACGACAAGAGCGACCTGGCCCGCCCCGATCAGCGCCTGTGCACTTCCTTCGCCTACGCCGCGGGCCCCGGTGGCGCGCTCACCCAGCTGGCCGCCCGCACTCTGGTCCTCAAGGGTTCCGGCGGGTGCGCCCAGACCCCGACCGCGGCGAACACCGTCGGCGACACCCGCGCTTACTTCGACGGCAAGGCCTTCGGCGAAGCCGGTGGCACCGCCGACCAGACCGGTACCGAGGTTCTGGAGAAGTACGACGCCACGGGCAAGCCCCTCTACCGCCTGAACGTCACCTCCACCTACGACGTCTACGGCCGTGTCGCCACCACCACCAACAAGGTGCGCAAGGACGCCGCCCACCCGGACGGGGCCGTCACCAAGACCGAGTACCGCGCCCTGCCCAACGCGCTGCCCTACGAAGTCACCCACACCAACCCGCTCGGCTGGAAGACCACCACCGCCCTCGACACCGGCCGCGCGCTGCCGATGAAGACCACCGACGAGAACGGGCACGTCGCCGAGCGCGGCTACGACGCCCTCGGGCGCGTCACGGTCATCTGGCAGCCCGGGCAGGACCGGACCGTCGATCCGCCCGTCCGCAAGTTCTCGTACAGCATGAACGGCGTCAACGCGCCCACCACCGTTCTGAGCCAGACGCTCATGAACGACGACTCGTACATCTCCAGCTACACCATCTACGACGGCCTCGGCCGCATCCGCCAAACCCAGGCCCACACGCCCTCCGGCGCCTACGGCCGCATGATCACCGACGCCCTCTTCGACTCGCACGGCCGGCAGGTCAAGACCAGCGCGCCGTACTACAACGACCAGGCAGCTCCGGGCGGAGCCCTGTTCCTCCCCAACGGCGGTGTCACCCCGGACAACCACATTCCCGCCCAGACCGTCTCCGTCTTCGACGGCCTCGGCCGCACCACCGCCTCCGTCTTCCAGTCCTTCGGTGTTGAGCAGTGGCGCTCGAAGACTGAGTACCCGGGTGGGGACGAGGTCCGCACCACCCCGCCGGTCGGCGGCTACGCCACGGCGAGCATCAGCAACGGCACCACCTCCGTCCTGCGCCAGTACAAGACCAACACGCCGACCGGCACCGACTACGACGAGACGACCTACGAGTCGAACACGCAGGGGCAGGAGTTGCGCCGCAAGGATTCCGCGGGCAACGAGTGGACCTTCGCCTACGACCTCCTGGGCCGCACGGTGAAGACCACCGATCCGGACTCGGGCACCGCGACCACGGTCTACGACGACAGCAAGAACCTCGTCACCGTCACCGACGCCCGGGGCAAGAGCGCAACCACCGTCAGCGACCTCCTCGGCCGCACCACCGCCACCTACGAGGGCACGGCCGTCGACCCGGCCAAGCAGGTCGGCGCCTTCACCTACGACACCAGGCCCGGGGCCCTCGGCAAGCCGGCCACCACCACCCGCTTCACCGGCGGTGCGGCGGGCAACGCCTACGTCTCCGAGATCACCGGCTACGACAACGGCTACCGTCCGCTCGGCACCAAGGTCACCATCCCGGCCGTCGAGAAGCAGCTCGCCGGCACGTACGAAACGAAGAACACCTACGACAAGTACAGCCAGCTGAAGACGACCGAGCTGCCTGCCATCCCGGGAGCCGGACTCGCCGCGGAGACGCTCACCTACGGCAGCAACATCGCGGGCAGTTTCACCTCCCTCGACAGCACCATGGGCTCCGTCATCACGCCGTACGTCGTGGACATGCGCTACGACCCCTACGGCCGCGCCATCCGTACCACTCTGGGCGACACCGGCAAGCAGATCGTCTCCACGGTCGACTACGACCTGGCCACCGGCCGGCCCGTGCGCTCGACCCTGGACAAGCAGACCGCGACCAGGGCCAGCGTCGACGTCGTCGACTACACCTACAACCGCGTAGGCCAACTGACCTCCATCAGCAACACCCAGGACGGCGCCACCCGCGACCTGCAGTGCTTCACCACTGACTACCTCGGCCGCCTCACCCAGGCCTGGACCGACACCGGCACCACCACGACGGCGCCGCAGCCCAGCGTCCGCGGCATCGGAGGCTGCTCCAACAGCACCGAACCGAAGATTGATCTCACCGGCAAGCCGAGCGTGGGCGGACCGGCCCCGTACTGGCAGCAGTACGAGTACGACAAGATCGGCAACCGCACCAAGCTGACCAAGAAGGACGTCACCGGCAACACGGCCAAGGACACGACGGTCACCCAGACCTTCGGTACCGGCCCCAACACCGGTACCGGAACGGGCGGCCCGCACGCCCTGATGAAGTCCACCGAAACCAGTGCCGCCGGCACCAAGGTGACCTCTTACACCTACGACGCCACCGGCAACACCACCTCCATCACCAGCACCCCGGGCACCAAGACCCTGACCTGGAACGACCAGGGCAAGCTCGACAAGGTCATCGGCACCGGTGAGAGCGCCGGCACCAGCTACGTGTACGACACCGGCGGCAACCAGCTCATCCGCCGCGACCCGGGCAAGACCACGCTGAACCTTGGCGCGGACCAGATCTCCCTGGACACCACCACCGCCAAGGTCTCCAACGTCCGTACGTACGGCGCCCCGGGCGGCCTGTCCATCACCCGCACCACCACCGCCGGCACCTCCAACCTCACCTACCAGGCCTCCGACCACCACGGCACCAACGGCGTCCAGTTCAACGCCACCGACCTCGCCCAGGTCCGCCGCCCCGCCGACCCGTTCGGCAACGAACGCGGCACCCAGCCCGCCGCCGGAGTCTGGGCGGGCGACAAGGGCTTCGTCGGCGGCACGAAGGAGAAGGCCACCGGCTTCACCCTCCTCGGAGCCCGCGAATACGACCCCACCACCGGCCGCTTCATCAGCCCTGACCCCATCATCGACGCGGGCGACCCGCAGCAGTGGAACGCGTATGCGTATTCCAACAACGACCCGTTCAACAAGTCGGACCCCAGCGGCTTGGCCTACAAATGCGAGGAGGGCGAATGCGGCGGCTCTTCGTACATCAAGACCCAGACCCTGAAGAACCACAAAGAGACGAGCTCTCCGTCTCCCCGGGATGAGCTGGCCAGCGCCAACAATGAGGTCACCAAGCTCAAGAAGAAGCGCGACGAGCTGAAGCATGCCGTTGTCGACCTGGTCATGGACCTGATCGGCTACAACGACGCCCGTGACTGCTTCACCAAGGGCGACGTGATGGCCTGCATCAATACGGCCCTTAATTCGGTTCCCTGGGGCAAGCTCTTCAAGGCCATCAAGATCGGTATCAAGGCCTTCCAGATCTACAAAGAGCTCAACAAAACCTACGACGCCATCAACGCCGGCGAACGCAGGGCCGCCCAGGCCATGGAAGCCTTCACCAAGGCCAAGAAGGCCGAGGACGAGGCAGCCGCGGCAGCGGCCAAGGCGGCGAAATCAGGCGACACCAAAGCTGAATCAGCCAGCGATACCGCCGGCACAGAAAGCAAAGCAGCCAAGGCGGAAGACGACGTCGAGTCCCAAGGCAGTGGATCCGACGCCAAGAGCAGTTCCAGCGGGGCCTCCTGCGAAGTCGAGAGGAACAGTTTCCCCGCGGGTACCAAGGTTCAGATGGCCGATGGCGGTACCAAAGCCATCCAGGACATCCAGGTCGGCGACACCGTAATGGCAACGGACCCGCAGACCGGCGAAACTCGCCCGAAGCAGGTCACCGCCACCATCACGACCCCGGACGACAAGGAATTCACCGACCTCACCCTCACCGACGACGCGAGCCCCCGCGGCCCGCCCGTCGCGATCACCTCCACCTCTCACCACCCCTACTGGAGCGAGACCCGCCGCCAGTGGGTCAACGCAGGCAACCTCATCCGGGGCGAACAGCTCCACCAGCCCAACGGCTCCGCTCTCACGGTCCAGTCCACGCGCAATTACCCGTACGCGGTCACGACCCACAACCTCACCGTCGACGACTTTCACACGTACTATGTGCTGGCGGGGGCCACGCCCGTCCTCGTTCACAACTGCAATACTGCTGACCCGCACTCATTGAAGCCCACTCATGAGATCGAGGGAAATGCGTCTACCAAGAAGGTTAAAGCCTATCGTGACGACATGCGCAGGGGCGACTTTGACTGGGAGCAAAGCCCGATCTCGGTCGTGACGCACGAAGACGGGACGCAATACGTCGTAGATGGCCACCACCGGCTTGTGGCTGCCCGCATGGCGAATGTCGACGCCGTGGGCATCCGAGATGTAACCGCGCAATTGAATGATGGTGGATTTCTCGGCTACAAGAATATGGACGATGTGGTCGAGTCGGCATCGACGTTCTTGGGGAATCGACTGAACAGGAGAAAGTTGTGATCGGACTCAGCGCGACTCTCCTCCAGGGGGCCTTGGCGCACTTCTCCGAGGCTCGAGACGCCATGAGGCGTACCTTTTCGAGGGAAACTGCACTCGAAATCGTGTCGGCCGTGCGCCGTGGCGAAATTCCCCGAAAAGGTATATGCATCAATGGGTGCGAGTATTTTGTTCATGGTGCCGGGTATACGGTTGTGCTTCCTTCGGGTGGACAGGTGCATATTGATGGCGATCCGGAGGGCGATTTCTTCACCTCGTATGACATCTCCTTCTTCTTTGAGAGTTCCGGCGGCGCGCGCTATGGGAATTCTGACGTGAGGGATGCGTGTGAGGATTTCGCCGATCAGGGTATTCTTCAGAGAGTAGGCGTAGGTTACTCCCTTGTATCGCCAGGGGGCCACCTTCTATGAATCAAGCTCCTGACGTTTAGGTTCGGAAATCTGAAGCTCCGCCAGTGTGGCTGATGAGGCTTCAGAGGCGCTTGACGGCAGTAGTTGACGGCAACGGCGGCGGACACCTGGTGTCCGCCGCCGTTGCGGTACGTATGTCAGGGGTGGTCGAGGGCGCGGCCGAGGAGGTCGATGGCATCGCGCTGGAGGCGGAGTCGGACGTGGGCGTAGACGGTGGCGGTGACGCCGATGTGGGCGTGACCGAGGAGTTCCTTGATCACGACGAGTTCGATGCCCTGTTCCAGGAGCAGGGTGGCGGTCGAGTGCCGGAGGTCGTGGAAGCGGATGCGGCGGAGGCCGGCCTTGCGGAGGAGCGTGGTGAAGGCGCGGGTGAGGTTGGTCGGGTCGATCGATCCGCCCTGCGCAGTGGTGAACACGTGCCCGCTGTGCTGCCACGCGGTGCCTGCTGCCTCGCGCTCACGCTGCTGCTGTTCGTGGTGGAGTTTCAGCGACTGGACGCAGCGGGCGTTGAGGGCGATGCGGCGTTCGGAGGTCCGGGTCTTGGTGGGCAGCGTGGTGAGTCCGCCCGTGCTGGTGCGCTGCAAGGTACGGCGGATGGCGGCAGTACCAGCGTCGAGGTCGAGGTCTTCCCAGTGCAGGCCGAGGAGTTCGCCCTTGCGGAGTCCGGTGTGGAGGGCGAGTTCGAACAGGGCGTGCAGCCGGTGGCCTTGGGCGGTGGTGAGGAGCTGGCGGGCTTCGTTGGCGGTGAGGGGTTCGAAGCGCCGGGGCCGTGAGGTGCCGGTGCGGACGTTGCGAGCGACGTTGCGCGGGATCTCTTCCTCGCGGACGGCATGCTCCAGGGCGGACTTGAGCACGGAGTGGATGTAGGTGAGCGTCAGCGGGGAGAGCAGCTTGTGGCAGCACAGGCCGGCGGCACAGCAGCGGGGCTGGTCGCGCTGGGCGTCGATGCCGCGCGTGCAGCACTGGCAGGTGGTGCGGAGCTGATTGAGCCAGGTGCGGATGTCCTTGGCGGTGAGCTTGGTGAGCTTCTTCTTGCCGAGGCCGGGGATGAGGTAGCGGTTGACGCAGGTGGTGTAGCCGGTGTGGGTGTTCTCGCGGAGGTGGTGGACGGCGACGTTCTCCAGCCAATATGTCAGGTACGCGGCCACGCTGCCCTGTGCGGAGGGAACGGGGACGCCGCGGTTGCTGGAGGCGATCTTCTCGGTGAGCTTGGCCAGTGCGTCTTTGCGGGTGGTGCCGCAGACGTGGATGCGCTTGCGGGTGTTGCCGGGGGCGAGGACGTAGCCGGCGGCTTCCTAGTGTCCGTCCTTGCGCTGGTAGACGGTCCCGTCGCCGTTGGCGCGGACGCGGCGGGAGGGGACAGCTTCGCGGGGCGCGGTCATCAGGCGGCCCTACCTTCCTGCTTGGGCTGAGCGAGCCATTCGTAGGGTTGGCTCACCCAGGAGTGCCGGGTGTGGCTGATCGGGCGGTGCCCTCGATGGCTCTGGAGGCTTGGCCGCCCGGCACTCCGCGACGACTCGGCTGCTGATTGGGATGCGCGATTCGATCGCTGTGTAGGGCCACGCCAGCGAGGTCGTCTGCGGGACATGTTCATCAAGGAACCGGAGGCACAATGGGCCGCATCTGGGCCGGTACGGACATCGGCAAGGGACACCACCACTGCGTGGTGATTGACGAGGAAGGCCGGCGGCTGTTGTCCCGGCGTGTCGCCAACGACGAGACCGAGTTGCTCGCGCTGCTCGGCGAGGTCCTGGACCTGGGCGACGAGGTCACCTGGGCGATGGATCTGGTCGACGGCGGGGCGGCCCTGCTGCTGACGCTCCTGCTCGACCACGGTCAATCCGTGCTCTACCTCTCCGGCCGTGCGGTGAACCGGGCCTCCAGTGGCTACCGGGGCGAGGGCAAGACGCACGCCCGGGACGCCGCGATCATTGCGGACCAGGCCCGGATGCGCCGTGACCTGCACCCGATCCGTCCGGGGGACGAGATCACGACCGAACTCAAGACTCTCACCGCTCGACGGGCCGATCTGGTTGCCGACCGCACCCGCACTGTCAACCGTCTCCGCGAACAGCTGCTGGGCATCTTCCCGGCGCTGGAGCGGGCCTTCGACTACGTCAATCACAAAGGCGCCTTGGTCCTGCTGACCGGCTACCAGACCCCGGCCGCCCTGCGCCGCACCGGTGTCAAGCGTCTGGAGCGGTGGCTGGTCAACCGCAAAGTCCGTGGAGCCGACACCGTCGCCCGCGCCGCCGTCGAGGCCGCCTCGGCCCAGCACACGGCTCTGCCCGGTGAGAAGATCACCGCGCAGATGGTCCACACCCTGGCGAAGGAGGTGCTCGCCCTCAACGAGAAGGTCGCCGAGGTCGACAAGCTCATCGAGGGCCGGTTTCGCCAGCACCCGAGCGCCGAAATAGTCGCGAGCCTGCCTGGCATTGGTCCTCTGCTGGGAGCTGAGTTCCTTGCCGTCACCGGCGGTGACATGGACTACTTCGGCACTCCGGGCCGTCTGGCCGGCATGGCCGGACTCGCGCCGGCCCCCAGAGACTCCGGCCGCGTCAGCGGCAACCTGCATCGGCCGAAGCGATACCACCGCGGGCTGCAACGCGTCTTCTTCTACTCGGCGTTGAACAGCATCCGCTGGTGCGACGAATCCAGGCGCTTCTACCAGCGCAAGCGTGCCGAGGGGAAACGGCACACCCAGGCCGTACTGGCCCTCGCCCGGCGCCGGGTCAACGTCCTGTGGGCCATGCTCCGTGACCAACGGTGCTACGAACCCACACCGCCAGTCACGGCTGCTGCTTGACAACATCATTGGGAAGCTTCCTGGTCGAGGCGGGCGTGGATGAAGTCGGTGAGTGCCTGGGAGGGGATGCGGCGGGCGCGGCCGAGAGTGATCGAGGCAAGCCGCTGCATCCGGAGCAGGTCGTAGACAGCGGAGCGGCCGAGCTGGAGGCGGGCCATGACTTGGGGGACCGTCAGCAGTTCCTCCGTCGCGCCCGGCCCGTGGTGGAGCTCAGTGGGCTGGTGCGTGGCCATCAGCAGCCGCCTTCTGCCGCGAACTGTCGTTCCAGCTCTCGTCTGTGCCAGACAGCGGCGGCGAGGAGTGCCGCGCCGGGGCTGTAGCCCGAGCCCTGGTAGGCCCAGTGGCCGACGACGAGGGTGGTCGTCGGGTCGAGGTCGGGAAGGTCGGCGTGGAGGCGATCCTGTTCGGTGCGCCAGGCGCGGCGGGCGTCGCGGAGCGCGCCGAGGGTGACGGAGTAGCAGCGGGACTTGGTGGAGAAGTGGCCGCGGAAGCCGAGCATGTGCGCCCACTTCCAGAGCTTGAGGCCAGCGAACTCCGGCAGCTTGCCCAGCTCCCAGCAGGTGCGGATCATCTGCCGCACGTGACGGGCGACCGCGAGCCGAGGCGGGGGCCGGGCCTGTCCGGTGCCCTTGCAGGCGGTGCATGGAAGCCGGTTCCGTGGGGCAGGAGGGTGGCGCCGCGTCCCTGGCAGCGGCGGCAGTACAAGGCACGGTCGAGGGTGCCGGAGGCGTCTGCGGACTTGGTGGCGTACTTGGCCACGTAGGCGGCGACGGCCTGGTCGGTCAGTTCGGCGTCGGTGCCGAAGGCGGCGATTTCGCGTTCCCCGATCGCGTCCGACACGACGGTTACACGGACGCGGGTGGTAGCAGCTCGGATGGCAGCGGCGAGCAGGGTGACCGTGGCGGACGGAGGTGAGGCTGGGTGCTGCCGTTGGGGCCGTCGAGCCGGATGATGGCGTGGCGCCGGAGTCCGGCCCCGTACGCGGAAGCCGCAGAAGCCGCTGCAGCGGCGTGTGAGGTCGCAGGGTTGAGAGGTCTGCCAGTTGGTGTAGCGAAGACCAGCCCGCGGCCCGCCCCGGCCGTGGGTCGCGACGTCGTCTCACCTTTGCCTAGCCTCATGGGCCGATGCTGTCGTCCTCGCGTTGGGCGGAGCCGCAGATTTAAGGCAGGGGAGCCGGTACCGCGTACTGCCGATGCGCCCTGGGGTGGCAGAGCGGCCCAGGTTGACGAGAATAGCGGTTGCCGAAGCACGCCTCGCGGGCGGCGAGATATGTGGCAAGGTCACCGCTCAACGAAGTGCCGGCCGTGCACGAGTGGCTGCTTGCGCAGCCCCGCTTGCTCACACCCGGATACTCGTCGTGGCTTGATCAGGCGATGGGATGCGTCGTACGTGGCGGGTTCTGGACCAGGTCACTGGGGGGACCAGGACCCCGTGGGGGGTGGGGGGAGGCGGCCGGACTTGGTGTATTCGCGGTGGGCTCCCTCGCGGATGTCCGCGGGGGTTACCGGGCCGTCGCCGCGGACGCGGGCCGCGTAGCACGCGGTGAGGGCCGCCGAGCGGATGGATCCGCCGGCGAGTTCGAACTCCGCCGCGCACCGGGTCAGTTCAGCCTCGATGCCCGGCTCGGTCGGGGCTCCGGCCAGAGCGCCGCGCCACAGGCTCGCGCGCAGTTCGGCGTCGGGGAAGGGGAAGTCGACCACCAGGTCCAGCCGTCGGGTGAAGGCCTCGTCCACGTTGGCCCGCAGGTTGGTGGTGAGGACGGCGATGCCGTCGAAGGACTCCAGCCGCTGCAGCAGGTACGCGCTCTCCAGGTTCGCGTACCGGTCGTTCGCGCCCTGCACCCGCGAGCGCTTGCCGAATACGGCGTCCGCTTCGTCGAAGAGGAGTACCGCGTCGGTGCGGTCCGCCTCCGTGAAGATCCGTTCGAGGTTCTTCTCGGTCTCGCCGACGTATTTGTCGACCAGCGAGGAGAGGTCCACCACGTAGAGGTCCAGGCCCAGTTCGCCCGCCACGACCTCCGCCGCGAGGGTCTTCCCGGTGCCGGATTCCCCGGCGAACAGGGCCACGACCCCCCGGCCGCGTCCGCCGCCGGTCCGCAGTCTCCAGTCGCCGAGCACCACGTCCCGGTAGCGGGCCCGCCCGACCAGTTCGACCAACTGGGAGCGGGGCGACTCCGGCAGCACCAGGTCGGCGAAGCCGACCGCCGGCCGGACCTGTCGGGCATGCCGGCCGAGCAGCGGCGCCGACAGCCGGCGCGCGGTGAGGCGTACGTGCCGCGCATCCAGCGCGACGCCTTCCAAGGCGGCGAGCTCCCGGGCGCTCCGCGCCACCGCCCCGATCTGCTCCTCGCCGAGCCGGTACGAGGCGACGGCGTCGGCCACATCGCCCTCGAAGCCCGGCAGCTGCGCACGCCAGAGGTCGGTGGACGCGCCGCCCCGGGCCTCGTCCCCACCCCCGCCGCCGCTCCCGGGAACCGCAGCCGGAGCCTCCAGAGCGAGCAGGCAGACGCCCGCCGCCCCCGCCGCCCAGTCCGGATCGCAGTGCTCGTGACCCGCGAAGACCGAGGTGATGTCGGGGGCGGCGAGCGAGGAGATCAGCCTGCCCGGGTCCGGAGGCAGAGCGGTGACCACCACCGCCGTCCCGGATCCGCGCAGCCGGGCCTCGCGCCGCAGGGCTGGCCCGATCCCCGGATCCCCGTCCCCCGGCCGGTACAGCAGCACCGCCCGGCCCGCCGCCCGCAGCGCCCTGACCACGGGGAAGGCAGAACCCCCGCCGCGCCCCTCCCGCAGGTAAACGGTGACGGGCCGCCGCGACCGCCCCAGCAGGGCCGCCGGACCGGCCGGATCCGTGGGGCTCGCAAGGGGAAGGTCCGGCGCATCCGGTACGGGAGCCAACAGGGTGACCCCCGCCCGGCACAGCTCCTCGTCGAGGCCGTCATCGCCCAGTAGGTGGGCCACGACCCGCTCCGGGACCCGCAACGCCCGCCCCGGGAGCGGCCGGTCCTCGTCCTCCAGCGCGAGCAGGCCGCCCGCGATCAAGGGCGCCGAGGCGTGGAAGCGGCCCCGTGCCTGCGGCAGGTGGGGGCCGCTCCCGGCGAGCTCAAGGGCGAGCGCCACCGAGGCCCGGCGCCGCCCCACGTCGTCGTTCAAGTACGCGTAGAGCGGCTCGAAGCCGCGGTCCACGTCCGGGGCCAGGGCCGCCAGCAGGATCCGCAGATCCAACGCCGACAGGCCGAAGTCCCGTACAAGCGCGGCCAGTCGGTCCGGCGCTCCGTACGCGTCCGGCCCGCCAACGGGGTCCGGCGCCGCCTCCACCGGGTCGGACGCGGCCGAGTCCGGCAACGGCCCCGCGCCGGCTCCCACGCGCAGGGCCGTCTCGTGGGACACGTACAGCCCGCGCAGGGGATCGCGCGCCGTCGGATCGTCCGCCGAGCGCCGGGCGACCAGCTCGGTCGCCACCGCCCGCAGCGCCGCCAGCCGCCCCAGCAGAACGTGCCCCGCCTCACTCACCGGTCCTCCCGCGCGACGCCGTACGGTGCAGCGCCGTACGGTGCATGCGCGGCCGGGAATCGTCCGGTGCACCCGATGTACCCCGTACGGTGACCACCGCGCCTTCGGTGACCGGCGGCCCCACCGGGTAGGTGGGCGTGACCGGGAACGGAAGGGTGATCACGACATCGAGCGAGGGCTTGAGCTCGCCGCCGAGCGCCGACCAGACCTCCGCCAGCGAACGCGACTCGGCGGGCGGAACGCCCACCGTCAGCGCGATCACCGCCCGGTGTGCCCAAAGGGAGCTCGGGACCGCCTCCTCCGGCAGAGCCTCGTGGGGCAGCAGCGCGGCGAGCGCCGCGGACAGCATGCGGTGCTCGTCCTCGGGCCGGGCCGTCCACGCGGTGAGCAGGTAGGAGAGCCGGAACCAGCGCGGTGGCTGCCGCCGGCGCCGGACGATCCCGCTCTCGTCCCGCTCCGTGTACGGGCCCCGCTCCCGGCGGGACACGTCCTCGCGGATGTCGTACAAGTACGCGTTGAGCGTCGGGGTGTTGCGCCGGGCCGCCCACTCCCGGGTGGGGGCTTCGAGGGCGATCTCGCCCGTCCCCTCGGGCAGCGCGCCGCGGCGCAGCAGGCTGCGCAGTGCCTCGTCGATCTCGTGGATCATGTGATGTGGTGTCCTCGGTACGGCCGGAGCCCGCGCGGGCCCGACGGAAAGCGGCAGGCTGCCCGCATGCGTGGCGCGAGCGTCAGGTGTGGCAGAAGTGGCGGATGTGGCAGGAGGGGCGGGTGTGGCAGCGGGTGCCCCCGTGTCCGTGGCCCCGCGGAGCCCGAGACCCCGTGGCCCCGAGACCCCGTGGAGCCCGTCAGATGTAGCCCTCGCGCAGCGCGTACGCCACGGCGTGGGCCCGGTTGCTGAGCTGGAGCCGGGTCATCAACGCGTGCAGGATGTTCTTGACGGTCCGCTCGGAGTAGGCGAGCTTCTCGGAAACCTGCCGGGTGTCCAGCCCCTCCGCGAGCAGCCGCAGCACATCCGTCTCGCGCGGCGCCATGCCGAACATCGGAACGCCTCCCGCCCCCGAACAGGCCGCCGCGGTCTGCGACCGGCGCAGCCGGCCCACCTGGCCGAGCACGCGGCTGATCAGGTCCGGCGGCAGCACCCCCTCCCCGTGCGCGGCCTGCCGCACGGCCTTGACCAGCGTCTCCTCGGTGGCCTGATGGCGCCACACGATGGCCCGTACGCCGTACTCCACCACCGTGAGCAGATCCGGCTCGCGCAACTCGCCCGCGATGAGCACCACCCGCTGCTCCCCGCCGCGCAACAACCGGCGCAGTTCGGCGGCGGACTCCTCGTCGATCCGGTCGATCAGCATCACGGCCACGGTCGCGGCGGGCACGAGCCCGTCGCGCTCCCGGGACCGCGACACCACCTCGACGGTCGGCTTGTGCTGAAGATGGCTGACGACCCCGGCCCGGCTGAGCGGATCGGCGGCGTGGATGGTCACGGTGATGCGGTTGTTCGGCGCCGGCATGCGCGCTCTCCCTTCCCCCTGGACGATGTTGCTCGGCACACGGTGGCGCAGCGCGATCAACAGCGGGTAGGTGATCGATGGGTGCCCCGGCCCGGCACTCGGGCCCCGCCTCCCGGAAGGCCCCGCACCCGGAAGGCCCCACCTCCCGGCGAGGCCCCGCTCGCCCCCCTAGAGGGTGTCCAGTACGGCGCGCGCCTGCGCTGCCTCGGGTGGCCGGAGCGGTTCGAGGAGGGCGATGGCCCGCGTCAGGTGCTCCCGCGCGGAGTCGCGCTCGCCGAGGGCCGCCAGGGCCGTGCCGAGCAGCCGCCGGGCGCGGGCCTCCGCGAACAGCCAGCCCTTGGTACGCGCCAGCTCCAGGCACCGTTCGCCCAAGAGCGCCGCGTCCCGGGGCCGGTCCGCCGCCAGGTGGCAGAAGGTCTCCTCCAGGACGTGGAACAACTGCAGGGCGGAGTAGTGATGACGCGCCGCCAGCTCCGCCCCCTCCCGCAGACCCGCGATGCCCTCGTCGGGCCGCCCCCGCATCCGGGCGATGCCGCCCAGCGCGTACAGGGCGTAGATCTGCCGGAAGGGGTCTCCCGCCGCCCGCGCGGAAGCCAGGCTGGTGTGGCCCTGCTCGGCCGCCTCGTCGAGCCGCCCGGCCGCCGCCAGGGAGACGGCGCAGCAGGTGCGCGCGTTGCCGGCGCCCCAGTCGTTGCCGCACCGCTCACCGGTCTCGACGGCCTGCCGCTGCAGTGTCAGGGCCCGTTCGCTGTCGCCCCGGGCGAACCAGACCAGGCCCTGGCAGTTGCGGATCTCCGTCAGGACTGCCACGTCCTGCGAGAGCCGCGCATCGCGCTCCGCCTCGCGCAGCACCTGCTCGGCCTCGTCCAGTTCGGCGAGCTGGTACAGCGCCCCGCCCAGCATGTATCCCAGACGGCCTGCCGCCCGGACCCGCGTCTGTTCGCGTGCGAGCCGCAGCATCAGACGGGCGGGCTCCACCATCGCGTTCCAGAGGAACGAGCCGTCGAGCACCGGGTCGAGGGCGAGTACGAGGTCGGCCGCGAGCACCACGGACGACGGATCGGCCCGGACCGTCTGCACCGCGACCGCCAGGACGGACTGGTGCCGCGCCGTGAACAGACGCTGCCCCTGCCCTGGTTCAAAGACCGCGGTGCCCGCCGAGACCGTCGGGACGAGCAGGCGGGCCACCGGATGGCCGGGACGCTCGACGGCGTACGCGTTGCGGGCCGATGCCAGGAAGTGGTCGCACAGCCGGGCCAGCGCCGCGGCCTGCTCCCGGGGACCGTCCTCCCGCGCCGACCGGGCGCGGGCGAAGGCCCGCAGCAGGTCGTGGAAGCGGTACCGGCCCGGAGCGGGCGATTCCAGGAGCCCCAGCCCGGTCATCCGTTCCAGGCACTCCTCGGCCCGCGCGTGCGGCAGCCCGGCCAGCGCCGCCGCGTCCGCGACCTCCGCGTCCTCCTGTTCGGGCACCGCCAGGAGCCGGAACAGCCGGGCCTCGTCCTCGTCCAGCAGCTCGTAACTCAGCCGGAAGCATGCCTCCACCCCGTCCTCCCCGCCCGCCGTGGCGGAGAAGGGCGAGCGCCGGCCCTCCAGCAGCCCCAGGAACGCGGCCAGGGACCAGCCCGGCCGGGTGGCCAGCCGGGAAGCGGCGATCCGCAGCGCCAGCGGCAGCCCCCCGCACAGCTCGGCGAGGGCGGTGGCCTCGGCGGGCTCGGCCGCGATCCGTGCCTCGCCGAGGATCCGGCCGAGCAGGGTGACGGCATCGGCGGGCGCCAGGACGTCGAGCCGGATGCGCAGCGCGGCGGGGAGCTCGGGCAGGGTGCTGCGGCTGGTCACCAGGACGGCGCAGGCGGAGGATCCGGGCAGCAGCGGTTCGATCTGCGCGATGTCGCGGGCGTCGTCGAGTACGAGCAGGACGCGCCGGCCGGCCAGCCGGGAGCGGTACAGGGCGGCGCGCTCCTCGCCGTTCTCCGGAATCGCGGAGTCCAGGACGCCGAGGGCTCGCAGGAAGGAGGCGAGCACGCCTTCGGGTCGCGCCGGATCCTCCCGTACGCCGCGGAGGTTGGCGTAGAGCTGCCCGTCGGGGAAGTGTTCGCGCAGCCGGTGCGCGGCATGCAGGGCGAGGGTGGTCTTGCCGACACCGCCGATCCCGCCGACGGCGGAGATGACCACCGTCTCGGCGCCGTTGGGGCGCAGGACGCGCAGAAGGTCCTGCGTGGCATGGTCGCGGGCGGTGAAATCGCTGGTGGTGTACGGGAGTTGGGCGGGGGTCGGCAGTGTGGTGGCCCCGAATGGCGCCGGTCCGGCGTCGTGGGGCGCCTGCGGACCTCGTACGGTGGCCCTGCCTCCGTCGGCCCCTCGGGCCGCGCCGCCGGATCCGCCGCCGGATCCGCCGCCCGAGCCGCCGCCGGGCTCGCGGCCCGGCCCGTAACCGGATCCGCTGCCCGTTCCAGCGCCAGATCCGCCACCCATCCCGCCACCCATCCCGCCGCCCGTCCCGCCGTCCGAGGACCCGTCACCCGTCCCGCCGTCCGAGGACCCGTCACCCGTCCCGCCGTCCGGCACCCCGCCCCCGCCCTGTTCCGCCGGTGAGACGGTCGCCGCCCGGGCCGCGGCCGGCCGCCCGGCCCGCTCCAGGGCCGTGGACCGCAGGCTCCGCAGCCCCTCGTGCCGAGGATGTTCCGCGCACAGCATGGACAGCTCCGGGACCAGCTGGGCGTGCCGCCCCCGTGCCAGGTCCAGCTCCAGCCGCTCCAGCAGTACGGACAGCCGCAGCTCGGCCAGCCGCTCCCGCTGGATCCGGGCGAAGGGGCCCGGCAGCCCGGCCAGCGGCACCCCGCGCCACCGGCGCAGAGCGCTCTCCAGGAGCTCGGCCCCGCTGCCGAGGTCCCCGGCGGCCACCCGTGCGCGGGCCCGGGTCACCTCGGCCTCGAAGACGGTCAGGTCCACCGCCCCGTCCGCCACGCCGAGCGTGTACCCCCGCCCCTCGGTGGCGAGGCACGGCCCCACCACCTGGCGCAGCCGGTACACGTACGAGCGGACCGTGCCCGCCGCCGTCCTCGGACTCTCCTCGCCCCACATCCCGTCGATCAGCTCGTCCAGCTCGCTGACCCCCGGCCGCCGCACCAGGAGCATGGCCAGGAGCAAGCGCTGCTGCGGCGGCCCCAGCGCGAGCGGCTCCTCGCCCTGCCAGGCCTGCACCGGCCCGAGCAGAGAGAAGTACGGTATTGCGGAAGTGCTCAAGGCGGCCTCTCTGCGGTGAAACGCGCATCCCTCGGGGATCCGCGGTGAATGCTGAACCCCGGAGGGATGATCTTCACAGACGCGAGCAAAGGGATCGTCTGCTTCCGGCCAGCGCGGCCGCCCGCCCTGGCGTACGCCGTCCTGGCGCCCGCCGGCTCAGCGCCCGTCGGCTCAGCGCCCGTCGGCTCAGCGTGCGCCCTGCTCCGGCAGGTCGGCTTCGGCCGGGGCGACGGCGAAACCGCGTGGGGTGGCGGCCCCGCCGGACGGCTTACCGCAGAAGGCGGCTTCGAGCGTCCCGCCGAGCGCGGTGTTGGCCGCGCCCCTGTTCGAGGTGTTCGCCATGGCGGCCAGACTGCGGCGGCCGTCACGGGAGGCGAACGCGTAGGTGTAGAAACCTTGCACCGTGCCCGTGTGGCCGTACACCGACGTGCCGCAGGAGAGCTTGTAGCGGCGCAGTCCCAGGCCGTAGAAGCGGGTGCCCGCGGCGTCGGTCGGGCTCGTGGTGAGCATGGCGTCCAGCATGCGGGAGGTGAGCAGCCTGCCTCTGAGCAGCGCGGAGGTGAAGGTGTTCAGATCGGCCGGGTCCGAGATGATCGCCCCGGCGGACTGCGCCCACGACGCCGTCTGCTCGGTGGAGTCGACCAGGGGCGCTCCGGCCTCGTCCGGATGGAGGTAGCCGCGTGCGTGCAGCCCGCCGATGCCGGTCGCGGGATGGACGTAGGAGGTGTTGCGCAGGCCCAGCGGCTTGATGATGCGGCGGTCGTACTCCACGGCCACCGGGTTTCCGGTGGCCTTTTCGATGAGCATGCCGACCACGACGAAATTGGTGTTCGAGTACTTGTACGCCGCGCCCGGCTCCGTCGTCCGCGGCTCTTTGAGCGAGAGGGCGACGAGCTCCCGGTAGCTGAACACCCTCGTGCGGACCGCCTCGAATCCGGGAACGGTGCGCGCGAACATGGCTTCCGTGTAGTCCGCCAGCCCGCTCCTGTGGCGCAGCAGGTGGCGCACCGTGATCCGGTCGTCGGGCAGCAGGTCGGGCAGGTAGTGGTTGACCGGCGTGTCCAGCCGCATGCGGCCCTCGGCCACCAACTGCAACAGCACGACGGTGGAGAACGTCTTCGTGACGCTGCCGATCCGGAAGCGGGCCCGCGGATCCATGGCCGAGCCGGTGCTCTTGTCGCGTACGCCCACGGCCGCCGTCCGGGAGCCGCCCGGGCCCGTGAAGAGCGCCATGGCGCCGGGCGCACCACTGCCGGTCGTATCGCGCAGTGCCTGGACGAGGGCGTCGACGTCCGGCGCCGGGTGGCTGTTGAGCGCGGAATTCCGCGCCGTCCCGGCGGCGTGGGCGGCCGGGACCATGGTCACCGGCGCCACGCCGGCGAGCACGGTGAGCAGGGCGGCGCCGAGGGAGAGACGGCGTCGGTTCGGGGAGAGGTGCACGTGGTTCCTCGACGTGTTCGGTTACGCGGACGGGGGCACGGACGGCGGATCCACCGCCCGGCGCGCTCAGTTGGCGCGGGCGGAGCGACGCGAGCCTACGGAGGCGGAACCGGGCGCGGGGGGACGGCGCGCGCGCCCTTCGGAGCGGCCCCCGAATGGAGGCGGGCCCGGTTGGCGGCCGATCCGCCCGGGCCCGGTGGCCGCCGCGGCCGAGCCGTCGGCGGGCATCCAGGGGGCGCCGGTTATTCGCGCGCACGTTCGAGTGGTGGGGTTACGCTGGAAGCATGTACGCAGCCCAAAACCTCCAGGGATCCCTCTTCGACCAGGGCGACGAGATCCGGCTCGGGCCCCTCACGGGCATCCGGCGCACCGACCTGGGCGCCGGCGCGTGGGTCGACCACCTCCCCGGATGGGTGGCCGGCTCCGACGCGCTGTTCGAGCGGCTCGCGGCCGATGTGCCGTGGCGCGCCGAGCGGCGGAAGATGTACGAGCGCGAAGTGGACGTGCCGCGCCTGCTGGCCTTGTACGGCGAGGGGGAGGCCCTGCCGCATCCCTCGCTCGACGAGGCCCGCGACGCGCTCAACGGGTTGTACGCCCCCGAACTCGGTGAGGAATTCGTCACCGCGGGGCTGTGCCTCTACCGCGACGGCCGCGACAGCGTGGCCTGGCATGGCGATCGTACGGGCCGTTCCTCGACCGAGGACACCATGGTCGCGATCGTCTCCGTCGGCGACCCGCGCGATCTGGCGTTCCGGCCCCGGGACGGCGGTGCCACCCTGCTGCGCCTGCCGCTGGGGCACGGGGACCTCGTGGTGATGGGCGGCTCCTGCCAGCGGACCATGGAGCACGCCGTACCGAAGTCGGCGCGGGCCGTCGGACCCCGCATCAGCGTCCAGTTCCGCCCTCGCGGCGTCCTCTGACCTGATCCTGAGCCGTTCGGTGATCGCACCTGATCGGCGTGGGACGTCCGGGGCTCGCCTACGAGTCCTCCCCGTCCGCGGCTACCCGTCCGCGCCGTCACGCCGCGCCGTCAGACCCTGCCGGGCTCCTTCGCGGGCCGCACCGTCGTCCCGGCCGCCGCCGCGGCCGCGTGCAGTGACCGCAGCGCCAGCAGCAGCACGCCGATGTCATCGAGATAGACCGGATCCGGGATCAGGTCCACCGGTGAGACGGTGTAGGCCACGGCCACCCAGAAGAGCGCCTTGTCGCGCAGGGGCACACCCGCGTCGAGCAGCAGCCGTCGGGCCCGCAAGACCCGTACGAGCAACACCGCCGCGGTGATCGCCAGCCCGAGGGCGACGATCACGGCCACCGTGAGCCAGGCCTTTCCGTCCATCGCGCTTCACCCTCCCCCTGTACTCGCCCGGACCGCATCCCGTTACCGCACCCCTAATACCCGCACGCCGCGCCGCGTACCCCACGGCCGCGCCCGGCCTCGCGTACCCCGCCCCGCGTACCCCGCCTCGCGGCCGCGCCGCTCAGGCGGCCCGCTCGCGCAGCCGCCGGCTGACCTCGCCCAAGCCATCGGCGAGCGCGTCGAGCTGCTCGGGCGTCAGCACGTCGATGAGGACGCTGCGGACCGTGGCCACGTGCCCCGGCGCCGCCTCGTCCAGCCGGGCGCTGCCGGCGTCGGTGAGGACCGCGAAGACTCCGCGCACGTCCGAGGGGCAGCTGCGGCGGCGGACGAGCCCGGCCTTCTCCATCTGGGTGATCTGGTAGGTCAGACCGCTCTTGGAGTTGATCAGGCCATTCGCGAGCTCGGTCATCCGCAGCTCCCGCCCGGGAGCCGCGGCGAGCCTGACGAGGATCTCGTACTGCGGGTGCGAGAGTCCGGAATCGTCCTTGAGCTGCTGGTCGAGGCAGCGGTTCACCAGAGCCGACGCCGCCAGGAAGCCGCTCCACGCACGCATCTCCCGCTCGTCCAGCCATCTCGTCTCAGCCATGGTTTCAGAGTACACGGGTTGTTCGAATTTGAATCACTCGGCTAGGGTCGAGGCCGGCGGTTCGAATTCGAACCAATCTCCCTGCTCCTCGGGCCGCCCGACCGGAAGGATCCCCCCATGACCAGCCCCTTCGTCACTTCGACGCAGCCGCAGGCCGCCGCACCGGCCGTCCAGCTCTCTCCCTCCACCCCCGGCCACGACACCGGCCTGCTGCTCCTGCGCCTCGTCCTCGGCCTGACCATGGCAGCGCACGGCACGCAGAAGCTCTTCGGCTGGTTCGGAGGCGGTGGCATCAGCGGCACCGGCCGCTTCTTCACCGCCAGCGGCTACCCGGCGGGCGACGCCATGGCCGTACTCGCCGGCCTGACCGAGACCCTGGGCGGTCTCGGCCTCGCCCTCGGCGTGCTCACCCCGCTGGCCGGCGCCGCCCTCGTCGGCACCATGATCAACGCCATCGCCGTCCACGGACTCGGCGCCTTCTTCGCCCCCGAGGGCATCGAGTACGAACTGCTCCTGGCCACCGGCGCCGCGGCCCTCGCCCTCACCGGCCCCGGCCGGTACGCCGTCGACCGCTTCCTGCCCGTGCTGCGCGGCCACCGACTGGCCCACGGAGCCTTCGCACTCGCCCTCGGCGTCGTGCTCGGCGTCGTCCTGCTCCTCGTCCGGAGCTGAAGCCCGCTGCCGGGCGCCCCGGGCCGCGCTGACCGGGCCACGCTGATCGGTCCTGGCTGATCGGTCCCCGGCTGATTGGCTCGGGGCATTCGGGGAAGAGCGCACGAATGACACAACCCATCGAAGACTACGCACTCATCGGCGACCTGATGACGAGTGGACTGGTCGGCCGCGACGGGTCAATCGACTGGCTGTGCCTCCCGCGCTTCGACTCCGCGGCCTGCTTCGCCGCCCTCCTCGGCGACGAGGAGAACGGCCACTGGCGCATCGCCCCCGCCGAGGCCGCGGACGCCCAGCCCTGCACCCGCCGCGCCTACGTCGACGGCTCGCTGGTCCTGGAGTCGTACTGGGAGACGGCCCACGGCACCGTCAAGGTCACCGACTTCATGCCGCAACGCGACGTCGCGCCCGATGTCGTCAGGATCGTCGAGGGCCTGACCGGCGAGGTCACCGTACGCAGCACCCTGCGCCTGCGGTTCGACTACGGCCACATCGTCCCCTGGGTCCGCCGCAGCGACGGCGAGCGCGTGGCCGTCGCCGGGCCCGACTCCACGTGGTTCCGCAGCGAACCGCCCGTCCACACCTGGGGCGAGGCCAACAGCACCCGCTCCGAATTCACCGTCGCAGCCGGGCAGCGCGTCGCCTTCGTCCTGACCTGGCACCCCTCGCACGAACCGCGCCCCGCTCCCATCGACCCGTACGCGGCACTGGAGCAGAGCGTCGCCGACTGGCGCGCGTGGGCCTCCCAGTGCCGCTACGAGGGCCCCTACCGGGAGGCGGTGACCCGCTCCCTGATCACCCTCAAGGCCCTCACGTACGCCCCGACGGGCGGCATCGTCGCCGCGGCCACCACCTCCCTGCCCGAGGAGATCGGCGGGGTCCGCAACTGGGACTACCGCTACTGCTGGCTGCGCGACTCCACCCTCACCCTCGGCTCCCTCCTCGCCACCGGCTTCCTCGAAGAGGCCCGCGCCTGGCGGGCGTGGCTGCTGCGCGCCGTCGCCGGCGAACCCGCCGACCTGCAGATCATGTACGGGATCGCCGGCGAGCGGCGGATCCCCGAGACCGAGCTGCCGTGGCTGCGCGGCTACGCCTCCTCCGCCCCGGTCAGGATCGGCAACGCGGCCGTCCACCAGCTCCAGCTCGACGTGTACGGGGAGGTCATCGACTCCCTCCACCTGGCCAGGAACACCGGCCTCATTGCCGAGCACCACGCCTGGCGGATCCAGCTCGCGCTCCTCGACTTCCTGGAGCGCAACTGGCGCCGCCCGGACGAGGGGCTGTGGGAAGTGCGCGGCCCGCGCCGCCACTTCGTGCACTCGAAGGTCATGGCGTGGGTCGCCGCCGACCGCGCCGTGCGCACCCTCGAAGCCGATCCCGACCTGCCCGGTGACGTCGGGCGCTGGCGGGCCATGAGGGACGAGGTCCACCGCGAGGTGTGCGAGAAGGGGTACGACCCCGAACGCAACACCTTCACCCAGTACTACGGCTCGCGCGAGCTCGACGCGGCGACCCTGCTCATCCCGCGCGTCGGATTCCTGCCGCCCGACGACCCGCGCGTCGTCGGCACCGTCGACGCGGTGCGCGCGGAGCTCGGCAGCAGCGGACTCGTCCGCCGCTACAGCACCGAAGGCGCGTCCGTCGACGGACTCCCCGGTGACGAAGGCGCCTTCCTGGCCTGTTCGTTCTGGCTGGCCGACGCCCTGCACCTGACGGGACGGGTCAAGGAGGCCCGGGAGCTCTTCGAGCGGCTGCTGGAGGTGCGCAACGACGTGGGACTGCTCGCGGAGGAGTACGACCCCGTCGCGGGCCGCCAGCTCGGCAACTTCCCCCAGGCGTTCAGCCACATCGGGCTCGTGAACACCGCCCTCACCCTGGGCGCGGGCCCGGAGGGGGCCTGACCCGTCCGGGTGCTACGGGGTCCGGCCGCCCGGCGCGGCGGTACGGGAGGCCAGGAGCAGGGCGATGTCGTCCGGCCGGTCGGCGGCGCTGCCCGCCTCGCTGATCAGCCGGTCGGCCATCTCCGTCAGCGGCCTCGGACGGGCCGCCGCCAGAGCCACCCGCAGCCGCTCGACCCCCCGGTCGATGTCCGCGCCCGCCTCCTCGACCAGCCCGTCCGTGTACAAGGCGAGTACGGAGCCCTTCGTCAGCCGCAGCTCCGTGACGGGGTAGACGGCGTCCGGGTCGATGCCGAGCACCACCCCGCCCGGCAGGTCCATCACCTCGGTCCGGCCGTCGGGGTGGCGCAGCAGCGGCTGGGGGTGTCCGGCCCGGACGGCCTGCGCGTCGCCCGACAGCGGGTCGAGCAGCACGTAGCAGCAACTGGCGAACTGGCCCGGGTCCAGGTCGATGAGCAACTGGTTGGTGCCGCTCATGACCTGTTCGGGGCTGCTGCCGCTGAGCGCGAAGGCCCGTACGGCGCTGCGGAGTTGGCCCATGGTCGCCGCGGCGGCCACCCCGTGGCCCTGGACGTCCCCGATGACCAGGGCGAGCAGCCCGCCGCTCGTCTCCACGACGTCGTACCAGTCGCCGCCGACGTCCATGCCGAGCGTGCCGGGCAGGTAGCGGGCCACCGTGTCCACGTGCTCGCGTACCGGCAGGCGGTGCGGCAGCAGGCCCGCCTGGAGCCCGCGCGCCAGCTTCGCCTCGCTGTCGTAGCGCCGGGCCCGCTGCAGGGCCTGCGCGATGAGCCCGGCCAGTGCGGTCAGCACCGTACGCTCCTCCGGGCTGAATCCGCGGGGCGCGTCGAAGCCGAGGATGCACGAGCCGACCGGCCGGCCGGAGGCGATCAGCGGCAGGAAGGCGCGAGCCCCGAGATGGGCGTCCAGCGGGATGCCCGGGTAGGCCGCGGCGAGATGTTCCATCGACTCGAAGAACAGCGGCCGGCCGGAGGTCAGCGTCTCGACACCCGGCAGGCGGGTTTCCAGGGAGACACCGTCGAACTGGTCGAGGAAGCCCTGCGGGAAACCCGTCTCCCAGGCGAGGTGCAGATGCCGCTCGTCCAGCACGTAGATCGCCAGCTGCCGGCCGCCGAAGGCGGGCAGCAGCTCCTCCGTGACCACCGCCGACACCTGGCGGGCCGTGACCGCCTCGGTCAGCGCGATGGCGAGGGCGACCGGCCGGTACAGCGCGGTGGCGCGGTCGGCGGGCGAGCCCAGGCCGCCGCCCGGTTGGGCCACCGACGCGGGCGCGTAGGCGGGCTCCTCGGTGGCGCCGATCGTGACGGTCACCCCGTCCCTGCCCGGGTGCAGGCCCACCGAGAGCCAGCCCGAGGGCGGGTGGCGCCCACGACAGGCCGAGAAGTGAACCGGCTCGGTGGACATGAAAACGGCCCGGAAGTGGTCCTCGTAGGCGGGATGCGCGAGCCAGGGCAGCGACTCCCACACGGTCTGGCCCACTACCCGGTGCCCGTCGAGGCCCAGCAGGTCCTGCGCGGCGGCGTTGACGAAACCGATCCTGCCCTGCCGGTCCACGGACAGCACCGCCTGCGCGAGGCGGTCCAGGGCCGCCCGCGCGTCCGCGGCCGGGGCGGGCGGCGGCACCTCCACCGGGGCGCCGTCCCACACCACCGCGTCGCCCGCCGCCGTGAGCGCGGCCAGCTCCTGCGCCAGCCGGTCGGCGGCCTCGCGCATCCGCTCTCGGTCGAGGGCGCCGACAGTGGCCCCGGGGGTCGCCTCGCGCAGCACCATCAGCACGCCGAACCGTTCCGGTCCGGCGGCCACCGGCTCGTATAGCGAGGCGAAGGGGAACGGCAGCCCGGCCATCAGCTGCGGGAAGCGCCTCATGGCCGCCTCCGCGTCGGGCAGGTGGACGGCCTGGAGGGAGCGGAAGGCCTCGGCGACCGGGTACGGCCGGTTCACGTGGATCCGCCACCAGGGGCGGAACAGCTGCGAGGGCAGCCCGGTGAGCACCGCCAGCCGGAGCAGCTGCTCGGTGCCGGAGCGCAGGTAGACCCCGCCCGCGTACCCGTCGACGGCTGCCACCGCATCGGCCGCCGCCCGCGCGAGCGCCTGGGCCGAGGCGTCCCGGGCGGGGCCGTCCCTGTCCGGTCTCGCCGTCACACCGTAAGGATGCGCCCGGGGCGGCAGGGCCTGCATCCCGGCGGCGACCCGCCCGCTGCCAGCCGGCCGCTTCCGACCCGCCCGCTGCCACCCGGCCGCTTCCGGCCCGCCCGCTGCCGCAGCCGCTTCCGGCCCGGTGGCGGCCCGGCCAGGCCGGTCAGAGGTACGCCGCCGCCCGGATCAGCTCCACGATCCGCTCCCGCGCCGCCCGCCCCTCCGCCACCGGCAGCAGCGGGTACCCGTGCGGCAGCCCGTCCGCCTCGTGGAACTCCACCTCCAGCCCCGCCGCGCGGGCTCGCCGCAGCAGTTCCCGGCTGTCCGTGCTCAGCACGTCCCGGGTCCCGGTGAACACCGTCAGCGGCGCCAGCCCCTCGAAGGACCCGCGCAGCGGGCTCACCAGGGGATCGTCGGCGGCCAGGGTGCCGGCGTACAGACGCCCGGCCTCCAGCAGTCCGGGGCGGGCCAGCACCGGATCACCCGCCGCGATCGCCACCTGGTCCGGATGGCTCATCGTCACGTCCAGCCAGGGCGACAGCAGCACGATGCGCGACGGTTGGGCCCCGCTGCGGTCGCGCAGCCGCTGGGCGGCCGCCAGCGCCATCCCGGCACCGGCGCAGTCCCCGATGAGCACCGTGCCGCCCGCGCCGCCGCTCGCGATCAGGCCGCTGAGCAGGTCGGCGGCGACCGGGACCGTCCGGTCGGCGGTCCCGCGCGGGGCGAGGACGTAGGCGGGTACGACGACCCGCGCCCGGGCCTGCGTGACCAGGGTCCGGATCAGAGCCCAGTGCGGCCGCACCAGTTCGCCGACGTAACCGCCGCCGTGCACGTAGAGCACCTGGGCGGTCGGCTCCGTCCCGCGCGGCGACACGTCGTAGACCGGCCAGGCCCCGACGAAGGTCCGCGAGACGTCGGCCACCCGCCGCAGCGAGCGCGGCGGCAGATGCGACGCGGGGCGCCGCGCGGACTGCGCCACTCGGCTCCGTACCGCCTCGGCGCTCGCGAACCGTCTTCGCCGTCCCGCCGCGAACAGCGCCACCGACAGCGCCCTGCTGCGCAGACTCGGCACGCCCCCCACCTCCCCGTTCCCCTGCCCCATCACCTGAGGAGCATAGGCGTGAAGCTGCGCTGTCGACCCGCTTAAGAAAGTCTCGATGGACTGATCACCCGCGGCTCGGCAGATTGGTGCCCGACATGGACGTCGCGCGCGCCCGCGCGCTCGCCGCACCACCCTTCCGCACGCCTGGAGCCACCCCATGAAGGCACTCGTCAAGCACAAGGCCGAGCCCGGCCTGTGGCTCATGGACGTCCCCGAGCCCGACTACGGCCCCGGCGATGTGCTGATCAAGGTGCTGCGCACCGGCATCTGCGGAACGGACCTGCACATCCGTGCCTGGGACGGCTGGGCGCAGGGAGCGGTCAAGACCCCGCTCGTCCTGGGACACGAGTTCGTCGGTGAGGTCGCGGCGCTCGGCGCGGACGTGCGCGACATCGAGATCGGCGCCCTGGTCAGCGGCGAGGGCCACCTGGTGTGCGGGAGGTGCCGCAACTGCCTCGCCGGGCGCCGCCACCTGTGCCGCAGCACGGTCGGGCTCGGTGTGGGGCGTGACGGCGCCTTCGCCGAGTACGTGGTCCTGCCCGCGCAGAACGTATGGGTGCACCGGACCGCGGTGGACCTGGACGTGGCGGCGATCTTCGACCCGTTCGGCAACGCCGTGCACACGGCGCTCTCCTTCCCGCTGGTCGGGGAAGACGTGCTGATCACCGGAGCCGGCCCGATCGGGATCATGGCGGCGGCCGTGGCCCGGCACGCCGGCGCCCGGAGCGTCGTCATCACCGACGTCAGCCCCGAGCGGCTGGAGATCGCCCGCAAGGCGGGGGCCACGCTCGCGGTGAACGTCGCCGAGTCCTCCATCGCCGAGGCGCAGACGCGGCTCGGCCTGCGGGAGGGCTTCGACATCGGGCTGGAGATGTCCGGCCGCGCCGAGGCCATGCGAGACATGATCGACAACATGACGCACGGCGGGCGGATCGCCATGCTGGGCCTGCCCGCGCAGGAGTTCCCGGTGGACTGGGCGAAGGTCGTCACCTCGATGATCACCATCAAGGGCATCTACGGGCGTGAGATGTTCGAGACCTGGTACGCCATGACGGTGCTGCTGGAGGGCGGCCTCGACCTCAGTCCCGTCATCACCGGGCGGTATGCGCACACGGAGTTCGAGGCGGCCTTCGACGAGGCGTCGACCGCCCGCAGCGGCAAGATCATCCTGGACTGGACGACGTAGGACCGCGGAGCCGCACGGGCCCCGGGCCCCTGCCCGCGCCCAGGTACCTGCCCTCCCCTCCCAGGAGCCCGCCCCCACCGCCCATGTTCCGTCCGCCCTCCGCCCTCCGCCTCCGCACAAGGAGTACGCACCATGTTCGAGTCCGTCCGCGACGACCTCCGCACCACCCTCGACGAGATCCGCGCCGCAGGCCTGCACAAGCCCGAGCGCGTCATCGGCACCCCGCAGAACGCCGCCGTCGCGGTCACCTCGGGCGGCGCCCCGGGCGAGGTCCTCAACTTCTGCGCCAACAACTACCTGGGCCTGGCCGACCACCCCGAGGTGGTCGCCGCCGCCAAGGACGCGCTGGACCGCTGGGGCTACGGCATGGCTTCGGTCCGCTTCATCTGCGGTACGCAGGAAGTGCACAAGGAGCTGGAGGCGCGGCTGTCCGCGTTCCTCGGCCAGGAGGACACCATCCTCTACTCCTCCTGCTTCGACGCCAACGGCGGTGTCTTCGAGACCCTCCTCGGCGCCGAGGACGCGGTGATCTCCGACGCCCTCAACCACGCCTCGATCATCGACGGCATCCGCCTCTCCAAGGCCCGCCGCTACCGCTACGCCAACCGCGACCTGGGCGAGCTCGAAACCCGGCTCAAGGAGGCGCAGGACGCCCGGCGCCGCCTGATCGTCACCGACGGCGTCTTCTCCATGGACGGCTACGTGGCGCCCCTCGCGGAGATCTGCGACCTGGCGGAGCGCTACGACGCCATGGTCATGGTCGACGACTCGCACGCCGTCGGTTTCGTCGGCCCCGGCGGGCGCGGGACGCCGGAACTGCACGGGGTCATGGACCGCGTCGACATCATCACCGGCACGCTCGGCAAGGCGCTCGGCGGCGCGTCCGGCGGATACGTCGCGGCGCGCGCCGAGATCGTGGAGCTCCTGCGCCAGCGCTCGCGCCCGTACCTCTTCTCCAACTCCCTCGCGCCCGTCATCGCGGCGGCCTCCCTCAAGGTCCTGGACCTGCTGGAGTCGGCCGACGACCTGCGCGACCGCCTCGCCGCCAACACCTCGCTCTTCCGTACGAAGATGACCGAGGCCGGCTTCGAGATCCTGCCCGGCGACCACGCCATCGCCCCCGTGATGATCGGCGACGCGGCGGAGGCGGCCAAGATGGCGGAGCTGCTGCTGGAGCGCGGCGTGTACGTGATCGGCTTCTCCTACCCGGTGGTGCCGCTCGGCGCGGCGCGCATCCGCGTCCAGCTCTCCGCCGCGCACTCGACGGCCGACGTGGAGCGCGCGGTCGCCGCCTTCGTCGACGCCCGTGCGGCGCTCGGTGTCCGCGCGGGCTGAGACAATGGAAGGGTGATCGACCCCCGCCGGCTGCGCATCCTGCGGGCCGTGGCGGACCACCGTACGGTGACCGCCGCGGCCGCAGCCCTGTACCTGACCCCCTCCGCCGTCTCCCAGCAGCTCGCGGCGCTGGAACAGGAGACGGGCCACGCGCTGCTGTCCCGCAGCGGGCGGGGCGTACGGCTGACGGCCGCCGGCGAGATCCTGGTCGGGCACGCCCACGAGGTGTTCGCGCAGCTGGAGCGCGCGGAGGCCGAACTCGCCGCGTACGCGGGTGGCTCGGCGGGCGTGGTCACGGTGGCCGCCTTCGCCACGGGGATCGCGGAGGTACTGGCTCCGGCCATCGCCCGGTTGCAGTCGCAGCATCCGGGGATCCGGCTGCGGGTGCGGGACGCCGAGGGCGACCAGAGCGTGCCGCTGCTGCTCGACGGCGAAGCCGACGTCGCCCTGGCGGTCGAGTACCGCGGTGCGCCGGGTGCGGGCGACGGCCGGCTCTCGGTCCTCCCCCTGTACGCGGAACCCTTCGACGCGGTCCTGCCCGCCGGCCACCCGCTGGCCGACCTGCCCACGGTGTCGCTGGCGGACCTGTCGGACTCGGACTGGGTGGGCCAGTACCCCGGCAACCCGTGCCATGACGTCACGCTACTGGCGTGCGAACTCGCCGGCTTCCAGCCCCGGTTCGCCCACTCCTCCGACGACTTCCGCGCCGTGACGGCGCTGGTCGGCGCGGGGGCGGGGGTGGCGCTGGTGCCGCGTTCGGCGCTGCGCGGCATGGACCTCAAGGAGGTCCAGGTCCGCCCGGTCGCCGGCCCGGCCGCCGCCACCCGGCGCGTTTTCGCCGCCACCCGCCGCGGAGCCGAATCCCACCCGCTGATCGCCCCGGTCCTGGCCGCCCTGGTCCGCGAGTCGGAGCGCCTGCCGGCTCACTGAGCGCCTGCCGGTCCGCTGAACGCCTGCCAGGCCGCTGAGCGTCGGCAGCGCCCCGCCGGGCCGGGTCACACCCGTACGACCTCCACGCCCGCCGCGCTGAACTCCCGGGCGACGGCCGTGGGCAGGCCCGTGTCCGTGACCAGGACGTCCACGGACGACGTCGCGCAGATCCGGGCGAAGGCGCGCACGCCGAGCTTGCTGGAGTCGGCCGCGATCACCACGCGGCGGGCCCGTTCGCACAGCAGGCGGTTGACCGACGCCTCGTCCTCGTGGCGGGTCGCCGCGCCGTCCACCGGATCGAAGCCGTCCACGCCGACCACCGCCGTGTCCACGGTCAGTTGCCCGAGCACCTCCTCCGCGAAGGGGCCCGTCAGCTCGTAGGACTGGGGCCGGGCGACACCGCCCGTCAGCACGATCTTGAACTGGGGCCGGATGACCAGCTCGCCCGCGATGTTGAGGGCGTTGGTCACCACGGTCAGCGCCGGTGAGCCCGAGGCCAGGTCCGGCCGCCCGGCCAGGGCCCGCGCCACCTCGGTGGTCGTGGTGCCGCCCGTCAGCCCGACCACCTCGCCCGGGGTGATCAGAGCCGCCACCGCCTCGCTGATGCGGCCCTTCTCGGCGGCGCGGCGCGAGGTGCGGTAGCGCAGGGGGAGTTCGTACGAGACCCCGTGCAGCACCGCTCCGCCGCGCGTGCGGACCAGCAGCTGCTGCTCGGCGAGCTGGTCGAGGTCGCGGCGGATGGTGGCGGCGGACACCCCGAGGGCCTCCGCCGCCGGTTCCACCTCCAGTTCCCCGCGCTCGACCAGCAGATCCAGCAGGCTCTGCCAGCGCTCCTTGCGGGTCACCGCCCGCCCCCCTTCGGTGCTCACCCTGTTCTCCGCCGGCCCACGCCTCGCGGTCGGCCTACGCGCCGACATTAACTCAAGGGATGGGTCTGTTGATGCTTGAAGTTGCGTGAAACAGCCCGATACCGTGCAGGAAAACGCAAACGCAACGCATACCGCATCCAGTCCCATCCGCCGCTGCACCAGGGAGCCTGTATGAGTCACGTCGCGCACGAGCTGGGCACCCAGCCGGAATGCTGGGAGCGGGCCGCCGAACTGGCCCCGGCGCGGCGGGCGGTGCTGCCGCGGCCGGGGGAGCGTACCGCGATCGTCGGCTGCGGGACCTCCTACTACATGGCCCAGGCTGCCGCCGTACTGCGCGAGGAGGCCGGGCAAGGCGAGACCGACGCCTTCCCCGCCTCCGAGTTCCCGCGCCACCGCCGCTACGACCGCGTCGTCGCCCTGACCCGGTCAGGCACCACGACCGAGGTGCTCGACCTGCTGGCGGGGCTCCGGGACGCGGGCACGCCGACGACCGCGGTCATCGGCGACCCGGCGACCCCGGTGATGACCCTCGCCGACGAGGCCGTCGTACTCGACTTCGCCGATGAACGCTCCGTCGTGCAGACCCGGTTCGCGACGACGGCCCTGACCCTGCTGCGTGCCCACGTCGGGCGCCACACCGCGCAGGCGGTGGCCGACGCCCGCACGGCGCTCACCGAGCCGCTGCCCGCGGAGCTGGAGAGCCGCGGGCAGTTCACCTTCCTCGGCCGGGGCTGGAGCGTCGGCCTGGCGAACGAGGCCGCGCTCAAGATGCGGGAGGCCTCGCTCTCCTGGGCCGAGGCCTATCCGGCGATGGAGTACCGGCACGGGCCCATCAGCGTCACCGGGCCCGGGACGGTCACCTGGTCGCTGGACGAGGCCCCCGACGGACTGGCCGAACAGGTACGGGGCGCCGGCGCCCAGTGGGTGGCCGGACGGCTCGACCCGCTCGCCGAGCTGGTCCGGGTGCACCGGCTGGCCGTCGCCGTCGCCGCCCACCAGGAGCTGGATCCGGACGCGCCGCGGAACCTGACCCGCTCCGTGATCCTCACGGCGGGCGAGGAGGCATGCCGATGAGCCTCGTCCCCGCCGGCCCGCTCGTGCGGGAGGCGGCCGTCGCGGGCCGCGCCGTCGCCGCCTTCAACATCATCACGCTGGAACACGCCGAGGCCGTCGTGGCCGGGGCCGAGGCAGCCGGCCTGCCGGTCATCCTGCAACTCAGCGAGAACGCCGTGAAGTTCCGCGCCGGACGGCTGCTGCCCATCTCCCGGGCGGCCGCCGCCTGCGCCGAGGCCGCCGCGGTCCCGGTCGGCCTGCACCTGGACCACGTCAAGAGCTCCGAGCTGCTGCGCCGGGCCTGCGACGCCGGCTACAGCTCGGTGATGTACGACGCCGCGCACCTTCCGTACGCCGAGAACCTGGAGACGACCCGCTCCGCCGCCGACTGGGCGCACGCCAACGGCCTGTGGATCGAAGCGGAGCTGGGCGAGGTGGGCGGCAAGAACGGCGCCGCGCCCCTGGATCCGCACGCGCCGGGAGCCCGTACGGATCCCGACGAGGCGCGGCGGTTCGTCGCCGACTCCGGGGTCGACGCGCTGGCCGTCGCCATCGGCAGCAGCCACGCGATGACCAGCCGGACGGCCTCCCTGGACCACGCGCTCCTGGCGCGGCTGGCCAAGACGGTGGACGTACCGCTCGTCCTGCACGGCTCCTCCGGGCTGCCGGACGGCGAGCTCGCGGCGGCCGTCGCGGGCGGCATCCGCAAGGTCAACATCGGCACCGCCCTGAACGTGGCCATGACCGAAGCCATCCGCACCCACCTGACCCCGGCGGACCCTAGGCCGTACCTCACGGCCGCCCGTACGGCGATGGCGGCGACGGCCGAAGCGATGATCAGGGCCTTGAACTGACCAGCCCGGGCCCTTCCGGATTCTTGTAACAGGTTCTAATCTGACCGCCGCCACCACAGCGACCGGATGGACCGTCAGAATCCCGGAGGGGCCGTGCACCTCGAATACACGCCCGAGCAGCAGCGGCTGCGCACCGAGCTGCGCGCCTACTTCGCCGAGCTGGTGCCCGACGACGTCTACGCCCGCTACGAGGACCCGGCCGCCCAGAAGCGCTTCTACCGCGAGACCATCCGCCGGCTCGGCGCCGACGGATGGCTCGGGGTCGGCTGGCCCACCGAGTACGGCGGCCGCGGCATGTCGCCGATGGACCAGTTCATCTTCTTCGACGAGGCGGCGCAGGCCGTCGTACCGCTGCCCCTGATGGCGCTCAACACCGTCGGGCCGACGCTCATGAAATTCGGCACCGACGAGCAGAAGGCGTACTTCCTGCCCCGGATCCTCGCGGGCGAGATCGACTTCGCCATCGGCTACAGCGAGCCCGACGCCGGCACCGACCTCGCCGCGCTCAGGTGCAAGGCCGTCCGCGAGGGCGACGAGGAGAGCGGCACCTACGTCGTCAACGGGCAGAAGATATGGACCACCAACGGCGACACCGCCGACTGGGTCTGGCTCGCCGTCCGCACGGACCCGCACGCGCCCGCCCATCAGGGCATCACCATGCTCCTCGTGCCGACCTCGGACCCCGGGTACTCCTGCACCCTCATCAACACCCTCGCCTCGCACGACACCACCGCGAGCTACTACGAGGACATCCGCGTCCCCGCGAGCCGCCGCGTCGGCCGTGAGAACAAGGGCTGGCGCCTGATCACCAACCAGCTCAACCACGAGCGCGTCACCCTCGCCGCCCACGGCACCATGGCCATCCGGGCCCTGCACGACGTCCAGCGCTGGGCCGCGCGGACGAAGCTCGCTGACGGCCGCCGGGTCATCGACCTCTCCTGGGTCCGCGGCCGCCTCGCCCGCACCCACGCCCGGCTCGATGCCATGAAGCTGCTCAACTGGCAGATGGTGGGCGCCGTCCAGGCAGGCACCCTCACGCCGCAGGACGCCTCCGCGGTCAAGGTATACGGCTCCGAGGCCCGCAGGGACGCGTATGCCTGGCTGATGGAGATCGTCGGCGCCGCGGGCTCCCTCAAGGACGGCTCCGCCGGAGCGGTCCTGCGCGGCGAGCTCGAACGCGGCTACCGCAGCGCGGTCATCTTCACCTTCGGCGGCGGCAACAACGAGATCCAGCGCGAAATCATCTCCTGGATCGGCCTGGGCATGCCCCGCGTCCGCCGCTAGCCGGGTGTGGCTGGCTGAGCACGCTCGTAAGCGTGCGGACTCCTTGGCGCGGGAGGTCTTCTCCGACATCGCCAACAAGTCCGCCGTCACTTCGCCCCCTGATTTCCGCGGCCAGCCGGTTGCCATGCCTATCGACTTTCGATAGGTTTCGATCGTTCGTCGATCGAGGGAGACGTGATGGGGAAGTTGACGGTGCTTGCGCTGCGCGCCGTGCTCGTGGGGCTGCTCGCCGGCTCGGTGTTCGTGCAAGGGGTGATGGTGCCGCTGCTCGGCGCCGACTTGGAGGAGGTCGGCAGCGAACTCGCGCACCTGCGCGTCCCGGTCCTCGTGATCGTGCTCCTGGGCGTCGCGACGGCCCAAGTGGTCCTGGTCTGCGTGTGGCGGCTGGTGACGATGGTGCGCCGCGGCACGGTGTTCTCCCACGCTGCCTTCCGGTACGTGCACGTCGTGATCGGAGCCATGGTGGCGGCGGCCCTCCTGGTGTTCACGCTCGCGGTCCTGCTGGCGCCGGGCGAAGCCGTCGCTCCGGGGGTGGTCCTCCTGATGGGCGGGGTGGTCCTGGCCGTCCTGGGGGTGGCGCTCATCGTGCTCGTACTGCGGATGCTCCTCGCCCAGGCGGTCGCGCGCGACGTCGAAGCGGCGCGGATGCAGGCCGAGTTGGACGAGGTGATCTGATGCCGATCGCCGTCGACATCGACGTGATGCTGGCCAAGCGGAAGATGTCCGTGGGGGACTTGGCGGAACGCGTCGGGATCACCCCCGCCAACCTGGCCGTGCTCAAGAACGGCCGAGCGAAGGCGGTGCGCTTCGCGACGCTCGCCGCGCTCTGCGAGGCGTTGGAGTGCCAGCCGGGGGACCTGTTGCGCTGGGAGGCCGAGGATGCAGCTGACGGCTGACGGCTGACGGCTGACGGCTGACGGCTCGCGGCTGGCCTCGGCGGCGTCGCCGGCGTGCACGCCTCCGACCGGCACGGGGAACTCCGGCCGCCCACAGGTGGTTCGACTCCGCCGCCACCAGGCGTACGGTCCGCGCGCGGACCCCGGTCCGGCGGGCGGCCCGGGGTGGCGGCGTACGCAGTACCCTGGCCGCGTGACGATGCACAAGACCGTCGGTGTGAGTGTCGACGCGATGATCGAGGACCTCAGGACGCTCGTGGAAGTCGAGTCTCCATCGCGCGATCTCGACGCCTTGCAGGCATCGGCCAAAGCTGTCGCCGCCGTCATCGAGAGCCGCCTCGGCGGGCAGGCCGTCCTGGTCGAGAGCGAGGCCGGGCCGCACGTCCACTGGTCAGGCGGTGGCGATCCCGAAGTGCTGATCCTCGGTCACCACGACACGGTGTTCCCGCTCGGCACCCTCGAACACCGCCCGTTCACCGTCGCAGGCGGCCGTGCGACGGGCCCCGGGGTCTTCGACATGCTCGGGGGTCTGGTGCAGGCGGTTCACGGCCTGGCGGCGCTCGGCGACCGGTCCGGCGTCGAGATCCTGGTGACCGCGGACGAAGAGGTCGGCTCCGGTTCCTCTCGCGCCCTGATCGAGGAACGGGCGCTCGCCTGCGGCGCCGTCCTGGTGTTCGAGGGCGCCGCCGAGGGCGGAGGCCTGAAGACCGGCCGCAAGGGCTGTGGCAGCTTCCGGGTCTCCATCACCGGCAGGGCGTCGCACGCCGGCCTGGAGCCCGCCGCCGGGGTCAACGCCCTGATGGAGGCCGCGCACCAGGTGCTGGACATCGCCGCGTTCGCTCGACCCGACATCGGCACGACCTAACGCCGACCGTCGCGTCCGCCGGGACCCTGGACAACGTCGTTCCGGCGGAGGCGACCGTCATCGTGGACGTCCGGGTCGAAACGGCCGAAGAGAAGGAACGGATCGAATCCGCCTTCGCGGCACTGGCTCCGCACTCGACGGGGCGCACATCGCGGTCCAGGGCGGTATCGGCCGCCCCCCGATGCCCGAGTCGGCCTCAGCCGAGCTCTTCGCGGTGGCCAAGCGGACTGGCACCCGCACGAACACCCCGGGCTGCATGTGCCATGTCGGATCGGCCGCCTGACCTCTCGCCCTGAGGGCTCTCGCTCGCCGGCCCGGAAACGGTTCACCACAGTGCAGCCATCGAGGGGAACCGCTGGTGAGCACCCCCATACCCGTCCCGCGTCCGAGCGTGGTGACGTGGTCACGTGACCAGGCGAGACCAGGCCAGGCCGTGCCGATCACGGCGTGTTGACTGCGCCTCCGTGCGTCTCGCTCGTTGGGCTCGGAGAACCGCACGAACCCTGAGCGGACACCCAGTGCCTTCTTGTGATGGCAAAAGGTGGCCATCAGCAGCGAGGATGCCCGGATGCACCCCATGACTGCCGAGCAGAACCTTGCGCCAATGCGCCCGACGCACACTGCCACCGTCGTTTTCGGTGCCGGAGCCGCGATCGGAGTGCTGGGCGGGATGATCGGCTTGGGCGGCGCGGAGTTCCGCCTGCCGCTTCTGATCAGCCTCTTCGGGTTCGCCGCGCTCTCGGCCGTCATCCTGAACAAGGCCATGAGCCTGGTCGTGGTTCTCGTCGCACTGCCCGCCCGCATGGCCGCGGTGCCGGCGGCCGAGGTCGCCGCGGCCTGGCCGGTCGCGGTCAACCTGCTGGCCGGCAGTTTGCTGGGCGCCTGGGCCGGAGCGAGCTGGGCGGTCCGCATGCGCAGCGGCACCCTCTACAAGGTGCTGGCAGCGCTGATGGTCGTCATGGCGGCCGCCCTGGTCGTCACCCACACCACCACCCTCGATACGCTCGCGCTGCCGCTCTGGGCCCAGATCCCTGCCGGGGTCGTGGCGGGGTTCGGCATCGGGGTGGTCGCCGCGATCATGGGCGTTGCCGGTGGCGAGCTGCTGATCCCGATGATCGTGCTGCTGTTCGGCGAGGACATCAAGACCGCCGGAAGCCTCTCCCTGCTGGTCTCCCTGCCGACCATGCTGGTCGCCTTCGCCCGCTACAGCCGCGACGGCGGTTTCGCCGTCCTCGGCGCCAACCTCCGCTTCACCATGATCATGGCCGCGGGCTCCGTCGCTGGCGCGGTGCTGGGCGGATTGCTCCTCGGGGTCTTCCCCGACCTGGTCCTCATCCCCCTTCTGGCCGTCATCCTGCTCGTCTCCGCGGTCAAGCTCGCCCGACACGACTGACCCTGCCGACGTGCCCCTTGGCTGAGTGCGGAGAAGGACCAAGATCAGAAGACGGGACACCACTGAAGCGGTCATCGGCGCGATCACCGGCAACCGGCACGATGGCTTGCCCACAGCTCGTCGTCCTTGCTGCCTCGACCAGGCGGCCCGGCTGTGCCGTGTGGCCGTTGCCCGGCCATGCCGTGCGGATCGCCGATCAGGCGGGGAAACAGTGCGACGAGCGGCAGGTGGGCGAGATCTGGGCGAGGGGCCCGTCAGTGGCCGGTGGCTATGTCGGGAGCGGCGCCGATTCCAGTGGGGCGTTTCCGCCGGACGGCTGGCTACGCACCGGAGACCCCCCTGATGGGCCATCTGTCTCACGAGGGTGGGCTGCACGTGATCGGGCGGTGCAAGGACGTGCTGATCGTCAACGGCCGCAACATCGATCCGCAGCGGGTGGAGTGTCTTGATCCCACGCTTCCACAGCAGGCGGCGGTACTTGTCGAAGTCGTAGCCCCGGTCGGCGAACAGTCGGCGTGGCCGTGTGCGCGGGCGTCCGCGCATGCCCCGGATCGGTGGGATCGCGTCCAGAAGCGGTAGCAGGTGTGTGACGTCATGTCGGTTGCCGCCGGTCAGCGTGACGGCGAGCGGGGTTCCGTGGCGGTCGACGATCAGGTGGTGCTTGCTGCCAGGCCGGCCCCGGTCGACCGGGGAAGGTCCGGTGTGAGCCCCCTTTGAGCGCCCGGACGTGTGAGCCGTCGGTCGCCGAGCGGGTACATCGCGTCGATATGGACAACTGTCGCAGGGGCGTTGCGCAGGAGGCCGAAGTGACGGGGAAATGCGCTCAGTACGGCCGAGAGCCAGAGCCACGATCGGGGAGTCACTCCCTGGGCTAGGGAGCGTATTGCGTCGTGATCAATCTGCGATGTTTGCCTTCGCGGCATGGCCGGGACGGGTAGAACTCTTTGGGTGACGCGAGTTCAACTGACTGATGCGGAGTGTCATTCAGCCGATCAGTTCGCCAGCGGCCAGGGCGGGCCTTCGATGCGGGCGCTGATCTTGGCGAAGGCGGTGTCGCGGGAGGTGTCGTCGGCGAAGGGGGAGAAGACGCAGTCGTCGCAGGTGCCCAGACGGTCGATGGGCAGGTGGCGGGCGGCGGCCAGGACGCGGTCGCGTACCTCCTCGGGCGTCTCGACACGCGGATCGATCGGGTCGGTGACGCCGATGAACGCCTGGGCCTGACGGGGAAGATGTTCAGCGAGGACGGCGAGGGCCTTGTCGGGTTCCGGCTCGCTGGAGAGCTGGACGTAGAAGGCGCCGCCTTGAGTCGGAGCAGTTTGGGCAGCAGCGCCGTGTAGTCGACGTCCAGGCTGCGGGTGGAGTCCTGATCGCCGCCGGGACAGGTGTGGATTCCGATCCTGGCCTGTTCGGCGGTGGAGAATCGTTCCAGGACGCTGTTGTTGAGGGCGATGAACTGATCCAGCAGGTCTCCGCTCGGGTCGAGTTTCAGCGCGAGACGGGCCTCGGTGAAGTCGAGCTGGACGCGGCACGCACCGGCGTCCAGACACCGGCGGATGTCTGCTTCGGCCTCGGCGGTGAGGTCGTCGAGGAAGGCTTCGCGGGGGTATCCGTCGATGCCGTCGGGTGGGTAGAGCAGGCTCAGCGCCGACGGCGCGATGACGGCCTGCTTCACCGGCGAGGCCGTGTGCCGGAGGGCGGCGTGCAGGTAGTGGTCGGCGTACACGCTGTAGCGCAGCGGTCCGGACGTCAGGCGGGGCAGCTGCCGCTGGTGTCCGTCGGCGAACGGGATGACGACGCCGTCGGGTGCCAGGTTCAGGCCGGTCAGCGGGTAGGTGGCGAAGCTGGGCTTGGGCTGTTCGCCGTCGGTGACGACCGGGGAGCTCCTCCAGTCGGCGGACGGTGTCGCGGACCGCGCGGTCCTGGGTGGCGGCGAGTTCCTCGTCGCCGATCCGGCCCGCGGCGTGGTCGGCCATGGCGGCGAGCAGCTCGGCGGGCCGCGGGATGCTGCCGATGGGTTCGGTGGGGATCTCCACCGTGGCCCGGCTCACGGCCCGATCTCCAGCTGTGCCTCACCGTTGCTGCCCCGGAGTCCTGACAACAGGCACGTAGTGGGCAGCTGACTGGGCAGCGCGGCAACGGTCCGATGTGCCGCCAGCCCTTCGCCGCGGCCTTCGACGACCCGGCCCGACAGTCAAGCAGCACACCGCCGAGAGCGACGGCCAGAAGAGTGACGGCCAGAAGAGTGCCGCCAGTCTCGGCGAAGGCTTCGTCGAGACCAGCCACGGAGCCGCCCTGCAGGGCGGATACCTGGCGTGCGGCCTCCTGCTGGCGGGGGTGACCCGTTCTATGATTCGTTGTTGCTCAGATCGGTCTACGCCCTCAGCAGCCGGTGACGGGTGCGCCGCTGTACAGGTTCCTCTCGGCGACGCCGTTGGTGACGCTCTTGAGGTAGTAGCCGCAGGTGGGACGGTTCTGGAAGTCGAAGGTCTGGCCGGAGGCAAGACGCCAGATCTTGAAGTTCGAGTAGGTCAGGGGCTGCCCCGAAACGGCTTTCTCGGGCTGGTGGTCTCCCAGGACGACGTAGGAGTCGGCTCCCGAGAGGGTGGCCAGGCCGTTCTTGTCGATGAAGAGGGAGCCGCCCTCTTCGACGCCTACGCCCCAGGCCTTTCCGCCGGTGGTCAGTCCGTCCTGGAGCGCGCGTGCGACGAAGGCCATGGTGCGGCCCATGCGGTCGCGGGTGACGAAGTGTGAGTCGTTGATGGTGCTGGCGTAGTTGGGCCAGTCGAACATGCCCGTGGTGAACGTCGCGTACGAGTCGTAGGGATTGGCCAGGGCCTCGCTGGAGGTGATGCTCCCTTGGCAGGCGTCGTACACGACGGAGCTGTTGATGTGGTGGCCGGCGCTGCCTCCGCCTGAGCCGCCGCCCTTGGCGACGACCGACTGGACGGAGGAGCGGAGCGAGGTGGATTTCCAGGCCGCGTACTTGCACTGGTCACCGCCCGCGAAGTAGACGAACTCCGCGTTGCGGATGTCGGTGTTGGCCTGCGCGTTGTTGCCGTCACTCGCCTTGGTCAGCGTCCACGTGGTGCAGGAGTTGATCCCGCTCAGGCGCATAACCGCATCGCACTCGGGTGTTCTGCTGCCGGAACCGGGCGTGGACGCCGCCAGCACCACCACGTCGAGTGAGCCGGTTCCGCCGCGGATGGCGTCGACGGCCTTGGTCATGGAGGCGGAGACGATGCCACCGGACCCGTTCATGGTGAAGGCGGGGCCCGACCAGGCGGCCCGACTGACGTCCGCGGAGGTGCCGAGGCGAATGCGGTTCGCGGCGGCCTCGGCCTGATCGGCCTGGACGAACCCGCCCGCGATGACCGCCAGAGCGGCCGCCACGCACGCGGCGATGCGGTGTGCGGGTCGGCGCCGCGCGGATGAAGCGCCGGTGAACGCGGGGGAGGTGTGGCGGGGGAACGGACGCATGGGTCCTCCGTGAGCAGCGGTGAGGGGGACCGCAGCGATGCGGCGAAGCAGACACTGCGGCTTGCAGCAACGGAAAGTACAGGCCGATCGCAAACTTCGATAGATGTAACGCAGTACTTGGCCAGGCAGGCGGCCAATGCGTTGATTAAGCAGATGGGAGCCGCCTGTGTGTCCGCTCGGCTGCGGATCACGTCTCGTTCGAGCAATGAAATATTCGTTACATCTAGCCAAGTGTGTGCCGTAAGTGTAATTTCCTGGCGTGTCAGACGGTGGCGTCCGCAGCCGTCGCCGATCCGGTCTTCCGAGAGGGTTACCTGTGATGCCACCCCCGTCCCTCCGTCGCGTGTCTACGGCCTCCGCCCTGTCCGCGGCGATCCTCATGACGGTCTCGGCCTGCGGGGACGATGCCTCTGACGGTGCCACCGAGCCGTCCGCCGCCACGGTCGCGGGAGTCACGATCGCCAAAGACGCGGCGCTGCACTCCGCCCTGCCCGAGAAGATCAGGGAGGCGGGTGTGGTGCGAGTGGCGACCGATGTCCCGTACGCACCCTTCGAGATGTTCGTGACCGAGGGCAAACCCGAACTGACCGGTCTCGACTACGACCTGGGTCAGGCGCTGGGCGCGAAGCTCGGGG
This sequence comes from Streptomyces sp. NPDC003034, assembly GCF_053591375.1. Lineage (NCBI taxonomy): Bacteria > Bacillati > Actinomycetota > Actinomycetes > Kitasatosporales > Streptomycetaceae > Streptomyces > Streptomyces sp. NPDC003034. The sequence continues at coordinate 393,157 of NZ_JBSFTS010000003.1, forward strand.
TGAAGTTCGCCTTCACGCCGCAGAAGTTCGACGGCATCGTGCCCGCCATCCAGGCCGGAAAGTTCGACGCAGCGATGTCGGCCATGACCGACAACAAGGAGCGGCAGGCGGTCGTCGACTTCGTGGACTACTCCGTCTCCGGCTCCGGAATCATGGTCGTCAAGGGCAACCCGGCGAAGATCACGACCCTGGACGACCTCTGCGGCAAGAAGGCCGCGGTGCAGGCGGCGACCAACCAGCTCGACCTGCTCCAGGAACACCAGGCCAAGTGCAAGGCCGCGGGCAAGGCCGAGATCGACATCCAGACCTTCCCCAAGGACTCCGACGCCCAGCTCGCCCTGCGCTCCGACAAGGTCGTCGCCCAGGTGCAGACGAAGCCCGCTGCCGGCTGGACCGCCAAGACCGCCGACCAGGGGAACGCCTTCGAAGTCATCGACGACCCGGCCGCCGAGGGCGGATACGGTGCCTCGCCCAACGGTATCGCCGTGTCCAAGAAACTGCCGCAGCTCAGCGACGCGATCCAGAAGGCGCTGCAAGCCCTGATCGACGACGGAACCGTCACCAAGATCTTCGACAAGTACGGTGTCGCCTCCATCGCGGTCAAGGAGGCCACCAAGAACGCGGCGGTGGACTAGAAATGACCACCACCACGGCTCCCGCGGACATCGACCGTGCGGCGCCCGAGGAGCTCACCATCGTTCCGCTGCGCCACTACGGCCGCTGGATCGCGGCCCTCGCGGCGGTCGCCGCCCTCGTCGGCGTGGCCGGATCACTGGCGAAGAACGACAACCTCCACTGGGAGATCATCGGCCACTATCTCTTCGCTGACCTCATCTTTACCGGGCTGGTCACCACCCTCTGGCTCACCGCAGCTGCGATGGCCCTCGGGCTCGTCTTGGGCACATTGATAGCGGTGATGCGCCTGTCGACGAATCCCGTGCTGTACGGGATGTCCTCCCTCTTCGTCTGGTTCTTCCGGGGCACACCCCTGCTGGTTCAGATCATCTTCTGGGGGTACGCGGCCGCCCTCTACCAGTACGTGATGATCGGTATCCCGTTCACCGACATCACCTTCTTCCGGATCGAGACCAACTCCCTGCTCACCCCGGCCGTCGCCGCACTGCTGGCCCTAGGCCTCAACGAGGCCGCCTACGCCTCGGAGATCGTCCGCGCCGGCATCCAGTCAGTGGACACCGGCCAGACCGAGGCGGCCCATTCCCTCGGTATGCGGCCCGCCCTCACGATGCGGCGGATCGTGCTGCCCCAGGCGATGAGAGTGATCATCCCGCCGATGGGCAACGAGACGATCAACATGCTCAAGATGACGGCTCTGGTGTCGATCATCTCGGCACACGACCTCATGTCCAACATCCAGGCCGTGTACGCGCAGAACTACCAGGTCATCCCCATGCTCGTCGTCGCCAGCCTCTGGTACCTCGGGCTGGTCACCCTGCTCAGCGTTCCGCAGGCGTGGCTGGAGCGCCGCTACGGCCGCGGCACCGGGCGCGGCGGCCACGTCTCGCCGCTGCGCCGCATGTTCGCCGGAGCCCTCACCCGACCCGCTCGCGCGAAGGACACCAAGGAGGCGGTCCGGTGAACGTCCCCATGGTCCACGCCCAGGGCGTGCGCAAGCACTTCGGGAAGCTCGAAGTCCTCAAGGGCATCGACCTGACCGTCCAACGCGGACAGGTGTGCTGTCTGCTGGGGCCGTCCGGCTCGGGGAAATCCACCTTCCTGCGCTGCATCAACCACCTCGACAGGGTCGACGGCGGGAAGCTCGCGGTCGACGGCGAGCTGGTCGGCTACCGCCAGAGCGGCCCCCGGCTGCATGAACTCCGGGAGAAGGAAGTCGCCGCGCGGCGCCGTGACATCGGCATGGTCTTCCAGCGGTTCAACCTCTTCCCCCACATGACCGCCCTCGAAAACGTCATGGAGGCCCCGGTCAACGTCTGCGGGATCGACAAGACGCAGGCCGGGGCCGACGCCCACGACCTGCTGGAGCGGGTGGGCCTCGCCGACCGGGCCGGCCACTACCCCGCTCAGCTGTCCGGAGGACAGCAGCAGCGCGTCGCCATCGCCCGCGCCCTCGCCATGAAACCCAAGCTCATGCTCTTCGACGAACCCACTTCGGCGCTCGACCCCGAGCTCGTCGGGGACGTGCTGGACGTGATGCGGCAGCTCGCCGCCGACGGCATGACGATGGTCGTCGTGACCCACGAGATCGGCTTCGCACGCGAGGTTGGGGACACCGCCGTCTTCATGGACGACGGCGTCGTCGTCGAATCCGGCGATCCCCGCCAAGTCCTCCTCGAACCTCGTCAGGAGCGCACCCGTGCGTTCCTCTCGAAGGTCCTGTGACCGCCCCCTCACGGGAGCAGCTGCGCACCACCGCGCTGCTCCCGTATGCCGAGGCTCGCCTGGAAGGCTACCTGGCCGACCTGGCAGAGCTGGTCGCCATCGACTCCGGTTCCTACAGCCCCGCCGGCGTCAACCGGATGGCCGACTGGACCCGGGAACGGCTGCTAAGGCTCGGATTCGACGTCGAGCGCATCGCTCCGGCTCCCATGCACGGGCACCCGGTCGGCGACCTGATCGTCGCTCGCAAACGGGGCGACCTGCCCGTCGCCGAAGGCGGCCGGCGCGTTCTGCTCGTCGCTCACCTGGACACCGTGTTCGAGGAAGGCACCGCGGCCGAACGGCCCTTCGCGCTCGACGGCCGCATGGCGCGCGGGCCGGGCGTCAGCGACGACAAGGGCGGCCTGCTCGCAGGACTCAGCGCTCTGGAGATCCTCGAAGAGACCGGAGCCCGGCAGTACGCCGAACTCGTCTTCCTTGCCACCCCGGACGAGGAGATCGGCTCACCCGCGAGCCGCCCGGCCACGGAGGCGGCGGCGTGCGGAGCCCATTTCGCGCTCGCCCTGGAATGCGCGCGGGAGAACGGCGACGTGGTCATCGCCCGCAAGGGCGTCGCCGACTTCCGGGTGACGGTCACCGGTCGGGCCGCGCACGCCGGCATCGAGCCGGAGCGCGGGGCGAACGCCGCCCTGGCGGCCGCGCACCTGGTCGTGGCCCTCCAAGCACTCAACGGCCACTGGGACGACGTCACCGTCAACGTCGGCGTCGTACGCGCTGGGACCCGTGCCAACATCGTCTGCCCGGAAGCCGAACTGCGGGTCGAGGTGCGATCGGCCGCCGCCGCCGGCATCGGAGCGGCCAGGTCCGCGATCGAAGCCGCCGCCGCACGGCCCGCCGTACCCGGCACCACCGCCACGGTGGAGCAGCTGGACCTGTGCCCGCCCATGGAGGACACACCGGCCTCGCGCCGCATGTTCGACCTGGCCAGGAAGATCGCCGCGGACCTCGGGGTACCGCTCGGCAGCGCGGCGACGGGCGGCGTGGGGGATGCCAACTTCATCGCGGGCATCGGCGTGCCCACCCTCGACGGCCTCGGCCCGGTCGGCGGCGCCGACCACACCCCTGAGGAATGGCTTGACACCTCAACCGTCCCCCTCCGCGTCACGCTCCTGGCGTCGCTCGTCGCCGAACTCGGCGACAGCCGCATCGGCTGACACCCCCGATACGTCCCGTACCGGTTTGATCGCGCCATTGCCCGGTACGGGACCCGGCCCCCGGCAGCCCGGTCCGCCAGGCACCCGGCTGCCGGCCCGCGGCCAGGACCGCGACAGTCCCGTGCCGCCGCGGCCCCGGCCACCACCGACCCCCATCCACAGGAGGCACCACATGCGCGTCCCGACCGGAGCCCGCCGCACCACACTGGCGGGCGGCACCGCTCTCCTGCTCACCATCGCCCTCGCCCCGGCGGCCGGTGCCGACACGGCCCGCCATGCAGGTGACCGGGGCTCCCTCGTCCTGGTCGGCGGCGGACTGAAGGCGGACAACACCCAGATCTACAGCGAGATCATCAAAAGGGCCGGCGGAGCCTCGGCGAGGATCGGAGTGATCACCGCCTCCTCCGTTCCCGCCAGCCAGGACCCGTACGCCGACGACCCGGACAAGTGCAGCAACTCGGAGTGCAACGGGGCCTACTACGCCGGCCTGTTCGAGCGGCACGGAGCCGCCGACGCCCAGTGGATCCCCGTCGACCTCGACCACATCGCCAACGCCGACTCCGACGAGGTCGTCCGACAGGTCAACTCCATGACCGGCTTCTTCTTCGGCGGCGGCGACCAGCACCGCTACGTCACCACCCTGCTCCACGGCTCCGCCCACACCGACTCCAAGGTCCTCGCCGCGATCCGCGCCAAACTCGCCACCGGCGCGGTCGTATCCGGCTCCAGCGCCGGAGCGCAGATCGCCGCCGGAGCCGACATGGTGACAGGAGGCGACTCCTACGACGGCTTGCGCGACGGCAGCAGCCCGGGATACTTCGACGACCCGGCCCAGCTCGGTTACCTGCCCGCGGGCGGATTCGGATTCCTGCACTCCGGACTCATCGACACCCACACCGGCGCCTACGGCCGCGAAGGCAGGGCCCTGCGCCTAGCCGCCGACACCGGACACGACCGCGTGTACGCACTGGAGGAGTACACCGCCCTCATCGTGGAGGCGCCCCGCACCCCGCACGAGCGACTGCGCGTGCTGGGTCCGCGAGGAGTCGCCGTCCTAGACCTCCGCCAGGCCCGGACCGGGAAGACTTCATCCGGAGCGTGGTCCCTCACCGGAGCCCGCTACAACTACTTGACCGACGGCGACCGCTACGACCCCAACCGCTGGCGCGTCCTGCCCGACGCCGGCAAGCGCCCCCTGGTACCGGCCCCCGCCTCACCCGTCCCCGCCAACCCCGACGTGTTCCACTCCGCGGCGAACCCCGCAGGCGTTCCGTACTCCTTCCTGGGCACCGCGCGCGCCCTTGCGGCCAGGGCTACCCAGCGCACCGCGACCGCGGCCACGTTCGAGAGCGGGCCCCGGTTCACCGTCACCTTCAGCAAGCAACCCGGATTCACCGCTTGGACCAGTGACGGCGCCACCGCGCGAACCATCACCAGCCTGCGGATAGCCGTCACTGCGGAATGACTCTGCCCTCACCTCACTCCGGGCGACCGGGCCGGCCGGACACGGGAGGGGGTCCGGCCGGCCTCACCCCCGATGAGCGGCAGTAGGCTCGACCAGCCACCTTTTCACCCCTGTCCCGCAACCACGAAGGTAGATCCCGCGCATGGCCCCTGGCACCCTCGCCGACGAGATCCGCCTCAAGCTGGGCGACGTCAGCCCCGCCGAACGCAAGGTCGCGCGCGTGCTGCTCGCCGGCTACCCCTCGGCGGGCTTCGAGACCATGGCCGTCCTCGCGGAGCGGGCAGCCGTCAGCACCCCGACCGTACTGCGCTTCGTCAACCGGCTCGGCTACCGGGGCTTCCCCGACTTCCAGGCCGCGCTGCGAGCCGAGCTCGACGAGCGCAACGCCTCCCCCCTCTCCCTCTACGAGGCCACCGACTACGGCCGCAGCAAGGGCGGGCCGGACGAAGACCTAACCCTCCTCCAAAGGGGCAACAACGTCTTCAGCGCCGCCGTAGCACAGACCCTCGCCGAACTGCCCCCGCACGACCTAGAACACGCGATCAGACTGCTGTCCGACAGCAAACGCCGCATCACCCTCGCGGGCGGGCGCTTCACCAACCTGTTCGCCCAATACCTCGGACTGCACCTCATGCAACTGCGCGACGACGTGCGGTTCCTACCCGACCGCAGCGTCGAACGCACCGCCGTGTTCGCGGCTCTCCACCGGCGTGACGTCCTCGTCGTCTTCGACTACCGGCGCTACGAGCAGGACAAGGTCACGATGGCCGAACTCGTACAAGCCCACGGCGGAAAGGTCATCCTCTTCACCGACATGTGGCTCTCACCAGCCTCGACCCACGCCGAAGTGGTCCTGCCGAGCCAGGTCGCGGCCCCCTCCCCCTACGACAGCCTGGTCCCCACCCTCGCCGTCATCGAGACGGTCGTCGCCGGAGTGCTCACCGCCCTTGGGGAAGACGCCCACCAGCGGATGCGGAACGGGGAGGACACCGCCCGACGCATGGGCCTGTACTGACGCCGCTGCTCACGGTCCCACGCTCGGGGCGACAAACCTCGGTTCGGCGTGGACTTGTTGGATGAGCGAGGTGTTGACCTGGACCAGGGCGGACTGGAGCAGATGGGCGACGGCAACCCCGCGGGCGCCTCAGCCAGCCCGGTACATACGAGCCCCCACCGGGGCGCATAGGGCCGGGTCGGCCGTCCCCCGTCCGGGGGCCTGCCGGAGCTTGGCAGGCCCCGGACGGTGCGGTCGGTTGTCCAAGCGCAGAACTGGCCGGTGGGGCAGTCGGCCGTTCGTCGGCCGGAGCAGCTGCGGCGAGGCTGCCGGTGAGGACCTCTACGGGCCTGATGCGAGACGGACGGTGCCACAGCCCGTACCGCCCGTCGCGCTTGCCGCTGGGCAACCGGATCAGGAATCGAGGGCGTCCATGACCTTGCCGAGGTCGACGAACTTGAAGTTGGTCGAGTCCCGGCCGCCGTCGCCGGGGGCGTCCTGCCCGTCCTGGACGACGAGGAGACCGTTGGGGTACTTGGAGCCGAGCGGGGCGTTCAGGACCGCGGCGCCGTCGCACTCCTCGGAGCCGTCGAGGGTGTCGTTCGCGGCGGTGACCCGGAAGCCGCCCTCGTACTCGTTGGCGTCCTCCAGCTCGCGGTCGTAGGCGGCGAAGGTGCTCTCACCCTGGCTGGAGACGAGGATGTAGCCGTCACCGTCGGACTCGGTGAGCAACGTCAGGCCCTCGACGTCGGCGGAGACCTTCGTGCCGCCGAAGCCGGGGTCGGCGCCCGGCGTGCATTCCTCGGTCTCCTCGTCGTAGACGCCGGGGACGCCGTACTCGCGGACTTTGTCGATCAGCGTCGGCGTGCCGGTGAGGTCGGCGCGCATCCGCCAGACGCCGATGTCCTCCTGGCCGGCGCTGCCGGCGTAGAGCATGCCGTTGGCCGGGTCGACGACCATGCCTTCGACCTGCGGCAGCTCGCCGGGCTCGCCGCACGGGGTCCACGCGGTGCAGTCGGCAGCCGGAAGGAGGAGGGCAGGTCCAGGGTGCGGATCTTGCGGTACGAGACCTTGCCGTTCGCGGCAGGCAGCAGCTCCAGGAGGGCGATGCTGGTGCGTTCACGGCGGCTGACCAGCGCGTAGGACTTCCCGGACGTCCGGTCCGTCCAGGTCGTAGACGCGCAGGCCGCCCTCCTTGGCGGTGGCGACGACGAGGTTGCGGCCGGGGGCCGCGGCGTTGCGCCAGATTGCGGGGTCGTCCGCGTCGGCGTTGCCGCCTTCGTCGTCGTCGTGCAGCACCGGCGTTTCCACGCGGGGGGCGACGGCCGGCAGCGAATCGCCGGAAGCCAGGTGGCGGCCGTCGGCCTGGGTCGGCACAACCAGGGCCGCCGCCGTCAGGGCCATGGTCGCGGCCAGCACGGCCGACCGGGCGATCGTGGAGCGAGTCACGCGGATCTCCTCGGAGCGGGGCTGGATGGTCCTGCGAAAGAGTGGGCCTCCTTCGTGTCGGTACGGCAGCCGCCGGGCGACCGGTAACCCCGGCCCCGCGTGTACGAGAGGTGAACGATGCGAGAGACGGCGGATCGCGACTACCGCAGGCGTGAACAGCCTTGGTCGCAAGGCGAGTTGACGAGTCGACCCCAAAAGCCGTCACCTGTCCGACTGGTCGGCAGGGTTCATCCCGGCTTCACATCCCCGCCCTGTCCCCGCACCGAACTTGATCGACCCAGAGTCGTTGGATGGATCCGGCTCCTGGTCGTCCACGGAACCGCCGTACGCACACGCCGATGTCGATGCCCACGCGGGCCGCCCGACCACCGCGTGCGTACGGAGGTCCCCTGCGCACCCCTCTCGGAGACCGCAAGGAAACGCACACGACGGGAGGTTCGACGAGGATGCGGCCGTACGCAAGCAGAGTCCGAGACGGATTTCACGACAGAGCCCGCCGCAGAGCCGACATGCCGCTGCTGGGCGGCGTGCGGCCGCGGTCGGCTGCTCCTGGACCCGGCGCGCTCGGCGACCCGCCGTGCGCGCTGCCGCCTGCCGTCCACCCCTTCCTGAGTTCCTTGCACGACCACTGGGCCGTCCTGCATCCCGATCGCCGCAATAGCCCCTACCGCCCTGACCCTCTTCGTTGCTCCGCTGCTCAACCCGCCGCCCAAGAGAACGGCAAGCTCCAGGCTGGAGCCGAGGGCGCGAACCGGCTCCAGCGCATCGTCATGGCCTCCGACCTGCCGCGGAGGCGGCGGCGCACCCTCTAGGCTGTGCGCCGGTCGGCCCCAGGCGCGGGGTCCCAGGAGCGGCGGGGAATAGGATGTCCGTAGAACGTCACATAGCGGGGATGCTCCAGCAGATCGCCCGTCAGCAGGACATCGTCGAGACCGCCCCCCAGGGCACCACGCCGAAGGCGGCCGCCCTGGCGCACGTGGCGGAGCAGTACGGCTACACGTACGGCATGGCGTACAAGACCGGATTCAAGAACTCGCTCGTCCAGGTCCGGATGTACCGGGACCCGCAGCCCGACGCGCGCGTCCGCGAGGCGGCCACCATCACCGCCCATCCCCAGGCGGGCAACGCCGGGACAGTGCCGGGGCTGGAGCAGGGCTCGCTGAAGCCGCTCCCCGAAGCGGTCGATGCCGTGGCCGTGTTGAAGGACCTCATCACTTTCGATGTCATGGCCCAGTACGTCGCCGACCGGAGCCAGAAGATGAAGGGCTACCTCGCCTGCTCGGTCCTGACCGTCCTCCTGCTCATCGACAGGTCGCCGGTCGAAGCGGTCGCCTCCGGCGGGGCGGTCACGCTGCTCTTCACCGTGGCGTTCAAGGTGGGCGCGATCCGCCGCGGGAAGATCGCACAGCGGCTGACGGACGCCGGGTTCCTCGCGGTGCGCGACGAACAGGGTTGCCAGCGGTTCCTGCGCCCGGGGCAGCAGTTGCCCGGCCACACCAACCCGTTCGCCCCTTACTGATCATTTCAGAATGAGTTCGGTGTGGCGGCTGGGAGTTGAGGGGTGGTTTCGGGCAGGGTCTGCCGAATGGCTGACGATCTTGTACCCGATGACCTGTGGGAGCGGATAGCTCCGCTGCTCCCGGCCCGGCCGCCGCGTCGGCATCGTTTCCCCGGGCCGGAAGCCGGTGGATGACCGGGTTGCCCTGGCGGGCATCGTGTACGTGCTGCGCAAGGGTGTGAGCTGGGCGGACGTGCCCGCCGAGCGGATCGGCTGCAGCGGGGTCACCTGCTGGCGGCGGCTGCGGGACTGGACCGAGGCCGGGGTGTGGCCCCGTCTCCACGAGGTGCTGCTGGTCGAGCTTCGCAGCGCCAGGCTCCTCGGGATGGACGACTGCTCGATCGACGGCTCCCACGTCCGAGCCCTCAAAGGGGGGCTCACACCGGCCCTTCGCCGGTCGACCGCGCCCGTCCCGGCTCCAAGCATCACGTGATCGTCGACCGACACGGCACCCCGCTCGCCGTGTCGCTGACCGGCGGCAACCGGCACGACGTCACCCAGCTGATGCCCCTGCTCGACGCCATACCCCGGATCAGAGGACTCCGAGGCCGCCCACTGCACCGGCCTCGACGGCTGTTCGCGGACCGTGGCTACGACTTCGACAAGTACCGCCGGCTGATCCGCAAGCGCGGCATCACACCGAAGATCGCCCGCCGAGGCGCCCCACACGGCTCTGGCCTGGGCAAGACCCGTTGGGTAGTAGAGCGCACGTTCGCGTGGCTGCACCAGTTCAAGCGCCTGCGCATCCGCTACGAGATACGCGCAGACCTCCACCAGGGCCTCCTCGAACTCGCCTGCTCCATCATCTGCTTGAGACGGCTACGCACCGCATTCTGAAACGATCAGTTAGCGGCCGTGCCGCAGACTCAGATTCGGCTGGACGCGCATGACGGGCCGGCGGCCCGCCGCTGCAGCGCCGAGGTGGCGGCCGAGGGCGAGGTAGGCATCGAATTGGTCGTGATCGAACGACTGGTCGAAGGTGCTTTGGCGGGGGAAGACCTTCTCGGTGAGGGCGTAGCTCAGCAGCTCGTAGGGCATGTCGGTGGTCAGGCTGGCCTTGGCGAAGATGATTGTGCCCTCCCGGGTCTCGACTCCCCCCGGGGAGAACTCGATGGGTTCCGGGTAGCGGATGGTGCCCCGTACGACGCACCGCGCGGACAAGCGCGCGTTGAGGGCCGACATCGGGTCCTCGGGGCTCAGCTTCTCGGCGCTGCCGGGTACGAGCGTGAGCATGTTCTGATCCGGCAGGTCGAAGGTGATCTCGACGCCGAGGTCGTCGTACGCCAGCGCGATCGCCTGGGCGAGCGTGGTGGCCAGCGGCGGAACGTCGCCGCTGGAGTCGATGACGTAGATATTCCGGCAGCGCAGCCGCAGCAGCTCCACCAGCCCCAGGTTGTCGGTGTGGCCGCCGTCCGTGCACAGCAGCATGGGGCTGGTGTCGGAGTACAGCCCGATCAGCTCTTGGAGCTGATAGCGCAGTCGACGCATCCGCGGTAGCCGGGGCATCGTCCAGTCCGGGGCGAACTTCGCGACCTCGGCGAGGTACAGCGGGTTGGGCAGCCAGGTGCCCAGGCGCAGGTTGGACAGGGCCAGCAGTCGCTGCACCGCCTTGGACTGCGTGCCCATCGTGGACGCGAAGGCCGCGCCCGACACGGCGATGGCCGACTGGACGGTAAGGTCGCGCCGGATCAAGGGGTGCGAGGTCTGCTCGACGGTGGACGTCTTGACCCAGCCGACATCGGGTCCGCCGACGTAGTCGGAGGCGAAAGTGAAGGGCACGGCCCGCCTGCCCGGCGCGGTGCGGTTGCGGCTGGACAGCGCCGCGGAGGCGGCGAAGATGACCTGCGGGAAGGGCTTCACCCGCTCGGCGTGCGTGCTCAACCGGGTCAGCTCCGTGCGGTAGTCGTACGGCAAAGCTCCGACGGAACCGTCCCAAAGGACCGCGCGGCGCACCGCGAAGGCGCTGGCCAGCCGCTGCCGGTAGAAAGGGTGCAGGCTGCACAAGGTCTGGTCGAGCACCACGGCCAGGACGAGCAGCGCGGCGGGCAGACCCAACCGCCACCCCAGGTGCCACCGGTCGGACAGCACGGTGGACCAGGAGAGCACGGCTAGGCCGACGAAGCCGAGCACGAGGAGCACCACCCAGACGACGAGGTGCTGGAGCCAGCCCGTACCGACCTTGGTGAGGAGCGAGGTGCCGCCCGCGGAGAACCATCCCGCCTTCTCACCGTCCGGCCGGATCTTCTTCACCTGTTGGTACAGGGCGGTGAACATCGCGCCCAGCCAGGTGAGGGCCGCCGTGAAAGCGGCGAGGAGGGACACGCCCTTAGCCCCCTCCGGGAGCAGCTCCTGCTGGACCAGCCAGGCGAAGAACCACAGAACGAGCGGGATGAGGAGGGCGTACACCGCGATCCCGACGGCCATCCACACGATGCCCTTCACCGAGATCCGCAGCCACCGGGGCCACCCGGCCCCGGTTCGGGGCCGGAACAGGGAAGCCGCCAGGGACACCGCTCCGGCGACCGCGACGAGGCCGACGATGGGCAGCCAGGCGTAGCGGGGGAGGAGCAACGGCCGCACGCCCGACGCTGTACCCGAGGCTGAGTCGGGGTTGAAGCCGCCCGGCCGGAAGCGTTCGATCTCGATCACGGGGACCAGCGAATAGAACCCGCTGAGCACGATCCCGGCCACTGTGAACGTCAGGGCCAGCAGCGCGAGGGAGATAAGGACCCCGCGCAGCGCCGCGGCCAGGGCCCGCACGAACTCCGGTGGGTTGTCCGCCAGGTACCTGGCATGCCGGCGCAGATGGTCTTCCTCGGGGCTGCCGGGAGCGAACACGTCCTGAGGCTTCGCCAGGTCGGCCCGCGCCCGAGGCCCCTCCTGCCGGTCCTGCGGCTGCTCCGTGGTCAGCGCCAACTGGAAGGCCCCGGCCGTGAACCCGCCGCCGGACACGGACACCAGATAACGCGCCGTGGTCAGCACCCCTGCCACGCGCAGAGCTTGGAGGGCGCCCAGCGTGACCGACGCGGAGCGGATCCCGCCGCCGGACACGCAGATGCCGACCTCCGCCGCCTCGCGGCCGGGCAGGGGGAGGGACCGGGCACGCCAGCGCCGGTGCGCACTCTCCGGCGGCACATGGTCGCTCATGGGCGCGGTCCAGTCCTCCAGAGGCGCGGAACGGTGCGGCGCGGCCGGCGGCACGACGATCTGCAGTTCGTCCGGCGGCGGGCCGGCGCCGTGGGCGAGCCGGTGGGCGAAGCGTACGGGAAGCCGCGGACCGTGCCGCCGGAACCTGCGGCTGATCAGCATCGTCCAGCAGCCTGCCACCAGCGCCGCCTTGCGCACCCCTTCGACGGCCCGGGTCCGGGCCATCCGGTGCGCGATCGCCAGGCTTCCCCGCAGGACCGGCCCCTTCGGGACGAGCTGCAGTTTCGCCCTCTTCGTGAAGCACCTGGCGAGCAGGGTGAGGAGCACCCAGCCCGCGGCGATGATCAGCGGGGCGACGAGCGCCCACTTCAGCAGCGCGAACGAGGCCGCCGCCATCAACGCATAGTCGGGATCGTCGGCCATGTGCTGCAAGGCACTGCGCAGAAAGACGTTCTCAGCCAGATCCGCCGCGGCGGCCACCGGGGTGAGGAGCATCGCCCGAAAGGCGAACCTCCGCGACGCCCGGCGGTAGAGGAAGAGGAAGCCCAGCCCGAAGATCGACAGGAGGGCAAGGCTGTACGCGGGGATCAGCCAGTGCGTGTCGGCGCTAACAGCGTGCTGGAAGGCGTCGATGCGCGCTCCGGCGGTCTCACACCGCCGGCCCAGCCCGTAGACGGCCTCGCACGCCTCCTCGCGACGACCGGAGAACTGCAGTCGCTGCTCCCGGTGCTTGCCCAGACCGTGCGGCCGGTTATCCAGGTACTGCATGAACAGGGCGCCGGCGGCGAACAGCCCGGCCGCGCACAGGAACGCTGCCCAGCGGGGAGCCCGGTGCCGGGGAGCCCGGTCGGGGGAGGTCGACATCTGCCGACCGTACTGTCGGTGTGATAGTGCGTGGTGGACGCGCGCCGGGTGTGGGCTCGGACGCGCGCAAAAACGTACAAGACCCGGTGTGCCCCGCACATGCCGCTTCCACGCCAGGGCCCGTCCCCGCACCGCCCCGGGCAACGACTCCAGCAAACCCAGCGGCGGCACCCTGGGCACCCCCGGCGCATCCACCACTTCGAACCCCGCATCGGCGAACAGCAGACAACAAAACCGCCGCTACCGCACCGTCCTCGGCGACCAGCCGCACCTGACCGGCAGAGGCAGCTCCCCTCTCCCCGCAAAGTCGGCGAGCACCCCCTGGCCATCTGCCAGCCGGAGCATCAGATGAGGGGCGTGCGCCCGCACCCCGCTCAGCTCGCGCCACCGCAGTCAAAGCGGCCGGGCGGCCAAGCCGCTGATGCGCGGGTCGCGATCGAGAAGCATCACGTGCAGTCGCATCGCCGCGGATCCGTAGTGCACCAGCTGCCCAGTGGTTGACGACCACCACCAGCCCGGCGCCAGCCGCTTGGCGACGCAGGCCGCGGGCCGTGTAGCGGAGGCTCCACAGGCGCAGTGGGACCGGCATGGGCGCCCCCGCTGAAGTCACCTTTGGTCCCGTATATGCCGCGCGCACCGGATGGCGGGTGGCTACGTTTCTGTGCACGGCACCCTGGCTTTGGGAGCGTTCGAAGCCTTCACCTCCACCGTAGGCTCCGGTGTGTGACTTCGAGCGCTACTTGGCGAGCGTGAGATAGGCAACTGCCGGTCGGTGAACCGCGTTGTGGCGTAGTTGGCGGATGCGTTGCCCGGTAGTTGGCGGTCCGCCGTACAACACGCCGAGGCCAGCCCCTCTACGCCCGGCCGTACGCGTCGCGGTCGCCGCTGATGACGTCGATGGTGCTCCCCCGAACCGGTGCTGGTCGTCGTTGGTCCGGGTCCAGACCGAGCCACCTGCCGGGACCAGCCGCTGCTGTCGCGCAGCCCTGCCACGAGGCTTGCCTGCCGCACCCACCCGCCGTCCGACCTGTGCGCCCCGGGGATGCCCAGTAGCTCGCCGCTGGGGTGCACCGCCGTCGGCGCCGGACGATGACGGATCCGGCACCCGGCGCGGCCGGTGCAGCTCCTCAACCCGTGCTGCCGCCGGCCCTCTTCAGTACGCCCGCACCCGCTGTCTTGGCGAGCTTCGCGGGCAGACCGCTCGCGGGTTCCAGGCCCGCGTTCAGCTTAGGGGTCCAGTTTACGGCCGTCGCGATCTTCTTGCTGGAGTGTTCGGCGTTGTACGCGGCGACGAGGTCGGTCGCGGTGCCGTTGACCAGGTTGCCACTGCCCGCCACCGCGCCGGTGCCGTCGCCGCTGAGCAGCTGCGAGGCCTTCCGGCCGCTGGAAAGAGCCCAGTAGTTGTTCTGGGCGACGATCTGTGCGTTGGCCCGGGAGTTGATGCTGTAACTGTGGGCGTAACCGTTGAGCGTCGCCGTGTCGTAGTAGTTGTTGTACAGGTGGATCTGCCCGACCCGGGCGAGCGGGGCGCGCTGGACGATCCCCTGGAAGACATTGTGATGCAGCGTCACCCGCAGCTTGGTGTCCTTGTCACTGCCGCCGATGAGCATGGTCTTGTCGTGGTTGGTGAAGCGGTTGTACTCGACGGTCACGAGGTCGGAGGCGTTGGTGATGTCCAGGGCGCCGTCGTGGACCTGGTACTCGCGGCCGAAGTAAGCCGGGTTCGAGCTGTCGTAGTGCGGGCCGTCACCGAACGTGTTGTGGTCGACCCAAACGTGGGTGGAGCGGCGCACCGAGACCGCGTCGTACTGGGAGTTCCAATTGCCCGTCGAGCCGTCGGTCGGATCCCACTGGGGGAAGCAGTCACGGGTGTCACTGAAGCTGAGGTTGCGGATGATGACGTTGTCCGCGTTGCTCACCTGGAGGCTGCCCCCGACGATCGCCGCGCCGGAGCCGGGAACGCCGACGATCGTGGTCTTGGAAGGAACGCTCAGGACCACGCGGGCGGCCTGCCGCGCTTGCGCCGCGGCACGCGCCGATTCCTGGGCGCCGGAGGGCAGCTTGGAGCGGCCCCAGGTGGCCGGGTCGTAGGCCTTCAGGTACGCGCTCAGTGAGTAGCCCGTACCGGCTGCGTAGTCGGCACAGTCGAGGGGCTTGCCGGAATCGTCGGTGTTGGCGTTTATCATCCCCTTGATCTGGATGATGCGGGGGGCGCTGGCAGGGCCGGCCTTGAGGGCCCTGGCCAGCTCGGCGCGGGTCGAGACGGTGAAGGTGTGCGCCGCGTCGGCGGCCCGTCCGCCAGTGGTACCCGAGCCGCTGGCGGCCCAGCCGTCATGGGCGGGCAGCACTGCGTGCGCGAGGTCGACGGTGGCGGCGCCCGCACTCGTGGTCAGCGGTACGGCCGCGAGTCCGGCGGCCAGGAGGGAGGCGGCGCCGATCAGAGCCAGACGTTTCCGGGCGGGCGAGCGGCGGTGCGATGAAGCAGACACGTGATGTCGTTCCTTCTGTGAGACGTACTGTCAGTGCCTCAGTTTCCGCTGTCGCTCGCGGTCATCTGATCGTCGGTTGATGTGTGTCGTCGACTGATGCGCAGTGGGCGCGGATTGAGCCGTTGCTGCCGGACCGGCCACCTCGGCGGGGTGGGCGGGATGGCGAACCGGCCGCGTCATGCCCAGTGGATGCCCAGCCCTCGCAGCGCGTCCAGCTGCTCCTGGTCCTCGCCTTCACCGCCGTCTTCGTCTTCGTCGCGCCGGACGCTGACCGTGCGACTGTGCGGACGACGGATGCGTTCGCGGACGTCGGGCCTGCCGGTCCCGACCTGGTACGAACAGTGCCGGTGACGTCGGCATCGGGTGCCGCGTACGGTCGGGTGGTGGGCCGTGGCTTGTGCCACGGCTGTCGTGCCTCACCCGTTGATGTCTCCGGAACAGGAGAACGCAATGCGCCTTTACGCCCAGACCCGGGCACGTCGTTGCCGACAAGTACTCGCTGATCTTGTCGCCGTGATCCTGGTGGTGGCCGCGGTCAGGCTCGCGCTGGCCGTCCACCACGGGATCATGCTGCTGGCCGAGCCGGGGCGCAAGGTAGAGGACGCGGGCGGCACCCTCGCCTCCGGCCTCGACGACGCAGGCGACGCGGCCTCGCAGGTGCCGCTGGTCGGAGGCACCCTGAAGAAGCCCCTGCAATCCGCCGCCGAGGCCAGCAACGGGCTCTCCGATGCCGGGCAGTCCATGCAGGACATGGTGGGCCGTGTGGCCGACCTGACCGCCTTCGCCCTGATCCTCACCTCGGTTGCGTTCGTCCTGGCACTCTGGCTTCCCCCACGCGTGCGCTGGATCCGCCGCAGTGCTCTGGTCCGAGGCCTACGCGACGCTCCCGGCGGCGCTGACCTGCTTGCCCTGCGTGCCCTGACCGGACCGGTGGGAGACCTCGCCGCAGTCTCCGTCCCGCCGGGGGGTCTCGCCGATGCCTGGCGCCGGGGAGACGAGCAGGTCATCGGTGACCTGTCCCGGGTGGCGCTCAGGCAGACCGGCCTGCGCCCCTGACGGCTGCCTTTGACCCCTGCCGGCCAGCAGTCCCTCCTGACGGTTGCTCCGGCCGGCCGGTGCTTGACCTGAACCTCGGTTGACGTACGAGAGTCGTGTCATCGAACAGCGAGACGAGGAGGTTCCGATGACACACTCCAGGATCCTGGTGACCGGCGCGACCGGAAAGGTCGGCGGCGCGGTGGTGACCCAACTGCACGCGGCGGGCGTGCCCGTGCGGGCGCTGGTGAGAAGGGAGGCGGACTTCCCGGAGGGTGTGCAGGTGGTACGCGGTGATCTCGGTGATCCGGCGTCGCTGGACACGGCTCTGGAGGGCATCGATTCGGTCTTCCTGGTGTGGCCGTTCCTGAGCGCCGAAGGCGCGTCGGACGTGATCGACGCGATCGGTAAGCGCGCCCGACGGGTGGTGTACCTGTCATCCGCGGGGGTCGGGAACGAGACGGAGAAGCCGGGCGAGGCGATCACCATGTTCCACACGGAGCTGGAGCGGCTGATCGAGGCATCGGGCCTGGAGTGGACGGCGCTGCGGCCCACCGGGTTCGCGAGCAACACGCTGGGCTGGGCGCAGGAGGTCCGCACCACCGGTGCGGTACGGGCGCCGCTGGCAAGGCTGGCCCGCCCGCTGATCCACGAGGCGGACATGGCCGCCGTCGCCGTTCAGGCGCTGACGACCGACGCCCTGCTCTACGCGCGCCCCCTGATCACCGGCCCCGAGCTGGTCACCCAGGAACGGCAGGTGGCGTTGATCAGCGAGGCGATCGGGCGGCCGGTACGGTTCGACGAGGTCGCACTGGACGAGGCCATGGAGCAGATGAAAGCCGCAGGCTACCCGGCAGCACTGGTGGAGGCCGTGATGCCGGCCCAGGCGGAGATGCTCGACAGTCCGGAGCCGGTCAACGATGAGGTGGAGCGCATCACGGGCGCCCCGGCCCGATCCTTCCGGGAGTGGGCGGTGGACCACGCGGCGGACTTCCGCTGAGAGGAGGGTCGGCGCTGCGGCGGGCAGTACCACATCGAAGACGACTACCGCTTCCACGACGCATTCCACCTCGCCCACGCGCCGTCCTCGGCTGGTCATCCGTCACCTTGGCGCGGGGCCGATGATGTGCGTACGGGTCTGCGCGTCGCTCCAGCTCCTGGCAGTCGGCACCGCACCGAAGGGGCCATGGGCAGCGACCTGCTGGTCAGTCAAGTCGGTGCTTGAAATCCGTGGTCGTGGGACGTCGGCGGTTGGTGATGAGGGGGGGGGTGATCTTGGTCTGACTCAGCCCTCGCGTAGCCTGAACCGGACCTGATCATGTGGAAGTTATGGCTCTAACACCACTGCGGTGTATGGCTGTAGCTCACGAGGGACGCAAGAGGCATCAATTGACGAAGCACAGTATGGCCGCCCGACTCGCCAGCGTGGCCGCTGCCGGCGCAGTGGTGTTTGGTGGCACCGTGGCGCTGGCGCCGACGGCATCCGCGGTCGGCTCCAGTGCCTGCACGAAGAATGTCGCTGACTACGACTCCCAGACCGACACCACGGTGAACTTCCGCACCGGCCCCGGGACCGACCACACGGCAAAGGGCACGGTGAGCTCCAACACCACGGTGCGCGTCTACTGCACCGCGAAGGGCGGCGCGTGGGCCTACCTGAAGGTCACCGAGGGCGTACACAAGGGGAAGACCGGCTGGATCGCCGACAAGTGGCTTGCTGTTCCCATGCAGACGAGCTGACGAGCACGGTTGAACGACCAGACCCTGCAGGGGGCCGGTCGTTGATCCTCCCGTGACGGCGGGCCCGGGGCGGAGCTTCTCCCCGGGCCCGCAGTGGGTAGGGCCCCTGAGAAGCCCACCGGCCATCACCAAAGGCGCTGGCGAGCGGTCGGGGTTCAGCGGTTGGCGGTGTTGCAGCAGTCTCCGGTGTGTACGCGGGCCGGGGCCGGCCGTTGGCTATTCCGCGCTCGACCAGCCACGCGGGGCGGCTCCTGCGGCGGCCGCCGGGACGAGGCGAGCGCCTCGCCTTCCTCGGCCGTGGCAAGGGCCTGCTCGGCCCGGCCGAGTTCCGCGCAGGCAGGTGAGCAGCGTCCGCAGCCGAGGCAGGCCGGGCGGCAGGACGGCCACGGTCAGCTCCCGTACCGCGCCCGCCGCGCGGCCTTGCGTATCAGCAGCCGCCGCGGGAGGCGGGGGCGGCGCCGATGGTGAGCGTGGCGGGAGCCGCGCAGCAGCCGCCGCCCGCGCTCTCCTCGGCCTCGGGCTGGTCGAAGAGCCCGGCGCCGCCGCACACCCCGGTCTCGGGGAGGGTGAGTTCGACGCGCTCGGCGGCTTCCCGGTCACCGGCGAGGGAGGCGGCGATGGAGCGCACCTGCTCGTAGCCGGTCATGGCCAGGAAGGTGGGGGCGCGGCCGTAGCTCTTCATGCCGACGAGGAAGACGTCCTTCTCCGGGTGGGAGAGCTCGACCACGCCGTGCGGGTAGACCGTCCCGCAGGAGTGCTGGTTGGGGTCGATCAGCGGGGCGAGTGCGACGGGGGCCTGGAGGCGCTCGTCCAGGCCGAGGCGCAGTTCGCCGAGGAAGGAGTGGTCGGGGCGCAGACCGGTGAGCACGATGACCTCGTCGACGGGGTCCAGGCGGCGGCCGTCCTCGGAGGTCAGCACCAGCTGCTCGCCCGTCTGCTCGACGCGGCCGGTGCGGAACCCGGTCACGGCGTCGGCGTGGCCGTGGTCGACGGCGGCCTTGGCGGCGAGGCCCAGCGCGCCGCGGGCGGGGAGCTGGTCGGCCGCTCCGCCGCCGAACGTGGAGCCGCTGATGCCGCGGCGCAGGATCCACACGGCGTGGGTGCCCGGCTCCTTCTCGGCGAGGTCGGCCAGGTAGGCCAGCGCGGTGAAGGCGGAGGCGCCGGAGCCGATGACGGCGGTGCGCTTGCCGGCGTAACGGGCGCGTAGGGCCGGGTCCTTGAGGTCGGGGACGCGGTAGGAGACGCGGTCGGCGGCGGCCCGCTCCCCGAGCGCGGGGAGGCCGTCGCCGCCGATGGGGCCGGGGGTGGACCAGGTCCCGGAGGCGTCGATGACGGCGCGGGCGGTGATGCGCTCCTCACCGCCGTCGGCGGTCAGGACGCGCAGGGTGAAGGGCTGCTGCTCGCGTTCGGCGTCCACGACGCGGTCGCGGCCGAGGCGGGAGACGCCGGTCACGGTGGCGCCGTAGCGGACCTTGTCGCCGAGGACGTCGGCGAGGGGCTGGAGGTAGCCCTCGGCCCAGTCGGCGCCCGAGGGGTAGGTGGCGCCGTCGGGGGCGGTCCAGCCGGTGGGCGCGAGGAGCTTTTCGGCCGCCGGGTCGACGAGCTCGGCCCAGGTGGAGAAGAGGCGTACGTGTCCCCACTGGCGCACCGCCGCGCCGGCGGCGGCTCCGGCTTCCAGGACCAGGGCGTCGATGCCCCGCTCGGTGAGGTGCGCGGCGGCGGCCAGGCCGACCGGGCCCGCTCCGATGACGGCGACGGGAAGCTGCTGCTGCTCGCTCATGGCGGTGATCTCCTGAACTGGGCGCGGGTACCGGGCGTTGCTCACTACTGGGCATCGGCGTTCGCGTACTGCGCTCTGGCTTTGGGTGTCGGGCCTGATTTGATGCATGTCGATGTCTAGGGCCGAGCTTGTCACTCGTATCGATGAGTGTCAACATAGGCATATGTCGAATTCTCAGGTGGTCGAGCTTCCGGTCCTGCCGACGACCGGGCCTGCCGTTCCGTGCTGCCCGCCGATCACCTCCGCCGAGCTGTCGCAGGCGGACGCGGAGAAGATGGCCGCGATGTTCAAGGCGCTGGCGGACCCGGTCCGCCTGCGGCTCTTCTCCAAGGTCGCCTCTCACGCGGCCGGCGAGGCCTGCGTGTGCGACATCGCGGATGTCGGCGTCTCGCAGCCCACCGTGTCGCACCACCTGAAGAAGCTGCGCGAAGCCGGACTCCTCACCTCCGAGCGGCGCGGCACCTGGGTGTACTACAAGGTCGAACCGTCGGTGGTCGCCGCGATGTCCGCCCTGCTCGACCTGCCGAGCTGACCCGGAACCGCACCCGGACCCCGCACCCGCCGCCCCACGACGCCTCACCCGGCGCCCGCACCTCACCGGCCGCGTACCGCGCAGCATTCCCGCAGGTCCGCCCCGACAGCCGCCTTCAGGTCACATCTTGAGAGCGATGTGTCGCACGGGCCCCGGGAGCCGCCCCTCGGCGTACACACCGCGCACATCAGCGGCCATACTGAACCGGCCGGGGAGGGCGTGGCACGACGACGGGGGCGGCTTCAAGACATGGCGGAGTCCAGGCTGATCCAGGGCCGGTACCGGTCGCTCGATCTGATCGGGCGCGGCGGCATGGGCGAGGTGTGGCGGGCCCGGGACGAATCGCTGGGCCGCCAGGTCGCCGTGAAGTGCCTCAAGCCCCTCGGGCCGGAGCAGGACGCCCACTTCACCCAGGTGCTGCGCGAGCGGTTCCGCCGCGAGGCCCGCGTCGCCGCCTCCCTCCAGCACCGGGGCGTCACCGTCGTCCACGACTTCGGCGACGACAGCGCCGCCGGCGGCCCCCTCTATCTCGTGATGGAACTCCTCGAAGGCCGCAACCTCAGCCAGCTCCTGGAGGACAACCAAACGCGCCCGCTCCCCGTGGACGTGGTCGTCGACATCGCGGAGCAGATGGCCGCCGCCCTCGGATACACCCACGACCAGGGCGTCGTCCACCGGGACCTGAAGCCGGCCAACATCATGCGGCTCACCGACGGCACGGTGAAGATCTGCGACTTCGGCATCGCCCGGCTCGCCCACGACATCGGCTTCACCGCCAAGCTGACCGGCGGCGGCATGGCCATGGGCACCCCGCACTACATGTCCCCCGAGCAGATCGCGGGCGGCGAAGTGGACCACCGCAGCGACCTCTACTCCCTCGGCTGCGTCCTGTACGAGATCGCCACCGGCGCCCCGCCCTTCGACCTCGGCGACTCCTGGTCGGTGCTGGTCGGACACCGCGACACCGCACCCGTGCCGCCGCGCGAACACCGCCCCGAACTGCCGGAGTACTTCGCCCGGATCGTCCTGGACCTGCTCGCCAAGCGGCCCGAGGACCGGCCCGGCGACGCCCGCCACCTCCACCGGCGGCTCGTCGAGGCGCGCGTCGGCCCGGTCGGACTCCCCGGCGCCCAGGCCCCGCTCCCGGCGTGGGCCCGCGGCATGACCGCCGGGCGCAAAGCCGGGCAGGGTCCCCGCCCCGCGAGCGGCGAGTGGGCCGTGCTCACCGGATCCTGGACGGCCGCACGCCCCGGCGGCGGGCCCCGCGCCGACCGCCCGAGCGGCCCGCAGCCCCTCGTCCGCCCGGAGCCGGCCGAGGACCCCCGGCTCACCGCGGCCTACGGGATCCCGCGCGACCGCCGCCCCGGCGCGGGCCGCCCCGGCGCCGGCCGCGTCGGTGCGGGCCCGGGCACAAGCCCCGGCCCGGCCGGGAGCGCCCCCGACGCGCTCGCCGCGGGTCACACACGCGCCTTCGCCCTGAGCCGCGCCGGCCGGGCCGAGGAGGCTCTGGCCGTGTACGAAGCCGTGGCCGAGGGGCGCACGCGGATCCTCGGCCCGGATCATGCCGACACCCTCGCGGCGCGACAGGAGGCGGCGTACGAAAAAGGCAGGCTCGGACGCCACCGCGAGGCCTACGAGATCTACCGCGCGGTGCTCGTCGCCCGTGAGCGCACCATGGGCCCGCGCCACCCCGACACCCTGCGCTGCCGTCACAACCTGGCCTGCGCCCTGGGCGCCCTGGGCCGGTTCGCGGACGCCCACGCCACCGCGGCGGAGGTCGCCGCCGACCGCGCGGCCGTGCTCGGCGCCGAGCACGCGGACACGCTCCTCTCCCGGTACGAGGTGGCCTACGCCCTGGGCCGGCTGGGCCGCTGGGAGGAGGCGTTGGCCGACTTCCGCCACGTCGCGGCCGTACGGGAGGGGGTGCTCGGCCGCGACCACGCCGACACCCTGGCGGCGCGCTACGAGGTCGGCGTCGCGCTCGGCCGCACCGGGCGCGCCGAGCAGGCCCTCGACCTGTTCCGGGCCCTGGTCGCCGACCGCACCCGCGCGTACGGGGCCACCCACCCCGAGACGCTCCGCGCCCGGCACGTCCTAGGCGTCAACCTGGGCCGGCTGGAACGCTGGGAGGAGGCGGTGGCCGAGGCGCGGCAGGTGGGCGCCGCACGCGCGCGGGTGCTCGGCCCCGAGCACCCGGACACCCTCGTCAGCCGCCGGGAACTCGCCGCCGGGCTCGGTCGGCTGGGCCGCTGGGAGGAGGCGCTGCCCGTCTACCGGGAGCTGGCGGGGATCCGCGAACGGGCCCTCGGCGACGACCATCCCGACACGGCGCTGGCCCACGCGGACGAGGCGCACTGTCTGGAGCGGCTCGGCCAGGTGTGCTACCAAGAGCCATGACGACCTCGCGGGGCACCGGCCGGAGCGTGTTCGAGAAGGACGTGTACGACGCGGTGATCGTGGGCGGCGGGCACAACGGCCTGGTCGCCGCCGCGTACCTGGCCCGGGCCGGGCGCTCGGTCGCGGTGCTGGAACGGCTCGGCCACACCGGCGGCGCCGCGATCTCCACCCGCCCCTTCGCGGGCGTCGACGCCCGGCTGTCGCGCTACTCGTACCTGGTCTCCCTGCTTCCGCCCAAGATCGTGCGCGAGCTGGGCCTGCGGTTCGCGGTGCGCAGGCGCACCGTCTCCTCGTACACGCCCACCGAGCGCGGCGGCCGACCCGGCGGACTGCTCGTCGGCGGCGGCGAACGGCGCACCAGGGAATCCTTCGCACGGCTGACCGGCTCGGACCGCGAGTACGAGAGCTGGCGCGCCTTCTACGCGACCACCGGACGGGTCGCCGCCGCGGTCTTCCCCACGCTGACCGAGCCGCTCCCCACTTGCGCGGAGCTGCGGGCGAGGATCGACGACGAGGCGGCCTGGCGGATGCTGTTCGAGGAGCCGCTCGGGCATGCGGTGGAGCGCCACTTCGCCGACGACCTCGTACGGGGCGTGGTGCTCACGGACGGTCTGATCGGCACCTTCGCGGACGCGCACGACCCCTCGCTCGCGCAGAACCGCTGCTTCCTCTACCACGTCATCGGCGGCGGAACCGGTGACTGGGACGTGCCCGTGGGCGGCATGGGCGCCCTGACCGACGCACTCGCCGCGGCCGCGCGGCAGGCCGGCGCGCGGATCGCCACCGGCCACGAGGTACTGCGCATCGACACCGACGGCACCGACGGCAGCTCACCGGCCGAGGTGGTCTTCCGTACGGCGGCGGGGGAGGGGCGGATCGCCGGACGCACGGTACTGGTCAACGCCTCGCCGCGGGCGCTGGCCGGATTCCTCGGCGAGGCACCGCCCGAGGGGCCGGCCCCCGAAGGGGCCCAGCTGAAGGTCAACATGCTGCTGCGGCGGCTGCCGCGGCTGCGGGACACCGCCGTGGACCCGCGCGAGGCCTTCGGCGGCACCTTCCACATCGCCGAGGGGTACGCCGACCTCGCCCGGGCCCATGCGCAGGCCGCCGCCGGGGAACTGCCGTCCGTACCGCCCTCGGAGATCTACTGCCACTCACTGACCGACCCGACGATCCTCGGGCCGGAGCTCGTCGAGCAGGGCTACCAGACGCTCACCCTCTTCGGACTGCACACCCCGGCGCGCCTGTTCGAGCGGGACAACCACGGCGCGCGCGAGACGCTGCTGGCGGCCACGCTCGCGCAGCTCGACGCGCACCTGGCCGAGCCGCTGACCGACTGCCTGGCCTTCGACGCCGACGGCCGCCCGTGCATCGAGGCGAAGACGCCTCTGGACCTGGAGGATGAGCTACGGCTGCCCGGCGGCCACATCTTCCACCGGGACCTGTCCTGGCCGTACGGAACCGGCCAGGACGAGGGCGCCGGCCGGTGGGGCGTGGAGACCGGCCACCGCAACGTACTGCTGTGCGGCGCGGGGGCCGTGCGCGGCGGCGGCGTCAGCGGAGTCCCCGGCCACAACGCGGCGATGGCGGTGCTGGAGCGCTGACCGCCGTCAGCGCGAGCGGTCGGCGGGAACCGGCAGCGCGAGCCGGCAGCGCGAGCCGTCAGCGCAGGGGTTCGATGACGACGATCGGGATCTCGCGGTCCGTCTTGCTCTGGTACTCGTCGTAGGAGGGCCAGTGCTCGACCATCAGGGGCCAGTACGCGGCCCGTTCCTCGGAGGTCGCCGTGCGGGCGGTGGCCTGGACGACCTCGGGGCCGACCTGGATGCGGACCTCGGGGTGCGCGGTGAGGTTCTTGTACCAGAAGGGGTGCTCGGGGGCGCCGCCCTTGGAGGCGACGACGAGGTAACGGCCTTGGTCCTCCCCGTAGATGAGCGGCGTCCGGACGGGCTTTCCGCAGACGCGGCCCACGGTGGTCAGCAGGAGGGTCTGGGTGCCGTTCCACTGGTGGCCCTCGGCTCCGTTCGAGCCGGTGTACAGCTTGACGTGGTCCAGCTGCCAGCTCCCCGGCTTGGGGTCGGTGGGGTTGTCCCAGTCGATGTCCGTCGTCATAGGGCTCTGCCTGCCTTCACGTTGAACGGTGGATGAACCCGACAACGAGTGTCAACGCCCAGGAGCACGGTGTTATGCCGGCTGCGCGGGGGAGGCGGGGGCCGGGGCGGGGAGGGCGAAGCCGTCGAACAGGCCGTCCAGCGCCCGCTGCTTCGCCCGGGCGGGCGTGGCGCGGATCGCGAGGTCGCGGGCGGCCACGGCGAGGGGATGGGCGAGCGCGGCGATCCGGCCGGCCCGGCGGGCCCGCACCCGGATGGCCTCGGTGCGCGTGCGGCGGGCCGCGCTGTAGGCGGCCAGGGCGGCCGGCACCTCCGGCCCGTCCAGGAGGTGGGCGAGGACCACGGCGTCCTCGACGGCCTGGCAGCCGCCCTGGCCGAGATTGGGGGTCATGGCGTGGGCGGCGTCGCCGAGCCAGACGAGCCGGCCGTGGTGGAAGCGGGGGAGCGGGGCGGCCAGGTCGAAGAGGTCGTGCTGGAGCACCGCGGTCGGGTCGATCCGCTCCAGCAGCGCCGGGATCGGGTCGTGCCAGGTGCCGAAGCGGCGCAGGAGTTCGGTGCGCGGGTCGGCGGGGCGGTAGCCCTGGGGGACGACGGCGGTGGCGTAGAGGTAGACCCGGCCGTCGGCGAGCGGGACGACGCCGAAACGCTCCCCGCGCCCCCAGGTCTCGGCGGCCACGGGGGGTGCGGAGCCGGCGGGCAGGACGGTGCGCCACGCCGTCTCACCGCTGTAGCGCAGGCCGGGGTGGGACGGGAAGTACTGGCGGCGCAGGGCGCTGTGGATGCCGTCGGCGGCGAGGACGAGGTCGGCGCGGAGGTCGCCGGCCGCGGTGCGGACCACGGGGCGGCCGCTGGCCAGGGAGACGCCGTCCGGCGAGGCGCCGTCCACGGAGGTGACGGCGGTGGCGTACCGGATGGAGCCTTCGGGGAGGGCGTCGGTCAGTGCCGCGGTGAGGGCCGAACGGTGCACGGCGAGCGCGGGCCGGCCGTAGCGGGCGGCGATCGCGTCGGGATCGGCGCGGCTGAGCCAGTGGCCGTCGGGGCGGCGCAGGCCGCCCAGCGCGGCGGCCACGGCATGCCCGGCGGCGCGGGTGACGTCGAAGCCGATGGAGTCGAAGGCCCGCAGGGCGTTGGGCGCGAGGACGATCCCCGCGCCGGCGGAGGACGGCCGCGGCGCCCGCTCGCACACGGTGACCCGCCAGCCGCGGCGGTGCAGGGCCACGGCTGCCGTGAGCCCGCCGATCCCCGCACCCGCGACGACGGCATGACGCTGAACCTCCGGCATGGCGTGCTCCCTCTCCCGCGCAATTGCACCATGGCCTCTACAGCTGTAGAGCCGATGGCTTCACTCTACAGCTGTAGAGTGAAGCCATGTCCACCCCTCACGCCAATCCGCAGAGCACGGACCGCCGCACGCTGATCGCGGACACGGCGATCGGCCTCGTGGCCGAAGCCGGACTGCGGGGCCTGACCCACCGCGCCGTTGACACCGCGGCGCGGCTGCCGGCCGGCAGCACCTCGTACTACTTCCGTACGAGGACGGCCCTGATCGGTGCCTGCTACCAACGGCTGGCGGAACTGGACCTCGCCGACGTGGACGGTGCCGGCGGCGCCGGCGACGGTGGTGGCGGTGGCGGTGGCGGCGGTCTGGGAAGCGCCGTGCCGGCCGACCGGGACGCGGCCGCGGCGGCGCTGGCCGCGCTGCTGCACCGCTGGCTGACCACCGGACGCGCGAGGCAGCTGGCCCGTTTCGAACTGAGCCTGGAGGCCGCGCGGAATCCGGAGCTGGAGCCGCAGTTCCATCAGGCCGGCCTGGGCGCGCGGGACCGGGCCGCGACGATCCTCCGGGCGTTGGGGTCGGAGCGGCCGCAGGAGGCGGCCGAACTCATGGTGGCCTGGGCGGACGGCCTCCTCTACGACCGGCTGGCCGGCGCCCTGGCCCGCTCCCGCCCGGCCCCCGATCCGGCCGAACTGGCCTCCGTCGTACGGCGGATGCTCGACGCGGTCCTCGTCCCGTCTGGTCCAAAGCCGTAGGATCCAGACATGATCGCTGAACTGCAATGCATCGTCCTGGACTGTCCTGATCCGCTCCGGCTGGCCGAGTTCTACCGGACCCTGCTGGGCGGCGCGGTCAACCAGCCGGACCGCCGCTGGTCGGTCGACGAGGACTGGGCGACGCTGCACACGCCCTCCGGCTCGGTCCTCGCCTTCCAGCGGGCGGCGGACTTCCAGGCGCCCCGGTGGCCGGACCCGGCCCGGCCCCAGCAGTCCCACCTGGACCTCACCGTGCCGGACCTGGGCCGAGCCGAGGAACAGGTACTGGCCTGTGGCGCGACACTCCTCGACCCCGGTCCCGAAGGCCGCGACTGGCGCGTCTACGCCGATCCGGCGGGCCACCCCTTCTGCCTGATCGCGGCTGACCACGTCGGTGGCTGACCGTGGCTGGATTGACCACGTCGGCGCCTGACCGTGGCGGGGCGGACCACGTCGGCGCCTGACCGCGGCCGCGGCCGCTCACGGAGATGCGAGAGACACGTCTAGTCGGCCGAGCGGGTCCAGCCGATGGCCTTGACGCGGCCGGCGTCGGCCGGGCGGTCCTCCGCGAAGAGCAGGCGGCCCGGTTCCGCCACGCGTACGAGGTCGACGTAGACCCCTCGCCCGACGTAGCGGCCGGTCGCGGAGTGTCGGATGCGCAGCCGCACCTCACGGCCCGCCCAGGCGGCGGTGAGCGGGGCTTCGAGGCGGTGCCAGATGCGGCCGGACCAGCCTCCGGCGGAGCCCCGCGGCCACTGTTCGGCGATACCGCCCGTGGACCGCAGCGTGCTGAAGGCCAGCGGCTGCCAGGTCCGCCCGTCGGGCGAGGCCTCCACGTGGAAGGCGCCCTCCCCGGGCACGGTGTCCCACCACACGGCGCAGCGCAGCCGGGCGGCGGCGGTGGCCGGGGTCAGCGGCGGGAGGGTGAGGGTGCCCGAACCGCCGGGGTCGGTCCCGGAGAACCAGGCGGCGCCGCCGTGCCGGGTGCGGACGGGAACGGCGCGGGCGAAGCGGTTGGCGACCGCGACCCGGGGCGCGCTGCCGGCCCGCCAGGTCCGCACCGGATGCACGGAGTTGCCCAGCATGATCAGGAAGGAGTCGGTGGAGGGGTCGAGGACGAGGGAGGTGCCGGTGAAGCCGGTGTGGCCGGCGGAGTGCGGCGTGGCCATGGCGCCCATGTACCAGTGCTGGTAGAGCTCGAAGCCGAGACCGTGGTCGTCGCCGGGGAAGGCCGTGTTGTAGTCGGTGAAGAGCAGCTCGACGGAGGCGGAGCGCAGGATGCGCCGGCCGGCGTAGACCCCGCCGTCGAGGAGGGTGCGGGCGAGGACGGCCAGGTCCCACGCCGTGCCGAAGATGCCGGCGTGACCGGCGACACCGCCCAGGGCGTAGGCGTTCTCGTCGTGTACCTCGCCCCACACCAGCCCCCGGTCGAGGCCGGACCAGGGCGGACGCTGCACCTCGGTGGCGGCGGTGCCCCGGCGCCAGGAGAGCGGCGGGTTGTAGCGGGTACGGCGCATTCCCAGCGGGCCGGTGATCTCCTCGTGGAGCAGCACGTCCAGGGTGCGGCCGGTGATGCGTTCCAGGAGCAGTTGCAGCGTGATGAGGTTCAGGTCGGAGTACCGGTACACCGTCCCGGGGGTTTCCTGCGGCCGCACCGACGCGAGCAGTCTCAACTGCCCCTCAGGGGTGCGCTCCTGGTAGAACGGCGCCCAGGAACGGAGCCCCGAGGTGTGCGTGAGGAGCTGGCGGACCGTGATCAGCTCCTTGCCGGGCCCGGCCTCCGGGCCGGCGGTCGGGCCGGTGGGGCCGGCGGTCGCCGCGTCCCCGCAGAACTCCGGCAGGTACCGGCACACCGGGGCCTCCAGCTCCAGCCGGCCGCGCTCCAGCTGCTGCACGGCAAGGATGGACGTGAAGAGCTTCGTCAGCGAAGCCAGGTCGAAGACGGTGTCCTCCGCCATGGCGATCCGTTCGGCCGGCGGGAACTCCCGGGCCCGGTCCGTCCGGCCGTCGTAGTCCGCGTACCGGACGGCGTCGCCCACGGCGCGGTGCAGTGCGATGGTCCGGCCGCGCCCGGCGAGGACCACGGCCCCGGCGTAGTAGGGGTGTTCGGGCGAGGGCTCCAGGAAGCGCCGCGCCTCGTCCACCACTCCTTCCAGGTGCTTTTCCAGCAGTCCGGCCTGGCGGGCGGACCCGTACCGCAGCCGCAGGCCCTGGAGGGCGCGTCGCTCGACCGGGTTGCCCGCCGCCCCGGCGGCCGCCGGGAGCGCCGCGTGCAGTACGAGCACCCCGCCGAGCGCGAGCAGCCGCCCGCCCAGCCGCCGCCGGCTCAAGCCGCCGCCCGGTGCGGCTCCCTGCGGTGCGGCGCTCCCCGGTGCGGCTCCCTTCGGTGCGGCTCCGCCCGGCGCCGCTCCGCCCGGTGCGGCCGCGTGCGGCAGCCGGGTGCCGCCTTCGCCGTCGCGGCCGCCGAGGTGGCGGCCGTCCTCGCCCTGGCCCGATTCCGGCGCGCCGTTGTCCCCCGTACCGCCCATGTCCGCTCCTCCTCGTCCCTGCCCGCGCCCGCCGGGCTCTGCCGTCGTCCTGTCGCCGCCGTGGTGTCGCCGCCGTGGTGTCGCAGTGATGTGGCTGTGCTGTGGTCTCGCGATGGTGCCCGGTCCGCGGCGCCCGGCTCGCACCTCGCCGCGGCTGTCGTCGGCGCCCCAACGCGTCCAGTACACGGGGTGTGCCGCCGCCTCGCGCCACACGACACCGCAGTCCGCAGGCCTTAGGGCCCACTTCGACGACAGGCTCAGTGGATATCTGCCCGCGCATCGCCCATCTCCCGCACCGGCCAACCGCTAAGAAATCTGACGCTGCATCAGAAAAGCCCTTCCCTCGGCCGCCGGGCTGCGGCATCCTGCCGCCCATGAAGACGGAGCTGAGCAGGAAACTGGGAGTCGAGCACGCCATCTTCGGCTTCACGCCCTTCCCGGCGGTCGCCGCCGCCATCACCCGCGCGGGCGGATTCGGCGTACTCGGCGCGGTCCGCTACACCGAGCCCGACGACCTCAAACGCGACCTCGACTGGATGCAGGCGCACACCGACGGCAAGCCCTACGGCCTCGACGTCGTCATGCCCGCCAAGAAGGCCGTCGACGGCATCAGCGAAGCCGACATCGAGGCGATGATCCCGGCCGCGCACCGTGCGTTCGTCCGCGACACCCTCGCCGCACACCACGTGCCCGAACTCGCCGAGGGAGAGGCTTCCGGCTGGCGGATCACCGGGTGGATGGAACAGGTCGCCCGCAACCAGCTCGACGTCGCCTTCGACTACCCCGTCAAACTCCTGGCGAACGCCCTCGGTTCCCCGCCCGCCGACGTCATCCGGCGCGCCCACGACCACGACGTCCTCGTCGCCGCCCTCGCCGGCAGCGCCAAGCACGCCCGGCGCCACGCCGAAGCGGGCATCGACATCGTCGTCGCCCAGGGCTACGAGGCCGGCGGACACACCGGCGACATCGCCACCATGGTCCTGGTCCCCGAGATAGTCGAGGCGGTCGCCCCCCTCCCGGTCCTCGCCGCGGGCGGTATCGGCAGTGGCGAGCAGATCGCGGCCTCACTCGCCCTCGGCGCCCAGGGCGCCTGGCTCGGTTCCCTCTGGCTCACCACCACCGAGGCCGATCTGCACTCGCGCGCCCTCACCGAGAAGCTGCTCGCCGCAGGCTCCGGCGACACCGTCCGGTCCCGCGCCCTCACCGGAAAGCCCGCCCGCCAGTTGCGCACCGCCTGGACCGACGCCTGGGACGACCCGGACGGCCCCGGCGCGCTCCCCATGCCGCTCCAGGGCCTGCTGGTCGCCGAGGCCGTCTCCCGCATCCAGAAGTACGAGGTCCAGCCGCTGCTCGGCACCCCCGTCGGCCAGATCGTCGGCCGGATGAACACCGAGCGCAGCGTCCAGGCCGTCTTCGACGACCTCACCCGCGGCTTCGAGATGGCCGTCGACCGCATCACGCGCATCGCCGGCCGAGCCTGAGAGAGGAGCGCGACCGCCATGAACGACAAGCAGGCGCCGGCAGCAGGGTCCCTAGGGACGAAGTCCGGTGGAGGGTTCTGGGCGCAGGCCGCCGCCGACCCGGACCGCACCGTCCTGATCACCCCCGGGGGCGAGGAGTGGAGCGCGGGCCGGCTCCACGCCGACGTCAACCGGCTGGTCCACGGGCTGCGGGGCGCCGGCCTGGAGAGGGGCGACGCCTTCGCCGTCGTCCTGCCCAACGGGGTCGAGTTCCTCACCGCCTACCTCGCCGCCACCCAGGCCGGCTTCTACCTCGTCCCCGTCAACCACCACCTCGTGGGCCCGGAGATCGCCTGGATCGTCTCCGACTCCGGCGCCAAGGTCCTCATCGCCCACGAGCGCTTCGCCGACGCCGCCACCGCCGCGGCCGACGAGGCGGCCCTGTCCGCGAGCCACCGCTACGCCGTCGGAGCGGTCGCCGGCTTCCGTCCGTACCGCCGGCTCCTCGACGGACAGCCCGCGACGCCCCCCGAGGAGCGCACCCTCGGCTGGGTCATGAACTACACCTCGGGCACCACCGGCCGCCCGCGCGGAATCCGCCGCCCGCTGTCCGGCAAGCTGCCGGAGGAGACGTACCTCGGCGGCTTCCTCGGCATCTTCGGCATCCGCCCCTTCGACGGCAACGTACACCTCGTCTGCTCGCCGCTCTACCACACGGCCGTCCTGCAATTCGCCGGCGCGGCCCTGCACATCGGGCACCCGCTGGTCCTGATGGACAAGTGGAGCCCGCAGGAGATGCTGCGCCTGATCGACCAGTACGCCTGCACGCACACGCACATGGTCCCGACCCAGTTCCACCGGCTCCTCGCGCTCCCGCAGGAGACGAAGGACGCGTACGACGTCTCCTCGATGCGGCACGCCATCCACGGCGCCGCCCCCTGCCCGGAGCACGTCAAGCGGGCGATGATCGACTGGTGGGGCCGGTGCGTGGAGGAGTACTACGCGGCGAGCGAGGGCGGCGGCGCCTTCGCGACCGCCGAGGACTGGCTGAAGAAGCCGGGCACGGTGGGCAAGGCGTGGCCGATCAGCGAACTGGCCATCTTCGACGACGCCGGCAACCGGCTGCCGGCCGGTGAACTCGGCACCGTCTACCTGAAGATGAACACCGGCGGCTTCAGCTACCACAACGACGAGGGCAAGACGAGGAAGAACCGCATCGGCGACTTCTTCACCGTCGGCGACCTGGGAGTACTGGACGAAGAGGGCTACCTCTTCCTCCGCGACCGCAAGATCGACATGATCATCTCGGGCGGCGTCAACATCTACCCGGCCGAGATCGAGTCGGCCCTGCTCACCCATCCGGCGGTCGCGGACGCCGCCGCCTTCGGCATTCCCCACCCCTCTTGGGGCGAGGAGGTCAAGGCCGTCATCGAACCGGCCGAGGGCTTCGTGGCGGGTGAGGCCCTGGCCGCGGAGATCCTGCGCCACTGCGAGCGGCGACTGGCCGGCTACAAGCGCCCCAAGTCCGTCGACTTCATCGAGACGATGCCGCGCGACCCGAACGGCAAGCTGTACAAGCGGC